>NZ_JAMXOT010000339.1 GCF_024220515.1 Oscillatoria sp. HE19RPO
TGCAAGAGGAGAGACAAGATAATAATGCAGGGTTCTTGCGGAATCTGGCGCAGCAGGTGGGTGCGTTTTTGGCGCGGCGGGTGACTGGTGGAAATCAGCAAGCGGCATTAGGACAATTTTGGCTGCAACTGCTGCAAGCGCGAATGCAGGACGACACAACAGTAGTGGACCGCCGCCTACGATGAAGCGGCAGGAATTCGGCGGCGGTTGGGGTTAGACAAAGACCTCTCCAGAACCCTGACTAACCTAGGCAATGCCCGCCTCACCCAAGCCCAGATGGGCATGGAACCGGGGGCTAATCTGGAGAGGGCGATCGCCCTCCCCAATTGAAGCATTTTTCTAGCGACAATCGCTGATCCCCCATCACTCCCAACCCTTTTCCCATCCAACACAATGTAGAACGCCAAAACGAAAATAACTATTTTCGCTGCCCCTGCCTCCGCTTAACGCCAAACCCATAAACGTATAAATCAGCCACAGCATAGTCATAACGCTTATTATTCTTTCTTTCAGCTATCAAACCAATTTGCTGCAATCTTTTTAAGAAATTCTCAAAAGACAAATGATTAACAGTATCCCGCCATAACGCCTCTAACTCTTGATCGTTAAACAAAGAACTTAATTCATTCATACGCTCAAAAAATGCTAAAAATTCTGGATATTCATTTTTGATCGCATTACACCGCTCGTGAGAAGCAGCCTCCAAACCCTCAGTTAAAGACTTCCAACCTAATAAACGATTACTCGGCACATTTTTGGTTTGTGCATCTAATTCTACCTTTCTAGCCTCATTCAGTAAAATATTTAAAGAACGCGGATAGGTATTGTTACTGGCATCGGTTAACCGGGAATAAACCCATTGAGACACATAAGCGTTTTTGCCCTTTTCAACCCTCAACCCCCATAACGGCCCTAATGCTTGACGCAAAGCATCTTCACTGGCTTCATCAATCTTATTATCCGGCAGAGGCAAAACACGGTTAGAAAGCATTTTGAAATCGATAGACCCCCCAATTGCTAAACGATAGGCTAAACGCAAAAAATCGATTTTTCCCCACTGCAATAGCAAAGTACGTGCTTCACCAAAATGACTTTTATTGGTGAAAATCAAATTACTCCAGATATCCTCTCGCAAAAATACCTTAAAACGAATATGATATAAGCCTTGATTATTGAGATCGTAAATCAGACGCATCAACCCGCCCAAGGCCGCTTGTTGCCAAGAACTATTTTCTTGAATATCCTGATCTAAATCATCATAAAGTAACCAGATTTTTTGTGCAACTTCACTCAATGACTGATTATGATAACTCAAAGCATCTCGGCAACAGGAATTTAAAGCGTCATCCGTGACAAATTCAACCAGTTTATGCGTATGTTTCGCTTCCCAAATATTGTACTGATCTAGGAAAAAGTTGTTTTTTAATCGAGATAGCAAGCCTTTAAATTTAGCCTGCTTCAATATTTCAATGAATTGCGGATCTGAACGATAAATCCGAATCACAGCATAAGCCCGCCATAACGATAACCAATCTTTTTGATGCTCATCAAGCTTTTGGTGAATTTGAGCAAAAACATCACCCGTGGGTCTAAATTGGTCACTATTGCCGTGGCCTGACAATATGATTATATTTTCTAGCCTACCCCGTGCATACTTTTCAGCATTTTCACGATGCTGAGTAAATAAGGTGTAGAGCGTTGACTTACCTGTGCCTTTCCGCCCCCGAATCACCCAAACAGCATCGTCCAAGCAACGCTCAAAATCAATTGTCTTTTGAAAAATTCTATCAAAATCATTATCTAAAATACTGGCAGCATCACGTTCTGGAAAAGATAAAGCTCTTACTAAACTTAAACGGTTAGATGCACTAATTATTGCATCAGCTTCTAATACACTACTTTTTTCTAGTAAATAATTGGCAATGGGAGCGTAGTAGGGCAAAGCAGTCTCAACCGGAAACTGAGTAACACCCGCGATATTAGGATGATAAGGAATTTGGATCAGTTCTTTTTGTTGATCATTCGTTAATTCTAAAGAATGTTTGATATTTTCAACTAACTTAGCGCCAATGATACCTTCAGGAACAGGGGATAATACCAATTTGACATCAGCATGAGTCAGCTCATTTAAAGTGTTTTTAACAAAACGAACACCTTCAGCATTTTGTTCACTAGGATATAAGACGATAAAAATATCATCTGCCAGCCCTAACAACGTGAAACCGCCCCATTCATTGAGTCCTGTTCGTGCATCAATCAGCATGATATCGGGTTGAAACTGCTCCCAAAGTTCCTGCTCAAACTGCAACCATGGATCATCAGACTTATTAAAAAGGTGCGTAGTCGTCAACAGTGATAATCGTTGCACATATCTTCGCCCAATATTTCCCGCAGGTACAACAAACAAAGGACGTTTAGAATGTGGATCGGTGACGCTGTAGATAATTCCCTCGTCGCCCCCTAACTCAATTTGAGGTTGATAAACTTCATTTAAAAAACAAGTTTGGCGTTCCCATAAATAATCAACCAAACCTACTTTTAAAGTAGCTTCTTGACGAGGGAGTAAAGCATGTAAACCCGGTGCTTCAACATCCATATCAATAATAACAACTCGCTTGCCAGAACGCATTAATTGAAAAGCAGTTTGGATTAATGCCGTCGTTCTACCGACCCCCCCTTTGTAGGAATAAAATACGACACGCTTGATCCGATGATTCTCTTTTTCAGAAAAGGTTTTGCCCGATGTTAACATATCCACAGCTTTTTGCCATGATGTCGGAATATCATTGCTTGTATCTGATAGAGTTATGCCTTGCTCGATTGCTTCATCAGGGGTGTATAACTCAATGATGCCAACGGATAAATCAGCTTTTTGAATTAAGGGTTCAACTTCCTGTAATCGCTCGGCTCTACTCTTCCCATTAAACTGTTCTGCAATAACGTTTAACAAAACAAGACCACCATCTCCAACATCTAGGTGAAAATTATTGGAGAATTTATGCTTCAGTTCTTCGCGCAGTTTTGAAGGATTCATCGAATTCTCACCTCATTCTTTTCTAGCCAACCATAAACATAATCAAAGCTTTTTTTCCACTCATCCCGCTGAACGGATGATGCCTGAGCTACATAACGTAAACCGATATAATTAACATAGGTTTCACCAAGAGGGTAAATCAGACAGTTTAGGTGCTTTAGAAGTTGCTGATCTGATTTTGCCGATTGGTATAATTCTGGCATATGACGTAGGGCTGTAGTGAGGCTATGTTCTGGATTATTGATTGGCTGATTAAACATAGAGTCTTTCTTTCTGCGACTTTTTTCATCCCATTCACTGATGCTATGATAAGAAGCGAGCAATGACTTTAAACGACACTCAATACTAATACCACCCAAATGCAATGCCGCTATATTGTGGTCTTTTAGCTTCAGTAGAGCCTAAGCATCTTTTTTTCTTGCTAAACATACACCAGCAAAATCTTCCATAACCAACTCAGATATTACCCATTTAAAAGGCCACAAACTTTATAAGTAAGAGGGACTAATCATTTGTCAAATGCCGTAAAGCTGTTAACTCCTCAAGCCCTTGACTACCATAGGTTACACAGGTTAACCTATTTTACATTTAATTCAGCCTACCTACTTACTCAATTTATTTTACCACTTTCGATAATAATTAGCCTCGACCGTAGCACTTCCTGCATGAACCCATCAACCAACCTGGATCCCCGCTCTGCCTCATTGTCAAGGAACCCCAATGGCAACTAGCCCTCCCCGTTGAACTAGAACCCCACTTTTTAGCCGCCGTTGCCCACCCTGTCCAGCAGTCCCCACAGCGCAAGCGCAGGGGAAATCTGTCGCCCAACTCCTCTGACAACGGGGCATCCGCGATCGCCTCTTACTTCCCCCCCATCCCCTGATGCTTGTCCTAATAGCCAGTGCCATCTGTTCCTTGGGGGCTTGGTGGATTGCCGAACAACTGATTCAAAAGCGGCGATCGCAGCCCAATGAACGGGAGTAAGAAACCCGGTTTCTGAGGTTTGGGTAGGGGGTAAAATTGGGGTGCTATTCCCTACCCGGTGCGCGGCGAGTGTTGGGTCAAATCAACCGGACTTAGGTGCAATCTTTGCCGCCATTGAGGGCGATCGCTCTCAAGAATAGTCAAAAATCGTTAGATTTCAATTAATCCCATGTCTTTACTCCATCCCAAGATTTGTATCGCCTTTCAACTCCACATCTTCATAAATCAACTCCAAAGCACACCGAAAATCCAGACTGGTTAATTCTAATTGGCAAGCCGCTAAATCCTCTTCATTTTCAGGATAAGGCGTTAACTCCCACTTGCCCGCCGCATTTTTTGTATAACGATCAATTCTGATCTGAGTGGCATCAATTAATACATATTCCTCAAGGGTGGGAATTTTGCGATAAAACTGAAACTTCTGGCCATAATCAAATGCCCCTGTACTGGGTGAAAGCACTTCAACAATTAGCCGAGGATAATGAATCGCTTCAATGGCCCGGCGATCGCGCTCATCACAACTCACCACCACATCCGGATAAAAATACGGCCCCTGCTCAGAAACCTTAACCTTCGCATCCGACATTCTCACCTTGCAACCCTTCTCCCGCAAAAAAGGCCGCAGTAAACTCGTTAAATTTACCGCAATATCATTATGGGGTAACGTCGATCCGGCCATCGCGTAAACCTCGCCATCAATATACTCATGCTTAATCGGTTGCTCTGCCTCCCAAGCCAGATACTCCGCCACCGTCATTCCAGAAGATTTAACGTTTGCAATCATGATTCATCTCCATGAACAGCAATTGATCTATCATAATCTTAATTCTACAGTACGGTCTGTGATAGGAAATCAACAGCCCAACGAAAAACCCCTGGGGGGGGAACCCACTTGAAGAAGCAACACCGGCGGGGGTTCAAACGATTGGCGGCCTTGTAGGGGCGCTTCGCGAAGCGCCCCTACGTCGTCTAAAAACCGACTGCAAGTCTTATACGGTGGTGTTTTCAGTCGGTTTCAACCGACGTAGGGGCGCTTCGCGAAGCGCCACTACAGGCGGGGGATTGATCCCCCGCCGGTTGTTGCTGTTAGGCGGGGGTTAAAACCATCGCCGGTTGCTTCTTCAGGACCGATCGCGTTAAAGCGGTGGTTTTAACGATTGGCGGCCCGGTGTCACTTAGGAACCGATCGCGCTAAAGTAAGCAATTAAAGTTCAAGAGATTGCTCAAATGTGGTCCCGGAAACGGTTTGATATTGATTATAGTGATTTAATCTATGGCTTGGGTGCAGCATTGACCGTGGGAAATTCCCAGGGTCAGGGGTTGCAAAAAGAGTTGGAGGACTGGTGGATTTCCGACTTGACCGGGGAGGCAGTCGCCTGTTTGTCGGTACGTTCTGGGTGGGATTTGCTGTTGCAGGGGTTGCAATTGCCTCCCGGGAGTGAAGTGGCGATGAGTGCCCTGACGATTCCCGATATGGTGTCGATTGTTCGTCATCATGGGTTGGTCCCGGTCCCGATTGATTTGGACCCCAGGACGATGGCACCGGATCCGGCGAGTTTGGACCGGGCGATCGGTCCCAGAACTCGGGTGATTATTATCGCCCATTTGTTTGGGGGTCGGGTGGATTTAGAACCGATTTTAGCAGCGCGCGATCGCGTTGGGGCGATTTTGGTGGAAGACTGTGCTCAGGCATTCACTCCCGGATTTCGGGGTCATCCCGATGCCGATGTGAGTTGTTTTAGTTTTGGCAGTATCAAGTTTGCCACGGCCCTGGGTGGGGCGTTATTGCGGGTGCGTGACCCCCAACTCGCGGACTGTCTCCGGCAGATCCAATCGACTTATCCAGTCCAGGATTCGGGGAACTACACCCTCCGATTGCTGAAATATTTGGGTCTGAAAACCCTCTCTAGTCGCGCTGGATTTACGGCGTTGATTTGGGGATGTCGGCAGTTGGGAATTGATTACGATCGCCTGCTGAATCAGTCGGTGAAGGGGTTTCCCAAGGATGAACTGATCTGGCGTCTGCGTCATCAACCTTGTGCGCCTCTGTTAGCATTACTCCGTCGGCGCTTGCAAGGTTATAGTGAGAAACGTTTAGCGGAACAAACTCACCGGGGTCAGCGCCTGATTCAGTTGTTGGGGGAGTATTGTCCCCAGATTCGGGTGCCCGGTGTTGCTGCTATGCCTAATCTGCACTGGGTTGTCCCGATTTTGGCTGAGGACCCGGAAATTGCGATCGCCACCCTTGCCAATGCAGGGTTTGACTCGACTCAGGGGAATAGTATGACGGTAGTGGAGTCCCCGGAAACTGACCCGGAATGGGAACCGCGAAATACTCGTGAGATGTTCGAGCATTTGCTCTATCTCCCTTGCTATCCGGCAATGGATGATACAACACTGGTCTCTATGGCACAGGGGTTACGGCCCATTTCTTCTCCCTCTGTGTCACTGTTTTTGAGGATGGGTTCGCCGTAATCGGTACTCTATCCTGGACTGTTCAATTCTATCCCTCTTGTTGATATGGACCCCAAAAAGCCGTCTGTTATCCGCTCTTTTTTCAGTTTATCCTTGTTTGTGTTTCTGGCGATCGCCGTGGGACTGTTAACGGCTAATTTTGTTTTTGCTTTAATAGAAAAGCTGGGATAATTGTTTCTGAATCCAGGGATAATTAATCTCAGATTGACTTGAAATTACCTGATCGGGAGTTTAAACGATGGCGGATCTTATTTCGGAGCAAGTGAGCGATCGCATTTGCAAGCACATGAACGAAGACCATGCCGATTCTGTGCTGCTGTATGCTCAAATGTTTGGCGAGGTTCCTGATGCAACCTCGGCAACCCTAGTGGCGATCGACCCCTTGGGGATGAATCTCACGGCCCAAGTCGGGGAGGAATCTCTGCCAGTTCGGGTAACTTTTGACCATGCACTGGCCGATTCTGAAGATGCACACCAGACTTTAATTGCAATGGTGAAACAGGCAAGGCAAGCCAAAACTGCATAACCGCAAAGGGGTGATTTACGAATCACCCCGACAACATCCTCCGGTCCCCTCCACCCATATAAAACTCCGAGATGTTTGGGAACTGCGCATCTTTAGAGCGCAGAGGAAAAACGAACGAGCGGTTTTAACCGCCTATCCCTTGCCTATCCCTTAGTGCTACAATGTAGTCATTAACGTTTTTAGCGTTTCAT
>NZ_JAMXOT010000340.1 GCF_024220515.1 Oscillatoria sp. HE19RPO
CTGGGTTGACTGGCGATTCTCGAATCGCCTCTACATTGAGGGTGAATTCTCTTAATCTGCGAACGGTTAGGACGGTGGGCACAGCCCATCCTGGGTTGACTGGCGATTCTCGAATCGCCTCTACATTGAGGGTGAATTCTTAAAAACGGAAGATAATGCCAGTCTAGGGACCTCGGGATTGGGACCCCCATCGGTAATCTCCCCATTAGGGCCGAGATGCTATGTTTCAGATTAGCGAACCAAGATTTACCATAGAAATAACCCCTTGGGAAACTTTGTTGATGAGTTACTGTCCGAATCCCGATTGTCCGAATCCGATAAATCCTGACCTGACGACGTTTTGTCGCGCCTGTGGTACCAAGCTGGTGTTGGCACAACGGTATCGTTTGGTGAAACTGATCGGGACGGGAGGGTTTGGCAGAACCCTGTTGGCACTGGATGAGTTCAAACCCTCGAAACCGCAATGTGTGGTTAAGCAATTTTATCCCCAATCCCAACAGAATGCCGAAAAGGCGAATCAATTATTTCAGCAAGAGGCAATCCGTCTGGAACAGTTGGGCAAACATTCCCAAATTCCTGAACTGTTTGCTCATTTTGAACAGGAAAATCGGCAATATATTGTCCAGGAATTTATTGATGGACAAAATTTAACGGAAGAACTCGCGGAACAGGGTCGATTTTCTGAATCGGCAATTGTTAGTCTGCTGGAAGATTTATTGCCGGTTTTAGATTTTGTCCACAAAGGCAAGGTGATTCATCGGGATATTAAACCGGAAAATATTATTCGGCGTCGTCACGATCGCAAGTTAGTCTTGGTCGATTTTGGGGCGGCGAAATATGCCACGGGAACGACCCTAAATCAAACCGGGACGACCATTGGCACTAAGGGTTATGCGGCACCGGAACAAACCTTTGGCAAGGCGGTATTTGCCAGTGATATCTACAGTTTGGGGGTGACTTGTATTCACTTGTTGACCACCCGGGAACCGTTTGAGATGTATGATGCGATGGAAAGTACCTTTGTTTGGCGTGAGTATTTAGGTATCAATAAAGTCAGCGATCGCCTCGCCACGGTCCTGGACAAGGCGATCGAAAGTAGTGTGAGACGGCGCTATCAATCGGCTGAGGAACTCATCCAAGGGTTGAAAGCCTCCCCCTCCAAGGGAAGTAGGACCATCACCCCCCAATCCCGATCGCCTGCACCGACTCCCCAACGGGCGATCGCCACGGTGCGCGTGAGTACGCCTCCAGTTACAGTGTCGGAAATTGGCAGTTTGGTGGGACATGGTGCGCCGGTTAAAACCGTTGCTATTAGTGCCAATGGTCAACTGTTGGTTAGTGGTAGTCGTTCTGGGATTAAATGGTGGCAACTCCATGAGGGTCAAGAATTGCCCACTCTGCGTAGCAGTTGGCCCGAGGAACCCTTTGCTGGGGTGAGTGCGGTAGCATTTTCCCCGGATGGGCGACTGTTGGCCGCAGGTAGTGGTGGGGGGGCGATCGCCTTGTGGGATGTGACGTTACGGCGGATTCTGCGCTTGCTGAAAGCGCCATCCGGGGTCAAATCTGTGGCCTTTTCCCCCGATGGCCGACTGTTGGCTGCTGGGGGAACCGATGGGGCGATCGCCCTCTGGGAGACGGCTTCTTGGCGGCTATTTCGCCCTCTGATGGGTCATTCTGCTGCGGTGAATTCCGTGGCTTTTTCTCCCGATCGCCGCACGTTAGTCTCCGGAAGTGAGGATACTTCCATTGTGTTTTGGGATGTGACAACTCAGGCGGATACACAGACGGGATGGGGACGTTCAGGGTCCGTGAATGCGATCGCCATTTCTCCCTGTGGTCGTTTCCTCGCCAGTGGTTGTGCGAACCGCACCATTTTGTTGTGGGAACTGCCCTCGGGACAGCAACTCGGCACTCTCACCGGACATTCCACCGGAGTCAATTCCGTGGCGTTTTCCCCCGATGGAGCAACCCTCGCCTCGGGAAGCGATGATACTTCCATTGTGCTCTGGGATGTCAAAACCGGACAAGAAAAGCGCACCTGCTGGGGGCGATCGGGGGTCGTCTATGCCGTCGCCTTTACTCCCGATGGCAATACCCTCGTCAGTGGAACCGAGGATACAACGGTGAAAATTTGGCAGTTGCGAGGGTAATTTTCACGACACCCGAACTGTTTTTATTCATCGTCGAGTCTTAATTCAATCTCGGGTTTTCTGTCTAAGGGCAAGATAATTTCAAATTCAGTACCGACTCCCTCTTGAGAGTTGAGATTGAGTTGACCTTTATGCTTATCGCGGACAATTTCATTACTAATGGCTAATCCTAATCCCGTCCCTTTTCCGACAGGTTTGGTCGTGAAAAAGGTGTCAAAAATCCGCTGTTGAATTTGAGTAGGAATTCCAATCCCATTATCGGCAATCCGGATAATGACGGCGGATTGGTCTTCGCGGTTGATTAGTTCCGTGGCGATGGCCAACTGCGGTTTCCACGTTTGATTGCCATTCAAATTTTGAGATTCTTTCTCTTTCCGTTCTAATATCGCATCAATGGCATTCCCCAACAAATTCATAAACACTTGGCTCAATTGCCCTGAATAGCAGTCTACTAATGGCAAGTCTCCATAATTTTTAACCAACTCAATATCATACTTGATTTGATTGTTTAAAATCAACAGGGTACTATCCAAACATTCATGTAAATCCGCTGGTTTACGCGCGGTTTCATCCAAATGAGAAAAGTTTTGTAACCCGCCAACAATCTTCGTGAGTCGGTCGGAACTCACCACCAACGATTGCACCAACTTGGGTAAATCTTTCCTTAAAAACTCTAAATCAATATTCTCGATGGTTTCGACAATTCTCTGAGAAGGCGTCTCTACTTCTTCCTCATAGACTGAGACCAGTTCTAGCAAGTCTTGACAGTAGTTGGCTAAAAATCCCATATTGCCTGAAATACAATTCACGGGATTTTTAATTTCATGAGCAATTCCCGCCACCATCCGCCCTAAAGAAGCCATTTTTTCCGTTTGAATGGTATGGGAACGGGTTTGCTCTTGTAGCATCTGGGTGGTGAGTTCATAGATTTGGGATTGGGCGATGAGTAACTGATGAACGTCTAAGAGGCGATAGACATTCGGTTCCATTTCGACCACAATCGGTTCATAGAGACACTCGGGCGATCGCCCTAAAGATTGCCTTGCCGCCATGCCAATCGGTAAATAGCTGGGAAAGGTTAGGGGTTCGATTTTTGTAAAGCTATGTAAGGCTTTTAAGGGTCTTCTGGAGAATAATTCTAACCCATAAGGACGGCTCAAATGTTCCAAAAATCTCCGCCGAGAAATCGTGCCGACAAACTTACCCGAGTCGGTTAAAATAGCGCCGGGAAGTAGTGGATTTTCGGCTAAGGCTTTCGCCAACTCAGATCCGGGACAGGTGACTTCTATTTCAAAATCAAACAGGGTGAGGTCTGCAAGGGTGGAGTCTAACGTAAGTTTACCAACCAGTCGGTCTGGGGTAACGGAAACGACTTGTTCTAAGTTTTGCATGGATGTTGCCAGCATTACGGGTTTCCTCGTGAGGGATAAAGGGTATCATGAGAAATTAAAAAGTTATTTATTTTACAGAATTAACTTATTTTACAATACATCTCTCTTCTCGGTTAATTCGTTAAAAAAGTTTAATTTAAAATTAACCTGGAATTAACCTAGGGACAGGAATCAAGAATTAGGCTAAAAACCCGGCTGTCCCTAATTGGTTACGGATTAGCAAAAAATGGGTAAAAACCCCCGGGTTTTCTCCTTTCTAGGATACCCAAATCCTAGAGGAAGTTTGATAACCGAATCAAAGATAGGGAGGGGATGAATTGAGCAACTCCTGTTAAGCCGTAGAGACTTGTAAATCCGTGGATTCCGACAAGTCCCCAGGCAAATCGGGAGGGGTTAAAAATTGCAGATTTGTTAATTTTTGTGACAAATCGCGCAGTCACGACCCTCTTGCTTGGCGCGATAGAGGGCCTGATCTGAGGCGGCAATCAGATGTTCTAAGCAGTCATGTTTTGTGGGTATGACCGTAGCAATACCGATACTGAGGGTGATCCGATCGCAGACGGTGGAGTTCCGATGGGGGATCTGGAGGGTAGCGAGGGCCTTGCGGATGCGATCGGCAACAGCGATCGCCCCGTCGGTGAAGGTATTGGGCAAAATCACCGCAAATTCTTCCCCGCCATAGCGCGCCACTAAATCCTCCCGACGACTGCCACAGTCCTTTAAAACTCGTGCCACCTCTTGCAAACAGCGATCGCCCGCTTGATGTCCGTAGGCGTCATTATAACCCTTAAAAAAATCAATATCGCATAACAGCAGAGATAGGGGTTTTTTCTCCTCCGTGAGTCGGTCCCATTGTTGAGACAGATAGCGATCGAACATTCGCCGGTTTGCCACTTGAGTTAATCCATCTAAAGTCGCCTGTCGGTGTAACTCTTCATTAGCAACTTCCAATTGTTGATACAGTTTTTGGAGTAATTCAGTGGCTAATTCGTGAATGTGGGCATGAGCTAATAATAATTGATGCACGTCCAACAAGCGATAGGTTCCCGGGGCGATTTCCACCACAATCGGTTCATAAAGCGAATCCGGCGATCGCGATAAAACCCCCTGCACTGCTGCAACAATAGTGACAGAGCTTTTAAACCGTAAATATTCGATTTGAGTAAACCGATATAAAACCTGAATTTGCCGTTTAAAAAATAATTCTAACCCATAAGGTCGCGAAAGCTGCTCAAAAAATCTGCCCCGAGAAATCATCCCTAACAGTTCACCTTCCCCCAGCAAAATTACCCCGGGCAGCAAGGGATTTGCATTAAAAGTTTCCGCTACTTCCCGCCCCATTACTTCCGCATTCACCTGATAATCATAAAGGGAGAGGGCGGATAGAGTTGACTCTAAATGCAACGTTTTCATACAGACCCGATCGGACAGTAAGAAGGATGAATCTGGGAAAGACTGATTCAAGATAGAAGAGTTCCCCAGATCCATTGTGTTCGATGTATAAAGTTTCATGTCTTCTCCGTCATTTAGAAAGTTTAGCATTGCCTATTTCAGGGGTGAGTTAGCCCTGGGGATTGTTGAGCCGCGAGGGTTCACCGGGGTTGACTAGAGTCTCTGCATTGATTTCACGTCTGAAACACCGGGCGAGCGGGTACAAGAATGGCGAAATTCCGATAAGAATATCGTAAACCGATTCCGGAGATTTCTGGGCCATCCTACAGATTTTTTAATGTTTTGATACAATTGCTGACGATAATGCTGATCCCGGAGTAAATTTTTCTCAAGCATTCATGAATTGGATAAAATTAAATTAAATTTTCTTTAATGTTTTGTTAAACTTTAAATTAGTTTAAGCCCGGTTTTAATCATCCGTTACCCGGATGATCCCGAGGGGTGGATCCGGGAAAGCCGACTGCCCCGGTGGGACTAAACCCGGGAAAAAATGGAGTGGGGATCAGCCCAGGTGGAGGCGATCGCCAACCCCAGGTTTTCCCTTGCACCTTGTAATATGGTGAGGGCGGCTTGCACTTGACTCCAATCTCCAGGGCATCCAGAGATTCTTCTGGGTTCATTCCCGTTCCTGGACGGGGAGGATTGAAAGCAAAGGGCGACCCCACCGTGTAAACCTGGACTGACACCAAATCCGGTTGTTAAAGGTCTGTCAAAACCCGCAGGCTGAAGCCTGGGGCTATACGGACGAAGCCCGCCTGCGCGGGCTCAAGAGTAAAACTCGATTTTCTTAGCCTGCGTAGGCAGGCTTCGTCTGTATAGCCCCACCCTTGAGGGTGTGGGTTTTTATAGACTTTCCCTCCCGGGTTAATTGATATCGAAGCTCCTCACTGCGAAAAATAGGCCGAACCGCATGATGAATCAAGTACACAACGCCTTTACCCTGTTTATGAGTCTGCTTGTAGAGGCTCTGCCATTTTTGCTCCTCGGGGTATTGCTCTCTAGTGCATTGTTGTTATTCGTCGATGAAAAGAAGCTGATTTCCTCCATCCCTGCCAACCCGGTCCTCGGGGCTTTGATTGGGAGTTCCATTGGGTTTCTGTTTCCCGTCTGCGAATGTGGCAACGTCCCCGTGGCGCGACGATTACTGATGCAGGGGGCCTCCCCCTCCGTGGCGATCGGGTTTTTACTGGCGGCTCCCACGGTGAATCCGATTGTGATTTGGTCCACTTGGACGGCATTTCGGGACCAACCGGAACTGGTGGTGTTGCGGGTGATATTTTCCCTGGGAATTGCCACGATTATTGGCTCAATCTTTAGTTTCCAAAAAGATTTAACCCCCTTTGTCCAACCGATGGTAGCACGGGCGATGAATCAAGCCTCTAAGACAAAATCCTGCGATATCAGCAAATCCAAAGGTTTGTCCTCGGATTCTGAAAATACCTCCCCCCTGTTACAATCAGGCACTTTTTTATTAGGGAGTCCAGGCAGTCCCCAGCGCCTCGATGCCACCACAATGGAAACGGTATTATTGGCGTCGAAAGTGGGAAATTTGGGGGGTGCTGGGGTGGCCCTCCCGGGCGATCGCCTGTTTTCCCAGCGCCTGCGCTTGTTTGTGGAAAATGTCATGGTTGAACTGCGGGAACTCGGAGGGATCCTCGTCTTCGGCAGTGCGATCGCCGCCATCATTCAAGTCGCCGCCCCTCGGGACTTAATTATCAGCTTAGGACAAGGCCCCGTGACTTCCATTCTTGCCATGCTCGTCCTCGGCGCTGTCGTGTCCATTTGTTCCACCGTGGATGCCTTTTTTGCCCTCTCCTTTGCCTCCACCTTTACCACCGGCTCCCTGTTAGCCTTTTTAGTCTTTGGACCGATGATTGACATCAAAAGTATCGGACTGATGATGTCGATTTTTAAACCAAAAGCCCTAGTTTACTTGTTCTTAATTTCCGCTCAGTTAACCTTTTTACTCACCCTGGCTTATAACTTGAAATTTAGCTAGGAGAAATCTAGGATAAAACTGCATCTCCGGTTCCCTCCCCTTGGCAAGGGGAGGGTTAGGGTGGGGTCCTCCTGACGTGGCTTGCGCCACGTCAGGAAGAATGAGTGGGTGGAGGGTCCTCGGGGGATTGGCGGTAAGCGGAGCTATCCCGTAGGGAATCGCTCAAGAAGAACCCCACCCTAACCCTCCCCTTGCCAAGGGGAGGGGACCGGAAGTGCAGTTCAAAGAGTGGGTGACGTGGCGGTAAGCGGAAGCTCTCCCGTAGGGAATCGCCCAAGAAGAACCCCACCCTAACCCTCCCCTTGCCAAGGGGAGGGGACCGGAAGTGCAGTTATGTGTGAAAACCATACTCTTGTAAGCTTTTATCCCTCCCTTGCCCATCCCGTTCCTCTTGCAACTGGAAACCTTCATAATCTAATATGGCTGTTCAATCTCCCAAACTTTTCCGATTTTCGACCTGGGGACCCTGGATTGAAGTCCTCGCCGTCTTCGCTTGGGGTGTATTACTCCTCAAATATTGGGTGAGTGGGGAATTAAATATCCTAATTCACCCGAATTTCTTTGCTCTCACCAACGGGACTGGGGTGTTCTTGATTCTGCTTGCCTGCTATAAGGCGGCACAATTGGTCTATCAACAGTGGCGATCGCGACGGGCCCGGAATCGAAGAGCGAGCACCGCAACCCCCGAGATGCAGCATATTACCCTGTTTCCTCCGGGATGGAGTGCGACATTACTCTTAGTCACTGCTATCCTCGGGTTCCTAATCAGTCCGAGAGTCTTTGCCAGCGATAAGGCAATGATGCGGGATCTCAACGATTTTTTACCCGTCACCCAATCCCAACCCCAAGCGTTTCGCACTGCCAGAAAACCCGAGGAGCGATCGCTGATTGACTGGGTACGCACATTAACAGTTTATCCCGAACCCGATGCTTACACCGGACAACAAGTCAATGTCCAAGGGTTTGTGATTCATCTCCCAGACTTGCCCGAGGAATACTTCTTAATTTCTCGCTTTGTGATTACCTGTTGTGCGGCAGATGCCTATCCCGTCGGGCTGCCAGTGAAATTATCCCAAAGTCGCGCCGCCTATCCTCCGGATACTTGGTTAGAAATCCAAGGGGAAATGAGTACGGAAGTTTTGGAAAATCGTCGTCAATTGACGATTGTAGCGAATTCAATCCAGGAAATTCCCGAACCCCGAAATCCTTATGAATATTAAGTGATAGGTTTCCCTGAACTAAAAACCGGGTCAGTTAAACCCGGTTTTTAACCTCAATTTTTTATAGAACCTTACCTATCGACCAACTCTTCGATATCTGTTAAGAAAGTGGCATTGATGAATCCAACTCTATCTCTGACTCCTCGCGAACTGCTCGCCCGTTACCAAGCTGGAGAGCGAAATTTTGCTGGAATTCGATTTATAGAACCGAACAATGACCCAGAGGCGCTCTGTGGGGCTGACTTGAGCGGGATTATTTTAAGAGGAGCTTATCTGCCCGGAGTCAAACTCAGAGAAGCCAACTTGACTGGAGCTAAAATGATGGGAGTTTATATGCCAGACGCCGATTTGACCTTAGCTGATTTCAGGAAAGCCGAGTTAATAGGAGCCACCTTAAAGCGAGCCTGCTTGGAGTGTGCAGATCTTAGCTGTACCCTTTTGGAAGGAGTCAACTTGATTGGAGCCAATCTTGATGGAACTGAGATCTCTAATAGTCCCTTAGCATACAGCGTTTTGTGTCAAACGAATTTTTCTAAAATGTGGCCTTCTCCCCCCTATTTTGACACAGACATATATTGTGCTGGCTCCTTGCTTTGGGAAACAACTATGCCCGATGGTACTTTTATAGCGGGTGCCGAATACGACCTAAGATACTAGATTATAGTCATCGATTTGCAGAACAAAAACAGTTCTTTGTAAAAAGTTATTGGAAATTTAGCCAACAATTTAAAGATGAATCAAAATTTAGTGATTTCCCGTGACGAATTGCTCTCCCGTTACCAAGCAGGAGAGCGAAATTTTGCTGGCTACGTTCCACCTAGAAGTCTGCGCAACCTTGATTTAAGCAATATTATTTTCAGTGGTGCTAACCTAGCAGAAGCTTCGCTCATTGATTCCAAGTTATGCGGCGCTCAACTGGTTGGAACTAATTTTGTGGGAGCTTTTCTAATTCAAACTGACTTAAGCGGAGCCGATCTAACAGGAGCCAACCTAGATCATGCTCACTTGTGGGGAGTTAATTTAAGAGGAGCTAAATTGGTTGATGCTAACTTGACCAGAGCGCAGTTTGGGTTGTCATCAGTAGAAAGCTATTCTAATCTAACGAGCGCCGACTTACGAGGAAGCATCCTCGCTGATGTTAGGCTGGGGTGGGTACAAATCGATCCAGGATATCCTCGCCATCTTGACTGCACGGGCGCATTGCTCTGGAACACCACCTTACCCGATGGCACATTTGTAGCCGGACCTACATATTACCAGCCGTCTACACACTCAGGCTGCTAACTCTATATGACTGTATTGGGGGAACTTTTTGAGAACAATTATTCAACCGCTATTTGGCAACTTTACTCGATTACTGTTCAGTTAAAAAACTCCAGATTATGTTTATAACAGTAGAAGAATTGCTCGCTCGTTACCAAAATGGAGAACGAAATTTTGCTGGGATTAGCCTAGCCAGTCCAACGGGAATCACCCAAATGCTTACCGATGCTGACTTAACGGGAATTAATTTGAGCGGTGCTGACTTGACGGGACTGAGGTTAGAACGAGTAAATCTCAGCGAAGCCATTTTAACTCGGTCCAACTTTCTCGATAGTGTCCTAATTGATGTCAATCTGAATCACGCCGAACTTTATAAGGTTAATTTACGCCGATGCCAAGGTTTGTATGTTGACTTAAGCCTAGCTTTTATGGTACAATCGAATTGGGTAAAAACAAAAATTCTTTACTCCAATTTATTTTACACAAATTTAGAAGAAGCAATTTTAATTTGCAGTTCATTAGAGGGGGCTATGAATACGGATCCATTTCGGATTGGGGGAGCTTTTGCTTGGCATTTAACTCTACCCGACGGAAGCCTTGATGAAGGTCCACGTTTCATCGATTATCCTGATTAAAATAGAAGGGTTAAACTATAAGTTTAATCCTTCTATTCTCTAATTAATATTTTATACGACCTCAAAAATGAAGGAAGTTTGTATTTCTCTACGGGAAGTATTGGAACGCTACCAGGCGGGAGAACGAAATTTTGCTGGGATTACCCTTTCTCGTAAGTCAAGCAACATACTCGTAGACGTTGACTTAAGTGGTATTAATTTGAGCGGTGTTGATTTGTCTAGTATCGGGCTAAAAAGGACAAACTTGAGTGGAGCTTGTTTGCGTCAAACTGAATTTTTGTTTAGCGCTTTAACGTCTGTCAATCTCAGCAACGCTGACCTAAGCCACGCTAATCTACGCTCTTCTGTTTGGTCAGAGGTTGACTTGAGTCATGCTTGCATGGCTAGAGCTCTTTTGTTTCACTCTTCCCTAAAAAATGCTAACCTGCTCAACACGGATATGGAAGAAACTATTTTATTAAATTCACGTTTAAAAGGGTCTATAAACGCAAATAGTTTGCGTTTATCTGGGGCTTTTATTTGGAACGTGATGATGCCCGACGGCAGCATAAATGAAGGTCCGCTCTTTGGTGATTACCCCAATTAAATTCACTTAATATCGAGGGTGAGTGGGGAATTAAATATCCTAATTCACCCCAATTTCTTTGCTCTCACGAACGGGACGGGGGTGTTCTTGATTCTGCTTGCCTGCTATAAAGCGGCACAATTGGTCTATCAACAGTGGCGATCGCGACGGGTCCGGAATCGAAGGGGGAGCACCGCAACCCCCGAGATGCAGCATATTACCCTGTTTCCTCCGGGATGGAGTGCGACATTACTCTTAGTCACTGCTATCCTCGGGTTCCTGATTAGTCCGAGGGTCTTTGCCAGCGATAAGGCAATGATGCGGGATCTCAACGATTTTTTACCTGTCACCCAATCCCAACCCCAAGCCTTTCGCACCGCTAGAAAACCCGAGGAGCGATCGCTGATTGACTGGGTGCGAACATTAACGGTTTATCCCGAACCCGATGCTTACACCGGACAATGGGTCAATGTGCAAGGGTTTATCATTCATCTCCCGGACTTGCCTGAGGAATACTTCTTAATTTCTTGCGGGGAAGCGGTTGTGTCTTCCCCAGTTTCTGCCCGACAATTTAGGATTTTTGTGTAAATTTTTGAAACAACAGTTGCAGTCCCAGACAAAATAAACCCAAGGCAGCAAAGGCAAAGATAAAGGTTGCTAGGGTACTCACCCCGGTGACTAATGTCCGAACTGCGGCGGAAATATTCACGGCGATCGGATTATCCGAGTGAATCGGTTTGTTGGCAAAGGTGGAGGCGATCGCACTGGTGAGCATCATACAGGCATAAGCAAATCCTCCAGAAATCAATGAACCCATAAAGCACCGCATCAGGGTGGGTTGCACGGGTTCTTCATGAGTCACTGAAAGGGGTGTGGGTTGAGTCGGTGTGGGATTAGTCATGAATTTTCTAGGGTGAATGAACTGTTTAAATTTTAACGTTTGGATTTGGATATCGAGAGAACAGACCGCCCCTAATGGACCCCTGGGGCTAACTGAATCCCGGTATTAATGAATTTAGCAATCCAAAAATCTAGGTCCGGATTTCCCAGAGTGTTTTGAACTTGCGCGCGGATTTGTTCTGCTTTTTCCCGGGAGTCGGTGAGGGCAAATACGGTGGGTCCAGAACCGGACATCAGGGTTCCTAAAACATCAAATTGTTCAAAGATTTGCCGCAATTTTAACACTTGCGGATATTCAGGCAACACGACTTTTTCTAAGTCATTGTGCAAACATTCTACCACTTTTATGTTATCCCGAAGCGCGATCGCCTTGACAATGGGCCCGGAATGGACGCGCTGCTGTCTCGCCGCTAAATCCGTGGATTCTCGAACGTAGGTACTGCCAAATTGCTGGCGATAGGTTTGATACGCCCAAGCGGTAGACACCCCTAAACTGCGATATTTTGCCAAAATCACATACAATCCTTCTAAATCCGGCAGGGGTTCGAGTTCGTTTCCCCGTCCCGTCGCTAAGGCGGTCCCCCCGGTGATACAAAAGGGAATATCCGAACCCAGTTGACTGGCTAAATCTTGTAATTCCGGTTGGGTTAGGCCGAGGTCCCAGAGCATTTCCAGACCCACCAACACGGCGGCAGCATTGCTGGAACCCCCAGCTAATCCGGCAGCGACGGGAATCTGTTTGTCGATGAAGATATCGGCACCGCCATATTGCTCAAAAGCATTGGGATAGGTGGTTTTGAGGAGTTCGGCGGCGCGATAGGCGAGGTTGGTGCGATCGCAGGGGACTTCCGGATGTTGGCAGTGGATCCGAAATTCCTCGGTGCCATTGGCGCGAATCTCTACGCGATCGCCTAAGTCGATGCTTTGCAGGACCATTGACAATTCGTGATACCCATCGGGGCGATCGCCGATAATTTCCAGATACAGATTGATTTTAGCCGGTGCAATCAGGGAATAAGAGCGCATGGGGGTATTTAAGGGGTGACGGAAGGTTCTAGGTTTAATAAGTTGCTTAAAGCCACCCACTGCGACACGCTAAGGTCTTCGGCACGCACTTGGGGGTTAATGTTTAATTGTTCCAGAAACTGGGTCAATTGATCGCGATCAATCAGTCCTTTTAAATTATTTCGTAACATTTTGCGCTTGCTGGAAAACCCGACTTTGACTAAAGTCTCTAACCACCGAGGGCGATCGGCAGGAAGCGCTAAGGGGCGCGGCGACAATCGGACCACGGCAGAATCGACTTTCGGGGCCGGGTAAAAGGCTTTGGCGGGAACGGTACAGATATATTCGCACTCCGCGACATACTGCACCCGCACGGATAATGCCCCATAAGTGCGGGATCCGGGTGCGGCATTGATCCGTTCTGCCACTTCTTTTTGAATCAGCAGGACGACGGACTGATAGGAGATTCGCGGCGGTTGGGAAATGGTGCCGAGGAGTTTTTCCAGAATGGGGCCGGTGATATTATAGGGAATATTGGCAACGACTTTATTGGGATGGTGAAACTGTTCCGGAGTTTGGGTTAAGACGGACTCTAAATCCAGGTCCAAAAAGTCGGCACATAAGAGTAAGAAATTCGGGATATCCCCCAATTTTTTGGCAAGTTTTTGGGACAAATTGCGGTCAATTTCTACGGCCACCACAGATTCAGCCCGGGATAGTAACTGTCGGGTGAGGATGCCGGTCCCGGGGCCAATCTCTAGGATGCGATCGCCGGGAGATAATGCCGCTGCGTTGACAATTTCATTGAGGGCTTTATCGCTTTGCAGCCAGTGTTGAGCAAATTGTTTTCTAGGATAAGGCGATGGCATTTTGATCAGGGGTGGGTTCGTTGAAAAGTTGAGCTTTTTTATTCTACCGGGTTTTGGACCCAAAAATTGCCATCTTTCTCAAGGAAGATTTGGGGGTATTTCTTGAGGATGAATTTTTTAGGCTTTGCCCGGAATACCGATTTTCCTCCCCCTACAAAGAAAGAAATTACAAACGTTCTACCTTAAGGGAGAGGAAGATTAGAGGGAAAGTTACTAAAGTTTACATAGCGTGTAAAACACCATTAAGGATATACAATTATCATGGCAAATTTAGCAGACAACATCAAACAAGCCAAAGAAACTCTACCGAATATTACGCCGACTCCACCGGATTTAAAACCCCAGGTGACCCCTGGAGAACTCAAGTCTCGTCTGGAGTGGGGAGAACCCGGTTTAACCATTATCGATGTGCGCGATCGCGAATCTTTCAACTACGAACGCATCACCGGCGCAGTCGCGATGCCAATGGAGAACCTCGCCGAAACCGCCAGTTCTAGCTTGGAATTCAAGCGGGACATCTACCTGTATGGTGACAGCGACGAGCAAACCAAACAAGCCGCCAGCCAACTCCGCAGCGGTGGTTTTATCAACGTTGCTGAAATTAAAGGCGGTTTACCCGCTTGGAAGGCGATCGGCGGTCCTACGGAAGGGATTGTTTCTGTGGAAGGTCCTTCCGGTCCGAGTTCCGTGAAGAAAAGCGAAAGTAACGTGGCGGCTCGTGTCGGCAAGCAAGGCGATTTAGAAGCCACCAAATCTCAACAACATCGCTAGAGTTAAGTTCTCAAGTCTGCGATAGACCGGGTGATTGAGCCTAAATTCAGCTTTTAGGCTTGCGATAATCCCTGATAGTAGAGGCGCGATTAATCGCGTCTCTACT
>NZ_JAMXOT010000341.1 GCF_024220515.1 Oscillatoria sp. HE19RPO
TGGGGGTGAGAAACCGGGTTTCTGGCCAAGATTTGTGGCAAATTGCAGCAATCTTGTTGAGAAACCCGGTTTCTGTGCCTGGGGATTGGTTTTGGGGGTGAGAAACCGGGTTTCTGGCCAAGATTTGTGGCAAATTGCAGAAATCTTGTCGAGAAACCCGGTTTCTAGTCCTTTCATCTAATGCAAAGGCTTATCGTCCGCCAACGACGACATTTTGAATGGAAATGTGGGGGCCACCGACACTAACGGGTAACGGAGATTGTCCGCCTTTACCACATCCACCATTCAGATAAACCGAATCAGCACCGATCGCCTGAATATCCTTCAGGGTTTGGAACACATTCCCCGAAAGCGTCACATCACTCACAGGTTCGGCAATTTTGCCATTGCGAATCATGTACCCTTCTGCTGCTGCAAAAGTAAACATTTCCCCATTGGTTTGACCCCCAAGCATCCGGACGGCATAAACCCCTTCATCAATATTGGCAATCATGTCCTCAAAGGAGCAATCTCCGGCTTCAATGGCGGTATTGGTCATCCGCACAATGGGGGCGTAGGTGGCACTGAGGGCGCGAGCATTTCCCGTGGGTGCTTCGTGCATTTTTCCGGCAGTTTCTCGGTTATGTAAACGCTGAGTCAAAACCCCATCTTTGATTAAATATTTGCGTTGACCCTCGACGCCTTCATCATCATATTTCATCGAACCCGGTAGGTTAGGAATCGTGGCATCATCCACCACATTGAGTTGGGGAATTCCCAAGGGTTTACCGAGTTGGAGGACTTCCTGCATCTGAGGGTTTTCATAGACAAAATCCGCCTCAGACAAATGACCGAATGCTTCATGAATGAAGACTCCGGCAAGATAGGGGTCAAGAACTACTTGATATTGACCACCTTTAACAGATTTGGCTTCTAATTGACGAATGGCGCGTTCTGCGGCACTGCGAACCCGATCTTCAATGCCGGTGAAGGCATCATAATCCGATCGCGAGTGGACCGATTCATAGCCTTGGCGGACTAAACCCCCTTCCCCTCGGGCGATCGCCCCAAAACCGCCGGAAACATCCAGACGTTCTTGGGCGATACAGGTCCCGGTAGAGTTGACAAAATAGGTAATGCCAAAGCGATCGCGATAACTGGAACTGGTGGTTTGAATCCTTGGGTCAAAATCCAGCAATAGCTGATTATACTGTTCAACCATTTGCCGCTTTTCTTCCAGGGAGACCCCCCGGGGGTCCCGGAGTAAGGACTCGGCGACATAATCTTGAATGGGTTTAATATCAGCCAGTTGAGTGGTTTCTGAACCGATTAATTTAGCTTGGGAAATCGCTTCTTCCAGGCGATCGCCCAACTCTTCCAATCCATTAAACGTGACGAAACTCCACCCCCCCTTATGACAGGCGCGGACCCCTCCCGCGAGGGAAAAATTGCGATTCACCGCATCCAGGCGATCGCCGCGAAACGAGATCGCCGTGGATTCGCTTTGTTCCATGCGAATTTCTAAATAATCGACGCGATCGCGGTAAGGGGCGATCGTCGAGAGTAACCGATCCTGCATTGAATGATTCACGCGCTAACTTTCCCGATTTGACAACTTGTAATCTTTCTTACTTCCAGTCTAATGTGCCAAACTCGGACCCCGGTACAGTTGCGATTAAAAACCGGGGTTATGCCAGAAAATTTGGAACCTTTTGCAGCATTCTGAGGGCCATCATACGGAATTCGGTTGTTAAAGGTCTATAAAAACCCGCACCCTCAAGGGTGGGGCTATACGAACAGAGCTTCTCCTGCGCGGGCTGCGGAGCGAAAACCGACTCTTACCAACCGGATTTGGAATCATACCAAATCCGGGTATGAAAAGTCGTTCTTATGGAGTAGCCTGCGTAGGCAGGCTTTGTCTGTATAGCCCCAGGCTTGAGCCTGCGGGTTTTTATAGACTTGACAACCGGATTCCCTATCAGCCCGGTTTTGGGTTCCTGCCGCCTCAGTACCGGATCGGTACAGGAAAAGTCAGACAACCCCGAGGGGCTTCTGCGACCCGTTCAAGAGGGACCCAACCCCCTAGAATTGAAAACCTTACCGATGCTCTAAAATCTCTAGCGTCTGGAAAATGCAATGGTATAAGATAAAAGCTTGTCCCATTACCCACCTTGAAGATGGCAGAAACCCTTTTCTTCAACGCGCTCAAAGCCGCCATTGACGAAGAAATGGCCCGCGACCCTACAGTATTCGTCCTCGGTGAAGACGTCGGTCAGTATGGCGGATCCTACAAAGTCACCAAGGACCTGTACGAAAAATATGGCGAACTGCGGGTACTCGACACCCCGATCGCGGAAAATAGCTTTACTGGGATGGCGGTTGGTGCAGCCATGACGGGATTGCGCCCGATCATTGAAGGCATGAACATGGGCTTTTTGCTCCTCGCCTTCAACCAAATCGCCAACAATGCCATGCTGCGCTATACCTCCGGTGGCAACTTTACAATGCCGATGGTGATTCGCGGTCCCGGTGGGGTTGGACGACAACTCGGTGCCGAACATTCCCAGCGCTTAGAAACCTATTTTCAGGCCGTTCCTGGGTTAAAAATGGTCGCCTGTTCCACCCCGTACAACGCCAAAGGATTGCTCAAGAGTGCCATCCGTGACAATAACCCCGTGCTATTTTTTGAGCACGTCCTTCTTTATAATTTGAAAGAAGACCTGCCCTCGGAAGAATATCTGGTGCCTTTGGATAAAGCGGAAATGGTCCGACGGGGCAAAGATGTCACGATTTTGACCTATTCGCGGATGCGTCATCACGTCATGCAAGCGGTGCCGCAGATGGTGAAAGAAGGGTTTGATCCGGAAGTCATTGACTTAATTTCCCTCAAACCTCTGGATCTTGAAACCATTGGGGAATCCATTCGCAAAACCCATCGGGTGATTATTGTAGAGGAAGCGATGAAAACTGGGGGAATTGGGGCTGAAATTATTGCTTCAATTAATGATCGGTTCTTTGATGAGCTGGATGCACCTGTGTTGAGACTTTCGTCCCAGGATATTCCCACGCCCTACAATGGTACCTTAGAGCGACTAACCATCGTGCAACCGCCCCAAATTGTGGAAGCGGTTCAAAAAATGGTTGGCCTAAAAATATAAGACAGTGTTGAAAGATGAGTTTTGAGTTTTGAGTGAAATTGTCTCAATTTACAACTTAAAACTCAATTCTCAAAACTCTAGAAACAGGTAAAGTCATGCAAAAAAACCGTTCATTATTGGCTTTAATTCTGGTTCTGGTTATTGCCGCGATCGTTGCGTTGGTGAATGTCCCGTTCCGATTGGGATTGGATCTTCAGGGGGGTTCCCAACTCACCCTTCTGGTGCGACCCTCGCCCGAGGTCCCGCAAATTACCTCCTCCGTGATGGAAGCTGTACAGAGCGTAGTCAGAAACCGGGTTGATGCTCTTGGGGTATCTGAACCGATTGTTCAGTCCGTCGGGACCGATCAGATTCTTGTCCAACTCCCGGGGGTCAGCGATCCCGAACAAGCCGAGCGGGTGCTGGGGGGGACGGCTGTCTTGGAGTTTCGCGAAGAAAGTGCGAGTCAGGAAATCCGGGCGCAACTGGACGTGCGGATCCAAGAGGCTACCCAAATCGCCCTAGAGTTGGGGGCGTTACAAGAGTCGGGAGAACAAGGACAAATTGCCGAAAAGCAAGCTGAGTTCGATCGCAAGCGCGAAGAAATTCAGGAACTCAATCTCCAACTCTATGAAAAAACCCCCCTCACCGGGTCTAACCTGGAGGATGCCTATCCCGAACCGGCCCAAGCCGGGGGTGGGGCTTGGAATGTGGGTCTGGTCTTTGATAACGAAGGCGGAGATCTGTTCGCCGAACTGACCCGGAATCTGGCGGGAACCGGACGGACTCTGGGGATTTTTCTCGATGATCAATTGATTAGTTCTCCCACGGTCCCCGCAGAATTTGCCACCACGGGAATTACAGGGGGACGTGCCGTGATTCAAGGCAACTTTGCCGTGCAACAGGCGAATGAACTCGCGGTCCAACTGCGCGGTGGGGCCTTGCCAGTGCCGGTAGAAATTGTGGAAAATCGCACCGTTGGCGCAACCCTGGGGCGCGATAGCATTGTTAGAAGTATCTATGCCGGAATCGGGGGCCTGCTGTTGGTCCTGATTTTTATGGTGGTCTATTACCGCTTACCCGGTGCGATCGCCGATCTGTCCTTGATCATCTATGCGACGCTGACTTTAGCCAGTTTCTCCCTGTTGGGGGTGACTTTGACTCTACCGGGGATTGCGGGATTTATCCTCAGTATTGGCATGGCGGTGGATGCCAATGTCCTAATTTTTGAACGCACCCGAGAAGAATTGCGGGCGGGAAAGAGTTTGTATCGTTCGGTGGAGTCGGGTTTTTACCGCGCTTTTTCGAGCATTTTGGATAGCAACGTCACCACGCTGATTGCCTGTATCGCGCTATTTTGGCTGGGTGCCGGTTTGGTGAAAGGGTTCGCCTTGACCCTGGGAATTGGGGTGGCGGTGAGTATGTTTACCGCGATTACTTGCAGTCGCACGTTAATGTTTTTGGCGATTAGTGTTGATGACCTTCGCAAGCCCGAACTGTTTTGTCCGAACCTTCAAAATGTTAGGAAAGTTTAGGGGGATGTGTTACCAGAGGCAGATTCGATGAGATTAGATGTTAATAAACAAAGCCGATTGTGGTGGACATTATCCGCCGCAGTTGTGGTGGCTGGGTTGATTTCGATGGTGATTTCCTGGCAACAGTTGGGAGCACCCCTGCGTCCGAGTCTGGATTTTGTCGGGGGGACGCGGTTGCAGTTGGAATTGGATTGTTCGGTTCCCGGCAATTGCGATCGCCCCATTGAATCGGGAACGGTGCGATCGATTCTCGCTACCCAAGGATTAGGCAACAGTAGCATTCAAGTGGTCGGTGAGGAGAATCTGGGGTTATCGATTCGCACCTCTAATCTGGATGTGGATCAACGCACTCAACTGATCAATTCTTTAACGGCAGAACTCGGCAGTTTTGATCCAGAAAAGAATCAAATTGATACCGTGGGTCCAACCATTGGCCGTCAATTGTTTACCCAAGGACTGTTGGCCCTGATTGTCTCGTTTGCCGGGATTATTGTCTATCTCAGTTTCCGGTTCCAGTTCGATTACGCCCTGTTTGCGATCGTGGCTTTATTCCACGATGTATTGATTACTCTGGGGATTTTCTCGATTCTGGGACTGGGGTTTGGGTTAGAAGTGGATAGCTTGTTTATTGTGGCGTTGCTCACGATTATCGGGTTCTCGGTGAACGATACGGTGGTGATTTACGATCGCATCCGGGAAACCCTCGCTCAGGATAAATTGAATCGCCCCATTGATCAAATTGTGGATGAGGCGGTGAATCAAACCCTGGGGCGATCGATTAATACCACGGCTACCACCATGTTACCCTTGGTTGGGATTTTCCTGTTTGGCGGGGAAACTCTCAAATTCTTTGCCCTAGCCTTAATTGTGGGGTTTTTGGCGGGGGTCTATTCCAGTCTCTTTTTAGCCAGTACCTTGTTAGTCTGGTGGCGACAACGCAACGGACAAGAACTGTCCCCGGTTGCAGAGGGTCCAACCCCTGTGGAGGCATCCCCAGACTCGAATGAGGGTTAGTCAGGGTTAATGCTGTGTCGTTCTTCTGGATTTAGCGAGGTTAAAGTGATTTTCTATCAATTGAGATATCAATTGAGATTGCTCTGATGGAGAACAATCACGACTTTAGCGATCGCCCTCTCGACTCCGCTCCGGTGCCACAAGACCCCACGTTCGAGCAAGAAGTGCAACGGTTACATGAGTACACCGTTGCCGCTCGTTGGGTGGTGGTGTTGCTGCTGTGGCTCACGGTGGGGAGTTTGAGCCTGTGGGCGTTGCGAGACGATATCAGACTCCTGTCTGAACATTTTACCTGGGCGAGTCTGCGCTATGCCCTGAGTATGCGGTACAATCCGATCCCGGCGATCGGACTCACCCTCACCGTGAGTATGACGGTGGCGGTCCTGGTTTGGCAAAGTCGCAACATCTTATTTGGAATGCCACAATCAGAGCGATCGCGTTTAGAACAACAAATCCTCCAGATTCGCCAACAGGGCCCCTCTCATCCCCTCTATTCCAGGATTGTCCAGTCTCCCCGGCTCAAATAACCCCCTCGTCAGTTCCTCTTTTTCCCTCTCAAAGCTCACAGCAACAGCCGGTTACCTTTCCTTTAAGGGTCGCTTTTCAAACCTAGCCCGGTCAAGGGGGTAAATTTATTTAATGATGAAAAATCGTTGTTTCTTGTAGGGGTTTGGTCTCCAAACCCTCCGAACTCATGTAGCGCTAGGATCTGATACCAAATCCGGTTGTAATCGGTCTATTAAAACGAATTGTAGGGGCGCTTCGGGAAGCGCCTCCACGGGTGCTTCCCGAAGCACCCCTACAAATACGGCTTGAGGTGGCTCGTTTTTATAGACCTATTACAACCGGATTCCGTATGATAAAGCTCTTTGGTAACCGGGCGGGTGTAATTGATGAATCCGAAACTGAAGCATCTCCTGATTGGTGAATTTTCGCTCAAGCGCTTGGTTAGATCCCTCCTGTTTGTTTATGTCTCCATTGGCATTTACGGCTACTTCTTTTCAGAACGGATGATATTTATCCCCCAACCCGCTTCCTATTCTCAATTGCCGGGGATGCTGATGTTAAATTCTGCAAATGAGAAGCAAATTGCAGCAGTTTATTTAGCCAATCCGCAAGCCGACTATACGATTCTCTATAGTCATGGCAATGCGGAAGATTTAGGGGATATTTTGCCGGTTCTGACGCAATTCCAGAATATCGGGTTTTCCGTGTTGAGTTTTGATTACCAAGGGTATGGGATTTCTGAGGGAAATCCGACAGAACGGAGGGCGGTTCAGGATATGGAGGCAGCCTATTTTTATCTCACCGAAACCCTGAAGATTCCGCCGGAGCGAATTATTGTTTATGGGCGATCGGTGGGTGGGGGACCGGCGCTGGAGTTGGCGGCACGCTATCCGGTGGGGGGATTGGTGGTGGAAAGTTCATTTACTTCAATTTTTAGAACCGTGACGCGAATTCCGATTTATCCCGTGGATAAGTTTAATAATATTCGCAACATCCAACGGGTGAATTGTCCAGTGTTGGTGATTCATGGGACTGAGGATGAGGTGATTCCCTTTTGGCATGGGGAGGCATTGTTTGCGGCGGCACCGGAACCGAAGCAGGCGCTGTGGGTGGAGGGTGCTGGACATAATGATTTAATCCAGGTGGCAGGCGATCGCCATTCCGCAGCACTCCTGGGGTTTGTGGGGTTACTGGAGGGGAACAAACCGGCAGAGTGAACGCGAGTTGCTCGCCTAGCGTCCAAAATTGGGTCCCGAGCAACCAAAACCTAGCTATTGGTAGAAGGGCGATCGACTGGTATGATTGTGCTGGCTAAGGGAAATAGCACACTCTTTGCGCGATCGCTCTTTTAGGCTGTCCCGAAACCGGGATAAACTAGGGCGATTCAGTTTGAAAATTAATGATTCATAACAAAACGCTAAAGATGGAATGGCACGGCAGCGATGCTCAGAGTCTGGCAATTATTGACCGGGAAATCGGGGATCACGTCTTCTCCCCGGCGGAGTATGAGATTGTGCGGCGGGTGATTTATGCCACCGCTGATTTTGAATATAAATCCCTGATTCGCTTTTCTGAACAAGCACTCCAGGCGGGTGCGGCAGCGTTGGCGGCACGCTCAACGATTGTGGTGGATGTGCCGATGGTGCAAGTTGGTATTTCCCCCCATATCCAAAACACCTTTGCCAATCCGGTTTACTGTTCGATGGATGCCCTCACCCGTCCTCAAAAAGAAAAAACCCGTGCTGCTTGGGGCATCGAAACCCTCGCTAAACGCTATCCTGAAGGCATTTTTATCCTGGGTGAGGCCCAAACTTCCTTGACAACTCTGGTGGAGTTAATCGAGGCGGAGGAAATTCGCCCTGCTTTAGTGATTGGGACTCCTGCCGGGTTTGTCGGGGTGGATGCAGCAAAGGCGAGACTGAATGACTCGATGATTCAAAATATCCGGGTAGATGGACGCAAAGGGAGTGCCGTGGTTGCCGTTGCTATTTTAAATGGATTGGTAGATTTGGCATGGCAAGCGTATGGACAGGAAGGACGGGGAATGATTTGAGGATGAATTAGAGACTCGATCGCCCTAAATCTCTACCTAAATTCTTCTCGACGCACTCTGCGTTTGCGGGGTCGCGGTGCATTTAACTCTTCCATTTGTTGGCTGATTTCTACAAATAAATCTCTGCGTAAATAGGGATAGTCACTAATCCACAAGTCGATGCGCGGGAGGTAGATATCGGAGACTTTGGCGATGCGTCCGAGGTCCGGACGGTTGGACATGACTACCATTTCGGCCATATCTCCCGGGGCGATCGCCTTATGTTCTTTCCGTAAAGGAACCAGCACTCGCGTACTAAATCCGGTTTCGTCACCGACTTCTAAATTCAGTCTGCGCTCACGATTCTCGACAATCACCAGTTCTCCCCGAGGACTGACGGTTTCTTTCGTCCCGACGACTTCTTCGGTGACAAAGACATCCCAAACTTCTCCCCGCCAAAATCCACTGTATTTATAACGCCGACATTGGTAGTTTTCTCGGGAGGCGGAGGCGATTGGTCCCCATAACCAATAGAGACCGAAAATAATGCCAATAATTAATAAAAAAGGTCGCCAGTTGTCGGGTAGTGCATTGGCGGTTAGGGTCAGCAGTCCAATTCCCGCAACAGAGATGAGGACGCGCTTTAAAATTTTGTCAATTTTACCGCCATAATAAGCATATTGAGCGCCGGTGGCAATGCCGGGAATGAGTTCGTCAAAAGTTTCACGGGTTAAGGGAATCAGCATTGTTAATCCAGTTTAGAATGGGTTAGTTTTTCAAAGATAAAGGCAAGAAACTGTTAGGAAAAGTTAGGGAAAATCATGGCAGTTTTAGAAGTGATTGTTTGAGGGGGATGCTGATTGAATCAGCTTGAATCTTACGGTGGGATTAACCCGGGTTAAATCTACCTCCGGTCCCCTCCCCTGTGTCTTGGGGAAGGATCCCCCTAAATCCCCCTTAAAAAGGGGGACTTTCCAGGTTCCCCCGTGATGGAAACATTTATTCCTCCGGCTCCCCCCTTCTTAAGGGGGGCGGGGGGGGATCTCTGGGGGACTAGGGGGGGATCGAATAGACGGACCTCATGAATGTGAAAATTGCTATATTCACTCTATAAAAAGTGCTTACAAAAGTTTTTCTAGGCCATAAACGAGGGTTTTGAGTTCGAGAATTTTGCGAATACAGAGTAAGACTCCGGGCATATAACAGGCCCGATCGCTAGTGTCATGGCGGAGGGTATAAACTTGACCCGCTGCACCAAAAATCACCTCTTGGTGAGCAATTAAACCCGGGAGGCGGATACTATGAATGCGAATCCCTTCTCCCGCATCACTGCCTCGGGCTCCGGCAATTTTTTCGGTTTCTTTCACCTGGGGAGGATTAAAAGTTTTGCCCATTTCTGCTAACATTTGGGCGGTTTGAATGGCGGTGCCACTGGGGGCATCGGCTTTTTGGTTGTGGTGGAGTTCGATGATTTCCACATGGTCAAAATGTTGCGAGGCTGCGATCGCCGCTTGTTGTAGCAGAACCATGCCAATGGAAAAGTTGGGAATAATGGCACAACCCATGCTCGATTTTTCCGCAAAGGCAGCGAGTTCTTGAATCTGTTCGGGACTCATGCCAGTGGTGCCTATCACGGGGCGGATCCCATAAGCGATCGCCGCCCGGGTATTTTCATAAACCGAGTTGGGATGGGTAAAATCCACCATCACCGCTGATTGCTTTTCCTGAAGTGCCATCCCCAGGGTGCCTTCCAGGTCATTTAAAACCGGGATTTCTAACGGTCCACATCCGATGACTTCCCCAATATCTTGACCCAGATACTGAGGATTGCGATCGACTGCCCCCACTAATATCATATCTGGAGCCTCAGCAACCGCCTGAACGACTTCGCGGCCCATTTTGCCCCCAGCGCCATTGACGACAACTGGAATCGGAAGTTGATTTGCCATACTTCAATAAAGTCCCCTGGAACTAGATGAGGGAATTTTACCCCGCTTCGGGGGAATCCCCATATCGATACTATAGTAAGGTTGAGCGGGAGTTGCCCGGTTGAGATTGCCGTCCGGATTGAACCTTGAGCCCTTTTAATCCCGGTAGTGGGTGGATCTTCAGTGAAGTTGGGCCATTGACAATCTAGGGCAGGGAAGGCAGGATCAAGAGGATCGGAATTTAGACCGGGACATCCTCTACAACTGACTCAGAATTCGCCGAAACCGAATTGAGCCGATCGCTCCGTTTAACTTGATACTCCATCCCTCTTTTAACCACTTTTTTAATTAATAACGGTGCTTGATAAATTTTCTCGCCAAGTCAACTCGTTGGCATCTGGGGTTTATGAACAGATTGCCAAAATCAAGCTCAACCCGGTGCATACCCCAGTGGGTTCCGTGGCGATCGCCGTTGCTATTGCGATCGGAGTGGTTCTCACCATTCGAGAAGTCGGTGGGTTTCAACCCTTAGAACTGGTCACCTACGATTGGATGATGCGAAATCGCTGGTATAATCCAGGACTGGATGACCGATTATTACTCGTAAAAATTACCGAAGCTGATATCCAAACTCAACAAAAATGGCCGCTTTCCGATCGCATTGTGGCCCAAGTCTTGGAAGAAATCACCAAATTTGAACCGGCAGTCATTGGGCTGGATTTGTATCGGGATGTCCCCCAGTCCCCGGGTCATCAAGACCTGCGTTTGCAACTCCAATCCCTTGACAATGTGATTGGCATTACCAAACTCTCTGATGCTCAAGAACCCGGAGTTCCCCCCCCGCCTCATCTCCCCCCAGAGGCGGTGGGATTTAATGATATTGTTAATGATCCCGATGGCATTGCCCGCCGAAATTTACTCTTTGCCCAGGACTTAGAGGGAAACACTTTTTACTCCTTTGCCTTGCGGGTCACTCTCAAATATATGAGCGATCGCGGCATTGCGATCGACAATAGTCCCACCCATCCCCAGGGCATTGTGTTAGGAAAGGCCCACATCACGCAGTTAGAACCTCATTCTGGGGGGTATCAAACCATTGATGCCGATGGGTATCAAATCTTGCTCAACTATCGATCTCCCGGTTCTATCTCTAAAGAAGTAACCCTCACCCAAGTCTTAAATCAAGAAGTTGATCCCAGTTGGATCAAAGATAAAATTGTTTTAATTGGAACCACTGCATCCAGCGAGAAAGACTTATTTTTTACCCCCTACGGCATCAAAACGGAAACAGAAACCTTTAAAATGCCCGGGGTGAGATTACACGCCCAAATGGTGAGTCAACTCCTGAGTAGTGCCCTGGATGGTAAGCCAATTGTATGGTTTTTACCCAACTGGATTGAGATTTTATGGATTGCCAGTTGTGGTGCGATCGGGGGGATGATCGCATGGCAGATTCAACATCCCCTCAAACTGGGGTTAGGGGTTATCCTCGGATTTGGAGGCATTGTCGCCATTGGATTTGGGCTATTTCATTGGGGGGGATGGATTCCCGTCGCTGCCCCTGTACTCACCTTTACCATCGCCCTGAGTGGAGTCGTCGCCTCAAAATTACTCTATACCGCGTTTCATGATGACTTGACCGGACTGCCAAATCGCACCTCATTCATGAACCAACTCGATCGCGTTTATCGGCGATCGCAACCGAAGACATTCCCCTTTTTTCTAACATTAAGAAAGCCCACTCAAACACTTCCAGAACCAAAATATCCGGTTGTCTCTTTAGACTCTAAATTCCCCCCGGTCCCGCGTTTGTTAGCCGTATTATTCCTAGATTTAGACCGATTTAAAGTAATCAATGATGGACTCGGCCATGAGATGGGGGATCTGCTGCTGATTGCGATCGCCGAACGAATCCGGACCCTGATGCGCCAACCCAGGACCGATGGCATCGAAGCAGTCACCGTCGCCCGAGTCGGAGGAGATGAATTTGCCATCCTCCTGGACAATCTCTATCATTCCGAAAATGCCATCACCATCGGCGAAACCCTCTACCACCAAATTGCCCGACCCTTTATCCTGAAAGGTCAACCCATCTATACCACCGCCAGCATTGGTATGGCCCTAGGTCGGGCCGATGACTCCCGCAATTTATTACGAGATGCTCACACCGCCATGTATCGCGCCAAAGCGTTGAGCAAATCTCGCCCTCAAGTCTTTGAAAGCGCCATGCAAAATAATGCCGTGGCCCGATTTCAGCTAGAAACCGACCTCCGTCGCGCCATTAATGCCGGGGCCACCCCAGTCAATGGCAAAATTGAATCCGAGTTTTTGGTCTATTATCAGCCCTTGGTTGATTTAAAATCAGGAAAAATTCTCGGATTTGAAGCCCTCGTGCGTTGGCAACATCCGCAACGGGGTTTAGTTTTTCCCGGGGAATTTATCCCCGTTGCCGAAGAAACGGGTTCTATTGTGGCCTTAGGTGAATTGGTGCTCGTGATTGCCTGTTGGCAAATTTGCAAGTGGCAGCAGGAATTTCCCACGCATCCGCCGTTAATGGTGAGTGTGAATCTTTCGGGAAAACAGTTTGCTCAACCCGATTTAATTGAAGTTATCAAACGAACCTTAGACCAAACCCATCTTGATCCAGCTTGTTTGAAATTAGAAATCACTGAAAGTGTGGTGATGGATGAGGTAGAGTTGGCGATCGAGATGCTGTCTCAAATGAAAGCTTTAAATTTAAAGTTAGGCATTGATGATTTTGGCACCGGGTATTCCTCCTTGAGTTATTTGCATCGCTTTCCCACGGATACCTTGAAAGTCGATCGGTCCTTTGTCATGCGGATGGGGGAAGGGGACCAAAATTCAGCCATTGTTAAAACGATTATTGCCCTAGCCCATAATTTAAAAATGGACGTGATTGCCGAAGGGGTGGAAACAGCGGAACAATTGGCCCAATTGCGATCGCTAGGTTGTGAATGTGGTCAGGGATATTTTTTCGCGAAACCCTTACCGGCAGAACAAATTGAAGCCCTATTAAAGTCAGACCCCACCTGGTAATCCCACCCTTTCCCCAGTTGGTAGTAACGACTTCAGTCGTTATCTTAATCTTCGTTCGTAGTAACGACTTCAGTCGTTATCTTAATCTTCGTTCGTAGTAACGACTTCAGTCGTTATCTTAATCTTCGTTCGTAGTAACGACTTCAGTCGTTATCTTAAT
>NZ_JAMXOT010000342.1 GCF_024220515.1 Oscillatoria sp. HE19RPO
GCTTGGTTTTTATTGGGAAATCAACAGCTATGTGGGAAGAAACGACTGAAGTCGTTACTACGAACATCAGAAACGGCTTGGTTTTTATTGGGAAATCAACAGCTATGTGGGGAGAAACGACTGAAGTCGTTACTACGAACGTTAGAAACGACTTAGTTTTTATTGGGAAATCAAAAGCTATGAGGTTAAGGCGTGTATTCGTCTATGGCTCGATTGGCTTCAGCATCAGCTAGGGCGTTGTCCGCTCTGCGGACGTGCTCGGGGGGTGCGTAGCTTTCAAATAGATTGAGGAGGGATTTTACTTGGTCATAGAGGGGTTTTAATTCGGGTTTTTTGACGCGGTATTGGCCGAGGAGTTGTTTGACCATGAGTTCACTATCGGCGCGGAGTTGGACGCGGGTTGCTCCCATTTCTAGGGCAGTTTCTAGGCCGAGAATGGCGGCTTGATATTCCGCTTGGTTGTTGGTGGTTTCGCCTAAGTATTTACAGACTTTGTTCAGGATATTTCCCTGTTCATCTAGGAGGACTGCACCGGCTCCAGCAGGGCCGGGGTTACGGCGAGAGGCTCCGTCGGAATAGATTGTGATATACATGAAAAATGACTCCTTTAGGGGTGAATAGGTATTGTACTGCAAAATGGCGGGGCGATCGCAATGATTCGATCGTGATTTGATGCAGAATCAGATGGAGAGGTGGAGATGCGATCGCCGGATGGGTTAGGGATATTCAACAATTAAGGGTCCATGAGGCAGCAAGCGGCGATCGGCATGGGCTTTTTTATTGAGGGTATGGAAAGAGGCAATGGGAATCTGTTCACTCACCGGCAATTCACTGAGGTTTTCCACTTCCCAAAATACGGCCCAAGTGCTTTTATCTAGTTGCGCTGAATCGGGGCGAAATCGCTTTTCTCCAGGATATCGACCGCGACGGGAGGGCAGGTGACCTTGATAGATGCCATGCCACGCGACGGACATTAGAAGGGGTTTATCGGAGTCAGGATGGGAGGGGTAGATAAACACTTCTACCGCTTGATCTTTTCTGATTTCATCGGCTTCCCGAAACAGTTCCCAGGCATCACTTCCGAAGACAACTTTCCCCTCGCGATCGCAAGTTTCCTTGCCGGAAATTAAGTGGGGTTCGGGAACGGGGGCCAGAATTGCAAAGGCTTTAGAGATGGTCATTTAATTTAACATCCTTAGATTTTCAGACTCAAAGGTTACCGGGTTGTCGTCACCGAGTTTTTGTTTTTTGAGAAGCATCTCAATTTTGCCTAAAAACCAGTCGGACTTCTCCTCCCTGCCCCCCTCCCCTAGTAGGGGAGGGGGGAATAAATCTCTTTCTACCCCTTCCCTTGAAGGGAAGGGGGCTGGGGGGTTAGGTCTCTTGAACAAATGGAGATGCTCCCGTTTTTCGGATTCCTCAGATGGGTATTCAAAGGACTGAATTTTCGGCTAATCTCAGTTTACTGGCTTTCTGGAGAAACAATGATATCTGCATTACTTTTTGATTTAGATGGAACCCTGTGCAACACTGACCCCACTCACTTTCAAACTTGGGTGGAACTGTTGCGAGACTATGGGATGGAGATTGATGAAGCCTTTTATCAATCCCGGATTACCGGACGGATGAATGAGGCAATTATTCAAGATTTGTTACCCCAACTTTCACCGTCCGAGGGGAAGCAGCTTGCGGATGAAAAGGAAGCGCGTTTCCGCAAACTCGCCTTAAAACTAGAGCGATTGGCGGGGGTGTCCAATATTTTAGCTTGGTCTGAGGAACGGGAATTATTGCGATCGCTCGTCACGAATGCTCCCCCGAAAAATGTAGAATTCATGTTACAAGTGTTGGGATTAACCGAGATGTTTGAGTCGGTAATCTTAGCAGAAAATTTACCTGCTGGCAAGCCCGATCCCCTCCCTTATCGAATGGCATTGGAAAAATTAGGGATTTCGGCATCGGAGGCAGTCGCCTTTGAAGATTCTCCCTCGGGGATTCGGTCAGCGGTGGGGGCCGGTATTTATACCATTGGCATTGCCTCGACTCAATCGCCGCAGCATCTCAAAGATTTGGGGGCGTCAATGGCAGTTTCTGATTTCACTGACCCGGAACTGTGGAAGTTACTGGAGACGATTTAGAGGCCCTTCTCTTCCCTTCTGGGTAGGGGTTGAATTGCATTGTTTTATCGGTCAAAAGCAATGCAATTGTTTCCTCTGATACCATTTAGCCGCTCGCTTCTGAATGCGATGGTATTGTAAACGAATTTATCTTTTAAATCTTCTCTCTTCAGAAAGATGCTGCGTTGACCTGTTTGCAGCAATAATAAGGATTGAGTTAATTTGAGACTTTAAGGGTCTATTCCCACTCTATTCAGTAGGTTCTATTAAAACGTATGACGGTTACACTAGGTTCTAATTATTTGGGGAACGATCGCTGTGAGTTTACGGTTTGGGCACCCACGCTTAAAAAGGTAGCGGTGGTGATTGCTGCCGAGGATCAACAACGGGCGATCGCGATGGAACGGCAGACGGAAGGATACTGGAAGGCAACTGCCGAGGGGATTCCACCGGGGACTCGATATTTTTATCGGTTAGACGGGAACCTGATCAGACCCGACCCCGCAGCTCATTTGCAACCGGATGGGGTGCATGGGGCCTCAGGGGTGGTGGACCCGAAAGCATTTTCCTGGAGCGATCGCAGTTGGTGTAACCTTCCCCTGTCCGAGTATATCATCTATGAACTGCACGTTGGTACATTTACCCCCGAGGGAACATTTGAGGCGATTATTCCCCGTCTTGGGGTCTTAAAAGATTTGGGAATTACCGCCATTGAAATTATGCCCGTCGCCCAATTTCCTGGCGATCGTAACTGGGGATATGATGGGGTGTTTCCTTTTGCTGTCCAAAACTCTTATGGAGGACCGGATAAATTAAAACAATTGGTAGATGCCTGTCATCAACAAGGCATTGCCGTCATCATGGATGTGGTTTATAACCACCTCGGTCCTGAAGGCAATTATTTAGCAGATTTTGGTCCCTATTTTACCAACAAATATCGCGCAATTTGGGGAGAAGCGCTGAATTTTGATGAAGAATACAGCGATGGAGTTCGGAATTTTTTCATTGCAAATGCCATCTATTGGCTGCGAGAATATCACATTGATGCCTTACGTTTAGATGCGATTCAAGCCATTTTTGAAATGGGAGCGCGGCCCTTTTTACAGGAACTTTCCGATGCGGTGGCGGACTTATCTGAGCAGGAAGGACGAAAATTTTATATCACAGCGGAAAGCGATTTAAACGATGTTCGGGTGCTGCGTCCCAAAGAATTGGGAGGCTATGGACTCGATTCCCAATGGTGTGATGATTTCCATCACGTTCTGCATACCTTGTTGACGGGAGAGAATGACCGATATTATCAAGATTTTGGTCAGATTCAACAGTTGGTTAAATCTTTTAAAGAGGGGTTCGTTTATGATGGACAATATGCCCCCCATCGCAAGCGCCGACATGGAAATTCCGCCAAAGACCAACCGGCTCATCAATTCATTGTTTTTTCTCAAAACCATGACCAAACTGGCAACCGCATTGGGGGCGATCGGCTCTCTCATTTAATTTCCTTTGATGGACTCAAACTAGCAGCAGCCACCGTTTTACTTTCTCCCTTTTTGCCCTTCTTATTCATGGGAGAAGAGTACGGAGAAACCGCTTCATTTTTGTATTTCGTCAGTCACTCCGACCCGGACCTCATTGAAGCCATTCGCCAAGACAAAGAAAAAGAATTTACCCAGGGTTTGGAATCAGGAAAATTCAATAATCCTCAAGATGTTAATACCTTTGAACAATGCAAACTTAATTGGGAAAACCATCAAAAGGGTCAACATCAGATCCTCTGGAACTTTTACCGCCGGTTAATTGAACTGCGTCGCACCGTTCCCGCCCTGAAAAAGCTCAGTAAAGAAAGCCTAGACTGTAGCTGCCTGGAAGCCGAAAATTTCCTGTGGATACGGCGATGGGCTGACAATAGTCAAGTCTTCTATGTGATTAATTTCAGCACCAAACCTGTCAAATTTGAACCGAATATTCCCGAGGGAAATTGGCAGAAAATCTTAGACTCCTCGGAAGAAAGTTGGAAAGGTCCAGGTTCGTCTTTACCGCAAGTGATTCAACCCCAAACATCTATCTCAATTCCTCCGTTAACCGTTGCAGTTTATCAAATTTCTGGATAAAAACACCCCCCTGCCTCGTTCCCAGGCTCTGCCTGGGAATGCGAAATCGGAGGCTCTGCCTCCTACTCTACTCAAGCCTACTCAATACAAAATAGCTTGACGTTAGAAAAACCCGGCAACCCGTTCATTTACACTTAAATTCGGTCAAACATGAAAATTCCTCAAGCAACCTACCGCATTCAATTTAACGCTAACTTCCAGTTTGCAGATGCCGAAAAAATAGTTGAATATCTAGCAGATTTAGGCATTTCTGATATTTACGCTTCCCCAATTTTTAAAGCCCGTCAAGGCAGTACCCACGGGTATGATGTGGTAGACCCCAATCAACTCAATCCCGAACTGGGAGATCCAGAAGCCTTTGAGTCTTTGATGGAAAAAGTCCAAGGAAAAAACCTGGGATGGGTGCAGGATATTGTTCCGAACCATACCGCTTATGATAGCGAAAATTCCATGCTGATGGATGTCCTAGAAAATGGGTCAGCATCGGATTATTTTGACTATTTTGATATTGCCTGGAATGCGCCTTATGGGGATATTAGTGAAGGGGTTCTCGCTCCTTTGTTGGGGAATTTTTATCAAGAATGTTTGGAAAATGGCGAAATTCAGCTTCAATATGATGCCACCGGGTTAACCGTCCAATATTATAACCTAAAACTACCCATCCGCATCGAGTCTTATGTGTCTTTTTTGACCCATAATTTAGGACAACTGCGAAGAACCTTGGGGCGAAATCATCCGGAGTTTATCAAACTGTTGGGAATTCTTTACTTGTTAAAAAGTATTCCCGCAGAAACGAAGGGCCGAGAACGGTATGATCAACTCACCTTTGTTAAAGGGTTGTTATGGGAGTTGTATGACCAAAATCCCGATATTTGCCAATTTATCCAGGATAACTTAAAGGAATTTAATGGCACACCGGGAATACCTGAAAGCTTTAATTTACTGGAAGAGTTACTGCGCGAACAAGTGTATCGCCTCACGTTTTGGAAAGTGGGGGCGGAAGAAATTAACTATCGGCGATTTTTTACGGTGAATGAACTGATTTCCGTGCGGGTGGAAACCCTGCGGGTGTTTCATGATACCCATGATTTAATTGCCAAATTGGTTAAAGAGGGAAAATTTACCGGGGTGCGGATCGATCATATTGATGGACTCTATGACCCTCAGCAATATTTAGAACGATTGCGAGAAAAATTAGGGGATATCTATATTACGGTGGAGAAAATCCTGGAAATGGCCGAAATCATGCCCGCAAATTGGCCCATTCAGGGAACCAGTGGCTATGATTTTATGAATCGGCTGAATGGGTTATTTTGCAATGGGAATAATCAAGACCGATTTAGTGAAATTTATGGGAAGTTCACGGGGTTAAATCACGGTTACAAAGACTTATTTTTTGAGAAAAAGCATCTGATTGCCGATCGCAATATGGCAGGAGATGCGGACAATCTGGCTCATTTGTTAAAATCCATTGCCAATCAATCCCGGGAGGGCCGAGATTTTACCTTGTATTCCCTGAAACGAGCGCTGGTGGAGGTGCTGGTGGCGTTCCCGGTGTATCGCACCTATATTAATGGGGAGGGGGTCAGCAGTCGCGATCGCCATTATATCAAAGCGGTGATTGCTCAAGCGAAACAGCTTCTGCCCTTGCAAGGAAAAGAGCTTGATTTTATTGAAAAATTAATGTTGCTGGAAAATGCCGATTATTTAACGGAAGAAGAACGAGAACAACGTCTCTATTCCGTGATGCGGATTCAGCAGTGGACCGGACCCTTGATGGCAAAAGGGATTGAGGATACCCTGTTTTACGTTTACAATCGGCTAGTTTCTCTCAATGAAGTCGGTGGCGATCCGGCCCAATTCGGCCTAACTTTAAACGAATTCCATGAGTTTAATACTCAACAAAAAGACACTTGGATTCATAAAATGAATGCCACCTCAACCCATGATACCAAGCGGGGAGAAGATGTCCGCGCCCGCATTAATGTCCTGTCAGAAATTCCGGATGAGTGGGAACAGCAAATCACGTCCTGGCGGAAACTTAATCAAGGACATAAAACCAAACTGCCGGATAAACTTGTCCCCACTACCAATGATGAATATTTCTTTTATCAAACCCTGTTGGGAGCATTTCCCTTTGCCGAAAGCGAGTATTCTGAATTTATTCAGCGGGTTAAAGATTGCTCGATAAAATCCGTGCGAGAGGCGAAAGTTCACACGGCTTGGTTGCGCCCCGATACGGCTTATGAGGAGGGATTTATGGCGTTTATCGATGGGGTGATGCAACGGTCCCCTGAGAATCAATTTTTCCAAAAATTCCAGCCATTCCAACAAAAAATCGCTTCTTATGGGGTTTATAATTCTTTAGCTCAAGTGCTGCTGAAACTGACGACTCCCGGAGTGCCAGATTTTTATCAGGGAACGGAATTGTGGGATTTAAGTTTAGTTGACCCGGATAATCGCCGTCCCGTGAATTTTGAACACCGGATCGCAGCTTTAAGGGAGATTCGCACCCAAGCATCGGAGAATATTTTAGCTTTGATGAAGGAGTTGCTGGCTCATCCAGAATCGGGAAAGATTAAACTGTTTACGATCGCCCGAATTTTAGAGGCGAGATCCCAGGCGAGCAAACTATTTCAAACGGGAGATTACCAACCGTTGACAGGTGCGGGAAAATTTAGCGAAAATGTGGTGGGATTTGCCCGATCGCAGGGGAATCAAGTGGCGATCGCAGTCGCACCCCGTTTTCTGACTCATCTGATCCAACCAGGCACTCTCCCCCTGGGAGAAGTTTGGCAAGACACCCATTTAAAACTGCCTTCGGGACTGCCTTCCCTGTGGCAAGATGCCATTTCTGGACAACCCATTCAAACCGATGGCACTTTGTCAATTGCCCAAACTTTAACCCATTTCCCCATTGCCCTATTAATCAGTCAAACACCCTAATCATTGCCGACCCTCGATGAAATGAACTCAGGTAAAACCGCCTTTAGGCGGATTGATATAGCCTGTACCCTAGTTAGGAGGTACATTTAAGGAGTGCGAGCATCTTGCACGAAAAGGATAATAGCGAGCATCTTGCTCGCACTCCTTAAATAAAGTCGGAAAAGAGCGTCGCATTCCGACAGTTTTTTTACAGGAACGCTACAATGGAAGAAGGGGCGATACCTGAGATGGAGTCGCCTTCTTTTTTTCCTGTTAATTTAACATCAATTGGTGATAACCATGTTAGCCGATGTTTTTCAACCCAACGAATTTCCCAGTCCTGAACGCATTGCCGCCATGGGAGGATATATCAAGAAAACCTGGAAAACCCTCCATCGTTCTCATGCTCATATTTTAGAAGCGGCTAAAGATGAAAAAATCGGCCATACCGATGACCAACGCTGGCCAATTTATATTTCTGCAATGGAGGATAAAGCCCGGGTAGAAGCCGAATTTAAAACGGTTTTAAGCCGAGAAGAATTCAAGCAAATAGAAATTCTGAGTTTGCCTTCAGAAATGGACCAAATTACCGAACATGGGTTGCTGTATCTTCCCGGGGATTATGTGGTTCCCGGGGGTCGGTTTAATGAAATGTATGGATGGGATAGTTATTTTATTGTTCTGGGATTGTTACAGGATGGGGAGATAGAATTAGCCAAAAGTCAAGTGAATCAGTTAATTTATCAAATTGACCATTATGGAACGATTTTAAATGCGAATCGGAGTTATTTGTTGTCCCGATCGCAACCGCCGTTTTTAACGCCGATGATTTTGGCGGTGTATGAGCATACCCAGGATAAAGACTGGTTGCGATCGCTCTTAGGCGCGGTAGAAAGTCATTACTATTATTGGATTGTCCCCCCCCACTTAAATCAATCCACGGGACTTTCTCGCTATTGTGCCTTAGGAGAAGGACCCGCTCCAGAAGTGCTGGTGTCAGAAACCGATGAATTAGGGCGAACTCACTACGATCGCATCCGAGAATATTATCGGAGATTTGAAGTGATGGCGTATGATGTGAGCTTGTATTACGACAAGGAAACCGATACGCTGACTGACTTGTTTTATAAAGGCGATCGCTCCATGAGAGAATCAGGATTTGACCCCTCGAACCGTTTTGGACCTTTTAATATCGATATTATTCATTACGCGCCAGTTTGTTTGAACGCCTTGCTGTATCGAATGGAGCAAGATATTGCCAAAATCCTGAACATTTTAGGCAATCCAAAATTGGCAGAATCATGGGATGAACGCGCTCAAACCCGCCATCAATTAATCGATAAATTCCTGTGGGATGAACCCTCCGGTTTGTACTTAGATTATAACTTCCGAACCAACGAACGCCGCCTCTATGAATTTGCCACCACTTTTTATCCCTTGTGGGTTGGACTCGCCTCAGAAAAACAAGCGCAACGAGTGGTAGAAAACTTGGAGTTATTTGAGGCCCCCGGAGGATTGCTCACCAGTGCTCATGTCACGGGGAATCAATGGGATGCGCCCTTTGGTTGGGCACCTTTAACCTTAATTGCGGTGGAAGGATTGTATCGCTATGGGTATCGCACTGAAGGCGATCGTATTGGGGGCAAATTCATTAATTTAGTCACCCAAGAATTTGAAAAAACCGGCACTCTTTTAGAAAAATATGACGTCCTCTCCTGTTCGTCAGAAGTTTCCAACGAAATTATCTTTGGGTACAATACCAATGAAATTGGATTTGGTTGGACCAATGGCTCAGTTTTGGAACTGTTAGCCCAAGCGAAGGAAAGTTTAAAAAAATACCCCTTCCCGGGTGCAATTAATCGAATCTAACCCAGGGAAGGAGTCTCATATTTTTGCCCGGACTTCCCGGGTGAATCTTTGAGGAAGTAACCCGGTTAAAAGGGGAAATTTATCAATTTCCCCTGGCTGTTTAAGTCAGATGATGCAGAAGTCTTCAGTCAATGGGGCATCCCGTAAACCGATTACACAATTTAAAAAGGCTACCTTAAAAAAAGGGAGGTTGGGGAATTTTTTATGAATTTTACAAGCTGTCTAATCTTCTTTTTTCTCAACCACTAAGGTGAGACGCGCGACCATTGCGCCAATTGCCCCAACCGCTGCAACGACGGGAAATAATGCCACCCCAATGGTTCCCCCAACGACCCCAACGGTGAGGGGAATTTCGATTAGGGTGTGACCCTCTTCATTTTTAATGACAATCCGTCGGGCATTTCCTTGTTGAATCAGTTCTCTAACTTTTTTGGTCAGGTCGTCTCCATTCAGTTTAAACTCTTCAACCCGAACATTTGAATTAGTTTGCACTTCCGGGTCAATGGGGATGACAGGTTCTTGTAACGGAGTTCCGATGGGATCTTCTGGACGAATGGGTTCAGTCATGATAACCAGTCCTGTAAATGGAAGTATGCTTATAGTTTATCAAATGGTTGTAGGGATGAGTGGCGATCGCCCCAGCAGAAGTGCTCCCCTGGAGGGTACAACTGGGGGAAGCGGTATCTTTTTTGTCTCCAGAGGGAGTTGAGTCGAGTTCCCCGGTGACGGGACCGGGGGATTCCGAAGGAGGGAGGAGAGGGTTCAGAACTTGATCAATGGAGACTTGAGCCTATTTTCGCTACAATCATCACAGCAGAACTCAACAGAGGATGGGAGGGATAAGCGAGGAGAATTGATGCAAAAGGAAGACGGGTTGCCTGGGGTAGCACTTTTGACAACCGGGTGAGGGACAAGGGAGGATTTGAAAACCTCTCCCTGGCATTCTCGGGCGTTAGTACAGTAATGAGTACAGTAGAGGGTAGAAACTACGTTTCTTGACCGCATCTCTACTTGCATTGCTACCATGAGGATGGAAAATCAGGTTTCTTGTCCCCTTGATTTAATCTTGATCTAAGACTCGACTGACGCCCTCCTGTTCAAAGGCGATCGCCATCAATGAGGGGTCAAACCCTCTATCCCGGAAAGGGCAAAACTCTCAGAATTCATTCGGGAGAAACCTTCTACTTGATGCGGAGTAACGGATTGATTTTAAATCTGGATTTAAACTTTTTTAAAAGCATTTTTATTTAGGTAAATTAATCACTTTAAATGGGTATCATTCTATGTCGAAAAGGGAGCATCTACTCATCCAATTTAGGCAACTAACCAAACCGTATCATTGGTTGGAAATAACCGAAGTTCTGTTATTAGTGGGTTCGGTTGCCGGGACAGTGGCAGCGGCGATCGCCAAACAGGCTGCATACGCTGCTGCCCCAGTCACCCTTGCCCTTTGGCTGAATTTTCTGAATCAGAAACGTCGGGAGGGGCTCAACCAAGAGAAAATCCCCTCAGTGATTTCTGAAATCGAGCTAAAATTGTCAGAATTAGACCAACAGTTAAAAACCCTGCCCGAACCCGTTACTATTAATTTATCCGAAGTGAATGAAGAACTTTCAAAATTGAATAAATCGGTGACAATGATTGAGGGCAAAGCAGCGTTCATGACCTCTAAAGTTTATGATAATTTAACTTTAAAAATAGAAGCTCTGCACAAACAAATTGCTGAATTTACCGAACCTTTTGATTTAACCCGATTTGAAGCCAAAATTGCCTCATTGAATGTAGCCGTCCAATTTTTAGCCCAACGCCCAATTGTTGATTTGCAAGAGTTTGAGAAACTGCATCGTCAAATTTTGCAAGTCGAAGCCGATCGCCGAGAGGTCCTCTCTCCTTACCTTCAGCAATTGGAAGGGGAAATTCAAAAGTTACAACAAACAGATCTGATTCTCTCCCGGAAGGTGGATACCCTGACTCAAAAGTTTAATGCTCGACCGGAAATGGCCCAACTGTCTAAATTAAGCCGCATCGTCGCCCGATTGAGCGATAGTTTAAACCAAATGCAACAGACAGAAGCGATCGCCTCCCTCTATGAAGACATGGACGGACTCTCCCACGAGATCAACCAGTTAAAGCAACAGTTGAAACCCCAACCCGAACTCACCCCAGTTCAGGAACTGCCCCAAACTCAGAAGAATGATTCGTTCGGAATGGATCGCTAGGGGGATCATCCTGGATTCAACCCCACAGACCCTTCTCCCCCGCCTGTATCCCCGGTGAGCGCTTCCGGGATGAAGCACCCCTCCCAACTGAATCGCTACTTATCCCCCCTGCAATTTCTTGGGTTTAAGCGGCCAGGTTGGTGGCAAAATAGAAGAGGCGTCTATTTTTATTATTTTTGGGACTTAGAAACCACCCAGTTTTCAATTAAAATAGTTTGTTCTATGCCAGACTTAATAGTTTAGCGTCGATCCCCGATCACCCGAGGATGATCCTCAATGTTAACCAATTAAAGAAAAGGATTAGAGGAGGTAAAAAGAAGTGACGACCGATAGTACCACAAAAGAAGTCCGAGCGCAGATCGAAGCCATAAAAATTAAAGTTGAACGCAACGGCCATTTGACCCCGCTCGCCCAGATTGCTCCCATCGAGGTAGAGGGTACTAAAATTGAGTACGCCACCTTCCTCGGCAGCGATCGCTTCGCCGAGTTCAACCCCCAAATCGGCGATACCCTCCTCCTGTGTCATGGCGGAACCGACAAAATGGCGGAAGTGGTGGGGATCGTTGCAGAAGAACGGTCTTCCAGCAGTCCACCCTTTAAAATGCCCAGCCACTGCCCAGAATGCGGATCCCCCGTCATCCGGACCGCCGATGATGAAATTAGCTGCATTAACTCCTCCTGCGCTCCCATTCTTCCCTACAGCCTGCTCAATTGGGCCAGTCGAGAAGCAATGGAAATTAGCGGATTGGGAGAAAAACTGGCACACCAACTGATCGAACATGGCCTGGTTAAATCCGTGGCCGACTTGTACGAACTCAACGCTGACCAACTGATCACCCTGGAACGGATGGGGAAAAAATCCGCGAAAAACCTGCTCAAGGCGATCGCCAAATCCAAATCCCTCCCCTGGTCCAGAGTCCTCGCCAGTTTGGGCATCCGCCAGGTCGGTCGCGCCACCGCCCAACTGCTCACCCAACAGTTTGCCACCGTCGGAGACCTCGCCAAAGCTGAAGTCGCCGAACTAGAGGCCATTGAGCGCATCAGTCCCGAAACCGCCCAGTCTGTCTATTCCTGGTTCCGGATTCAGGCCAATCAAACCTTAATTGAGCGCTTATCCGCCGCCGGGTTGCAACTCCCTTCCGTGGCATTACCGGAGATCCTCGATGTCCCCGTCGCCCCAGAAACCGCGACCCAGGAGGTCCAACCCACCCCTGCACCCCTCGACAAAGAACCCGTTGCCATGCCTGCTGCTTCTACCTCAGAAACCGCCTCTGATGTCCAGTCCCAATTGGATGCCACTGCTCAACAATTACAAACCGCCACTGAACGCAACGCTCAATTACAATCAGAATTAGAGCAAGCCACTCAGGATTCGGGTCAATTGCAGTCGCAGTTAGACGAGATTCGGACCCACCTCGAACGGGCCGAACAACAAACGGCGCAACTCCAATCAGAACTAGCGGAAACTCGGCAGCAGTTAACCCAGGCGAATCAATCTGAATCTCTGGAATCGGAACTGGCTCAAAAGAGCACCCAACTCACCCAAGCTGAGGAGCAAACGGCTCAATTAAATGCTCAATTACAGGAAATTCAGTCCGCGTTAGAAGCCTCTACTCGCCAAACTGAAGAACTCCAAACTGAGTTAGAGCAATCGCGTCAACATTCCGGGGAATTAGACTCTCAACTGACTCAGCTACGCACGGAGTTAGAGCAATCGCGTCAACATTCCGGGGAATTAGACTCTCAACTGACTCAGCTACGCACGGAGTTAGAGCAATCCCAACAACATTCAGGGGAATTAGACTCTCAACTGAATCAGCTACGCACGGAGTTATCTCAATCCCAACAACATTCCGGGGAACTCGACTCTCAACTGAATCAGCTACGCACGGAGTTAGAGCAATCGCGTCAACATTCAGGGGAACTCGACTCTCAACTGAATCAGCTACGCACGGAGTTAGAGCAATCGCGTCAACATTCAGGGGAACTCGACTCTCAACTGACTCAAGTGCAAACCGAGTTAACGCGATCGCATCAACATTCCGGGGAATTAGAATCCCAACTGAATCAGGTGCGAACTGAGTTAGAGCAATCGCGTCAACATTCAGGGGAACTCGACTCTCAACTGAACCAGGTGCGATCGCACTTAGCGCAAGTGCAACAGCATTCAGGGGAACTGGATTCTCAACTGCATCAGGTGCGAACCGAGTTAACCCAATCGCAACAGCATTCAGGGGAATTAGACTCTCAACTGAATCAGGCGCGAACTGAATTAGATCGCTTGCAACAAGAGCGATCGCAACTTCAATCCCACCTAGAGGAACGGGGGGAAAGAGTGCAACAACTGGAAGGGGAGAAACAGGACTTGCAACAGCAACTCTCTGAAACCCGGACCCAGTTACTGGGAGTGGAAGAGATGCGATCGCACCTGCAAACCGAACTCGCTCAAATCAAGGCAGAAAACGAGCGAGCCCAACAACAGCGATCGGACTTACAGACTCAACTTGCCAAATCCCAGGCAGCACAGTCCCAACTCCAGGGGGAGTTATCAGAAACCCAAGACAAATTACAGCGCGTCTTGCAGGATCAATCCCACGGCCAATCCCAAGTCACCCAAGCCAACCGCGAGCGATCGGAGGTCCTATCACAATTGGAAGCTGCCAACCAACAGCGATCGCAGCTAGAATCCCAACTCGCCCTCATGCGATCGCAAACTCCCCTATTAAAAGCAGGAGTCGTTCTAGCGTTCCTCTTCGGTTCCCTAATTGCCTGGTTCTCAGCCTTAGCCATTTACTAACATTCTATCCTTCACCAGGAGTCTCAGGCTAAATGTATAACCAGGGATGCAGCACTATTGCTACATCCCTGTTTCTTTTTGAGCCACCCCACCCATCGTGATCTTCCTGCTCGTAGTAACGACTTCAGTCGTTATCTTTCTTCGTTCAACGTCCCGACTTCAGTCGTTATCTTTCTTCGTTCAACGTCCCGACTTCAGTCGTTCCTATTTAATACTGTATCCATACTCCAGGCTGGTTACAACGGGTGTAAGAACTCAGTAGTGACGCAACCGGAGAACGACTGAAGTCGTTACTACAAGCAGGAAGATCACGACTGAAGTCGTTACTACGAGCAGGAAGATCACGACTGAAGTCGGGACGTTGAACTGGGACAATGAGCGGGTTGTACGGAAAAATCAGGGTTTCAGCCACTATTGTCCTTGGTCATGTGAAAAGTGCATTGTTAAAATGCGTAAAAATCATACTTAAAAATATTTTGTAACTTTAGATACGCATCACCCTAGTTTATGCGATTAACTTATAGGGAAATCAAGCGCAAATTAGGGGGACAATGAATCAAAATAAAAATAAAGTAATGAATGATACGGATTGGAAGTTTTTAGAAATTGACTAGGTTATTATTTTGATTAACAGGCCACAGATAAAACGAGGTACTCTATGACGTTAGCCACAGAAAAGCCCACAACGAGTTTAAATAAATTTGAGAAGATCAAGGCTGAAAAAGACGGACTTGATGTCAAAAATCAGCTCGAAGATTTTGCTAAAATGGGCTGGGAAGCAATGGATGCGAGCGATCGCGACCATCGGCTGAAATGGCTGGGGGTGTTCTTTCGCCCGGTGACGCCCGGTCAGTTCATGGTGCGGATGCGGATGCCTCATGGCGTCATGAGCAGTCTGCAAATGCGGGTCCTGGCGGAGATAGTCGAGCGATACGGGGACGATGGCAATGCAGATATTACGACTCGGCAAAATCTCCAACTACGGGGCATCAGAATAGAAGATATTCCCGATATTTTTAATCGATTTAAAGCAGCGGGAATGACCTCGGTGCAGTCGGGGATGGATAACGTTAGAAACATTACTGGCTCTCCGGTTTCTGGGATTGACAAACATGAGTTAATTGATACTCAAGAGTTAGTCCAAAAGGTCCAAGATATGATTACCAATACCGGAGAGGGTAATCCAGCATTTACCAACTTACCGAGGAAATTTAACATTGCGATCGGTGGATGTCCTGACAACTCCATTCATGCCGAAATCAATGATATTGCCTTCATTCCGGCTTATAAAAATGGAGAAATTGGCTTTAACGTACTCGTCGGGGGCTTTTTCTCGGCGAAACGGTGTGAAGCGGCGATCCCCCTGAATGTGTGGGTCCCCCCCAATGATGATGTGGTGGAGTTATGCCGTGCTATTTTAGAAATTTACCGAGATAATGGCCCCCGAGCCAATCGCCAGAAATCTCGTTTGATGTGGCTAATCGATGAATGGGGTTTGGAGAAATTCCGGGCCGAAGTCGAGAAAGAAGTCGGAAAACCCCTAGCCGAAGCTGCCGAGAAAGATGAGATTGTTTGGGAAAAACGGGATCATCTGGGAGTTTTCCCCCAGAAACAACCGGGATTAAACTTTGTGGGATTCAATGTTCCCGTGGGTCGGTTGTTTGCCCCGGATATGTTTGAGTTGGCTAGACTGGCGGAAGTCTATGGCAATGGTGAGATGCGGCTAACGGTGGAACAAAATGTCATCATCCCGAATATTCCCGACTCGCGGTTAGAGGCATTGTTGCAAGAACCGATTTTAGAGAAATTTAGTATCGATCCGGCCCCCCTGACGCGATCGCTCGTTTCCTGCACGGGTTCTCAGTTTTGCAACTTCGCCTTAATTGAAACCAAAAATCGCGCTTTAGCCTTAGTTCAAGAACTAGAAGCGGAATTAGAAATCCCCAAAACCGTGCGAATTCACTGGACAGGCTGTCCCAACTCCTGCGGACAACCCCAAGTTGCAGAAATTGGCTTGATGGGAACCAAAACCCGCAAAAATGGCAAAACCGTGGAAGGGGTAGACCTCTACATGGGCGGTAAAGTGGGCAAGGATGCTCACCTGGGTAGCTGTGTTCAAAAAGGCATTCCCTGCGAGGACCTGAAACCCGTATTGCGGCAGTTACTCGTCGAGCAGTTTGAAGCAAAACTGAAACCGGGGATTGCTGAAACGATTGGAGATGCACCTCCGACAGCGGTGGAGTCCCCTGAACCCCCAGTCGCTAAAGCCACTCAACCGGCAGTCGTCACCTTTGTCAAGTCCGGCAAAACCATTGACTGTGACGACTCTGCCCCAATTTTGGAGATTGCTGAACGCGAGGGAATCGAACTCGATAGCAGTTGCCGGGGTGGAACTTGCGGGACTTGCAAGCAAAAACTGATCGGTGGAGAGGTTCGCTATGAGAATGAACCCCAGGCCCTGAGCGAGGGCGATCGCCAGCAAAAATATATTTTGACCTGTAGCGCCCATCCCGTGGGCCCCGTGGAAATAGATGCCTAACCCAGGCACTTGTCAAGAAATTCTGACTTAAACCCATCACGTTCTGTCAATCCGCAACTTTATCTCAACAGGAGTAACGATTAATGTCTTCTCAAGAATTAGCTTCCCAACCCACTAACTCCGTTTCTTCTACCGTTCCGGGAGCCGATGAGACCCCCAAAGCACCCCAGTCCTTGGCCCTGCAACTCGTCTGTGCAGTGGGTGTTCTCGGGTTTGCTGGATATATGTTCAGTAGCTGGCAACAGACCCTAGCCCAGCATAGTCTCGCCCAGCAAGCTCAAGGGTCAACCTCAGTGGTAGAGGAAGCCCCAGCAATGGCTGCTGTGGAGGCTCAAGTGCAACCCTCGGTGACTCAACCGGAAGTGACTGCAACCACTGGGGCGATCGCCCCAGAAGTCGCCCCCACGGTCCCTGCTGCTGTCCCGATGGTCACCGAACCTGCGCCGACCCCAGGGATTACGGATCCGGCAACCTTGACCACCCTGGGTCAAAAACTGTACGAGCAAATTGATGGCAGTTGGAAGAGTTATCCCACCTTCACCAGCAATTTAGTCTATCAAGTCCAGGTGCAACGGGATGGGGCGATCGCCGGGTACGACTCCCTGAATAAACCCGCTCAAGATTACCTCGGGGAAACCCCCCTGCCGGAATTGACCTCGAATAGCGCGACCCTAGCTGAAACTTCAACCCAGCCTCAGGCTAAGTTTCTAGTCTTGCTCATGCCCAGCGGGACCTTAGAAATCAGCCCTTGGGTTGGGAACTAGGACCGAGACGCTGAAAGCCGCATGGGGCGTGAGTGGAGAATTGCAAGGCGGGCTATCCCTCTCCAGTCATCCCGGAACAACCCACGGAAAAGACTAAAGGGTAAATCCAATTGTTCGAGATTGACCGTTTTTCAAACTCGGTTATGCTACTTGTACCATCAAGACAAGGGCAATATTGATTGATAGATTCCAGTCGGAAACTCTATACTTGACTTTCCGAACCCATTTATCAAGAATTGCTCTCTTGGGGCAACTACAATGAGGACTGACTATGAGTTTTAACGAATTTTCTTCCGAACCCAAACGCCATATTCCCACCGATGCCATCATCGTTTTAGGCGCAACCCTTTCAGTTTTTCTCCTCGGGGGCATCCTGCACGTGCTTTCCGCAGGCGCTCGGGTTCAGGAAGAGCCTGTGCCCACGACCATGACGGAAGAATCCGTGGTGGTAGAGAGTGCCACCCCTCGACCCGAGACTGAAACTCAGCTCGAAACCCGGGTAGACGAGACGCAAATCATTACCGAAGCGACTCCCTTGACTGAGGAGCAGCCTGGGGCGGTTCAAACCCCTCCGGCTGAGATGGATAATGAGCCATTTGTGGCGAGTCCTCCTCCGGTGGTGCAACAGCCCCCGGTAGTCACGGAACAGCCTGTTGTTCCCCCGACGACTCCAGCCCCAATGGATCAGCCTCCTGGGGTAACGACTTCCCCCGCGCCAATGGGTGAGACTCCGACTCTGGGTGAAGCCCCAATGGGTGAGGCCCCAATGAACGCAGATCCAATGGGTGAAGCCCCAATGGGTGAAGCCCCAATGAACGCAGATCCAATGGGTGAAGCCCCAATGGGTGAAACCCCAATGGGTGAGACTCCAGGGATGATGGGTGAGGCTGCCGCACCTACCGCACAACCCCAAGCGATCGCCGATCCAGCCGTCATCGAGACTTTGAATCAGAGTCTTTATGAGAAACTGGATACGAACTGGACCACTTATCCGACCTTTACTCAAGATTTAGCCTATCGCGTCCAAATCAACGAACAAGGGGAAATCGTATCTTACGAGCCAGTCGATCCTGTGGCTCAACAATATACCGAAGAGATTCCACTCCCAAACTTGAGTGAGACTCCACCGGCAGGAAGCGCAACCGCGCAACCTCTGGCGAACTTCCGCGTTGTCTTTACCCCCGATGGCAGACTCCAGGTTGATCCCTGGCAAAATGACATTGCCCAGTAATAACAACGCTTAAAGTAATAGGATAATAATGGCTGGTGAACACAACGGTATGTGGGCTATAAATTATATAGTCATCCCTCTTCCCACCGCTCACAAGGTGGGAAGAGGGGAAACGACCAGCCAAGGATCGACAAAAGACTAAACCCCTTCACGAACGGATTTCTGGACAACTGCCCTCGATAGGTAAACCGAGTGAGACTTGAGTGCGATCGCATCACATCTAAACCCTTCCCCAAACACTGCGGCTGATGATGACTAGGCAAGGCGATGGAGAACGCTGAACCTGTTGCGACTAGCCCAGTCAACAAGATTTACAAACATTCAAGAGAAACATACTTCAACCCCGTAGAGGAATCATGCTCACAGAACTCTGGTCATTTCGCGGACGATACCGCATCCTACACTTAACCTGGTTTGCCTTCTTTCTCTCCTTTGTCGTCTGGTTTAACTTCGCCCCCTTTGCCACGGCGGTACAAGAATCATTAGGGTTAGAATCAGGACAACTGAGAACCCTGGCAATTTGTAACGTTGCTCTTACCGTTCCGGCCCGAGTTATTATCGGCATGGTCCTGGATAAATATGGACCCCGCATTACTTATTCTGTATTACTGATTTATGCATCCATTCCCTGTTTGATGTTTGCCTTCGCGCAAAACTTTGGGCAGTTGGTGGTTTCTCGCTTACTCTTATCGATTGTCGGTGCCGGATTCGTAATTGGTATCCGCATGGTGGCTGAGTGGTTCCCCCCGAAAGAAATTGGATTAGCCGAAGGGATTTATGGAGGATGGGGTAACTTTGGTTCTGCTGCTGCTGCCTTTACCCTGCCGACTTTGGGAACCATTGCGGCGATTATGTCCGCAGGTGAGATTAACTGGCGCTTTGCGATCGGTCTCACCGGAGTTTTAGCTGCTATTTACGGAGTCATCTACTTCTTTAATGTCCAAGATACCCCACCGGGTAAAGTGTATCAGCGTCCCGCTCGTCACGGTGGACTCGAAGTAACCAGCCGTCGGGACTTCTGGTTTATGATGGTGATGAATGTTCCCCTCAGTGCGATCCTCGGGTTACTCGCTTGGCGTCTCAATCAAGTCGGGTTTTTAAATAACGCTCAACTCTGGCTCGCTTGGCTGTTCTTAGTGGGATTGTATTCTTTCCAAGCCTATAAGTGCTGGATTGTTAACAAAGAGTTAGTGTTGGGTCAGAAACGTTATCCGGCCAGCGATCGCTATGAATTTTCCCAAGTTGCCCTCTTAGAACTCACTTATGTGGTTAACTTCGGGTCTGAACTGGCTGTGGTGTCCATGCTGCCTGCCTTCTTCGAGAACACCTTTGGACTGACTAAAGTGCTCGCCGGGATGATTGCTGCAAGTTATGCCTTTATGAACTTAGCTGCACGTCCAGGGGGTGGGTTAATTTCTGACACCCTCGGGAGTCGGAAGCTCACAATGGTTGTCCTCACCGGGGGTATGGGAATTGCCTATATGATTATGAGTGGGGTCCAGGGTACCTGGTGGTTACCCCTGGCGATCGTCCTGACCATGATGTGTTCCTTCTTCGTGCAAGCGGGAGAAGGGTCAACCTTCGCAATGGTTCCTCTCATCAAACGCCGCGTCACTGGACAAATTGCCGGAAATGTCGGCGCTTATGGTAACGTCGGTGCAGTCGCTTATCTCACTTTATTTAGCTTTCTCCCCGAGGGTGATGTCGGGAACCAGATCTTTTTCCAAGTGTTAGGCGTCACTGCGATTATCGTCACCTTCCTTTGTGCCTTCTACCTGAAAGAACCCAAAGGCTCTTTCTCTGCCCATCATGAAGGAGAAGAGGTACATCCTGAAACCGCTGTAGGACAAAGCGTCCCCCATTTTGTGGAAGAAGGTCGAGAAGCCTAAACTCCCTGGGAGGGGGGATCGCACCTGGATCGATCGCCCCTCTCCCCCTTTCACTCCAATCATGAGTTACACTTAATCCTGACTAGGGAACTCCCAAAAATAAACAAAACCCGCACCCTAAAGGGTGGGTCTATACGGACGAAGCCCGCCTGCGCGGGCTAGTAGCAATAATTGTAGGGTGGGCAGTGCCCACCTGAATGTAGGTGGGCACTGCCCACCCTACAATGGCTCTCAATGTAGCCAATCCGTCATTCCTGATACTCTAAACTCTAAAAACTTTAACGGTACAAGCTAACTAAACTTTTATGTCTACTCAACCCACCAAAACCCTGTGTCCTTACTGCGGAGTTGGCTGCGGATTAGAAGTTTCCCCTCCGGCACAACCGGGAAAAGCAACCCATCGGGACAGTCAAGGTAAACCGATATGGAAAGTCCAGGGCGATCGCGCTCATCCCTCCTCACAAGGCATGGTTTGCGTCAAAGGGGCCACCATCGCCGAATCCCTCGACAAAGACCGCCTCAAATATCCAATGGTCCGCGCTTCCCTCGACGAACCCTTTCGCCGCGCCACCTGGGAAGAAGCCCTCACCTTAATTGTCGATCGCATTCACACCGTCCAATCCACCCTCGGCAGCGACGGCATCTGTATGTATGGGTCTGGACAATTCCAAACCGAAGACTACTACATCGCCCAAAAACTCATGAAAGGCTGTCTCGGCACCAATAACTTTGATGCCAACTCCCGCCTTTGTATGTCCTCCGCCGTTGCCGGATACATTCAGAGTCTCGGGTCCGATGGTCCTCCCACCTGTTACGACGACCTCGAACAAACCGACTGTGCCTTTCTCATCGGCACCAACGCCGCCGAATGTCATCCCATCGCCTTCAACCGACTCCGCAAGTATCATAAAAAGAATAAAAACGTCAAACTGATCGTCGTCGATCCTCGTCGGACCACCACCGCTGACGCTGCCGACCTCTATTTAGGCATTCGCCCGGGAACCGATATTGACCTCCTCAACGGCATCGCCTACTTACTCATGCAATGGGGACATCTCAATACCGTCTTTATTGATGAATGTACCTCCGCCTTTGCCGACTATGCTGAAGTGATTCGCCACTATCCCCCGCAAATTGTCGCCGAACGCTGTGGCATCCGCATCGATGAACTGGAAACCGCCGCCCGCTACTGGGGCGAATCTGAGCGCGTTTTGTCCCTGTGGTCAATGGGGATGAATCAGTCCTCGGAAGGCACTGCCAAAGTCCGCAGTTTGATTAATCTGCACCTGATGACGGCCCAAATTGGTAAACCCGGTGCCGGTCCGTTTTCTCTCACAGGACAACCCAACGCAATGGGAGGGAGAGAAGCGGGAGGATTAGCGAATCTCCTCCCAGGATATCGCCTGGTCAAAAATCCCGAACATCGCCGGGATATCGAACAATTTTGGGGACTGCCCGAAGGCAGAATCGCCCCAGAAGTCGGTCTGACTGCCTGGGATATGATTACCGGATTAGAAACCGGAAACGTCGGGTTATTGTGGGTGGCAGCAACGAATCCAGCGGTGAGTATGCCGGATATCGAACGGACCAAAGCTGCCTTAAGGCGATCGCCCTTTACGGTATATCAAGATGCCTACTATCCCACGGAAACCGCTGCCTACGCGCACGTTTTGTTACCGGCGGCGCAATGGGGGGAAAAAACTGGGGCGATGACCAATTCTGAACGGGTGGTGACGCTTTGTTCCGCATTTCGGGAACCCCCCGGACAAGCGAAACCGGATTGGGAAATCTTTGCAGAAGTCGGTCGCAGATTAGGATTTGCCGAACAGTTTCCCTTTGAGAATTCGGCCCAAGTCTATGCAGAATTTGTGCAAATTACCCGCGATCGCGTCTGTGATATGACCGGGTTAAGTCACGATCGCCTCGCGGAACAAGGACCGACCCAGTGGCCCTGTCCAGCCGGACAACCCCTCCCGCAAATCAACAAACGCCTCTACACCGACTGGAGATTTCCCACCCCAGACGGACGCGCCCGCTTTGGGGCCTATCATGCCAAAGGACTAGCGGAACCCCCGGACCCCAATTATCCGTTTGTTCTCACAACAGGCCGCCTTTACGGACATTGGCATACCTTAACTCGGACCGGCAGAATCGATAAAATTGTCAAAATGCACCCGAATCCGTTTATCGAGATTCATCCCCGGGATGCCAAGAAATTGGACATCGTGGAGGGAATGAAAATTGAAGTGCGATCGCGCCGAGGCATGGCCCGATTTCCCGCTAAAATTACTCAGGCGATCGCCCCGGGTACAGTCTTCGTCCCCATGCACTGGGGAGCACTGTGGGGGGATCAAACCGAAGCGAATGCTCTCACCCACCCAGAAGCTTGTCCCTCCTCCCTGCAACCGGAATTAAAAGCCTGTGCAGTCCAACTGATTCCTCTCCCAGAAGACAGCACTCTCAGCGAAACCGAAACCATAGAACAAAGTGACTCGATTGCGATCGCCTTCGCCCCGCGATCGGCGATCGCCACCCGCCCCTAATCAAAGAAAGCCAAACTTTCCCCTGTTCGTAGTAATACGGAATCCGGTTGTTAAAGGTCTGTAAAAACCCGCAGGCTGAAGCCTGGAGCTACACGGACGAAGCCCGCCTGCGCGGGCTAAAAGCGAAAACCGACTTTGGAACTTTGGATTGTTCGTAGTAACGACTTCAGTCGTTTCCGGATTGTTCGTAGTAACGACTTCAGTCGTTATCTCCAAGTTCACTAAACCCCACCCTTAACCCCCCAATACTCCTACCAAGTCATGTTAAAATTGAGCCAATGGATTGCGAGGAAAACCAATGGACTGGCAAGAACTCCGGAAAGAAGCCTACAACTTATCCGTCAGCGACAGATTAGCCCTCGTCGAGGCGATCGTCCATTCTGTGAATGATGAAATCAGACCTCGGCCCCCAGTGCCCCCAGGAACCATCACCCGATTACGGGGAATTCTCAAAACCGAAGGACCTCCTCCCACCGATGAAGAAATCGAAGCCATTAAAGAAGAACGGTTGAAGGAGAAATACTTAAAATGAGGGTGTTGCTGAATACTAATATTATTTTAGATTATTTCCTAGAACGCGACCCCTTCATGAATGATGCGGAAGCCTTATTTGCTCAGATTGAAGCCAAGCAGATTGAAGGCTATATGACCGCAACCACCCTAACTGATATTTTTTATATTGTCAGCAAGAGTAAGGGGAATCAATTTGCCAAACAAGTGGTTTCCAAACTGTTGGATGGGTTGCATATCTGCCAAGTCGATCGCCTAATTCTCGAATCCGCCCTAGCTTTAGAGTTGAATGATTTTGAAGATGCGGTGCAAATTGCCTGTGCGATCGCCTCCAATCTGGAGGTGGTCATTTCCCGCGATCGCGATGGATTTGCTCTAGCTCCCATGCCCACTTACTCCCCCCGAGATATCATCGAACAACTGGGGTAATTTAAGAAAAATAGAATGATAAACTGGGCTTATGTCCAAAACTGTTGATACTTTCACTAACATGAAATAACCGAAGTAGCAATGCCCACCCGACAATTACTCCCCAAAACACGATGTAGGGGCGATTCAAAAATCGCCAGAAAAAAAACCATTTTCTCCAAAAACCGATGTAGGGGCGATTCAAAAATCGCCAGAAAAAAACCAACCAATCCTCCCCAAAACACGATGTAGGGGCGATTCGAGAATCGCCAGAAAAAAACCCTATTTTCTCCAAAACACGATGTAGGGGCGATTCAAAAATCGCCAGAAAAAAACCCTATTTTCTCCAAAAACCGATGTAGGAGCGATTCAAAAATCGCCAGAAAAAAACCAACCAATCCTCCCCAAAACACGATGTAGGGGCGATTCGAGAATCGCCAGAAAAAAACCCTATTTTCT
>NZ_JAMXOT010000034.1 GCF_024220515.1 Oscillatoria sp. HE19RPO
TGTTGTCATGAGTACCCCCGATCAACTCTCCCTATTTGACCTCAAAAAATACTCAACCCCATCACGCGATGGTAAACCGGACTGGTATTACGACACGCATGATGGGGTTGAGGACGAACCCTCTGTTAGCAAAAAAAAGGGCGTTGCACATCTATGGTATGATAGAGAGGTAGTCCGTACCCCTAGAGAATATGATTTGTCCTAAGTGTCAGTCCAGCAATATCAGTAAAAATGGCGTGAAGAGAGGAAAACAGAACCATATATGTAAGGATTGTGGTCGTCAATTTATCGAGGTCTATTCTCCAACAGGTTATCCCGAAGAAGTTAAACGACACTGTTTACATCTCTATCTTGAAGGGAATGGGTTTCGACGGATAGAAAGACTAACTGGAGTTTGTCATAACACGGTTATCAATTGGGTCAAAGCTGCGGCTAAGAGTTGACCACAAGACCCAGATTATGAAGAAATACCTGAAGTCTCCCAAGTTGATGAGTTACAGACTTATGTGGGTAAAAAAAACATAAAGTCTGGGTCTGGACCGCTGTAGACAAAAGGTTTCCCGGTATTTTAGCTTTTGTGGTCGGGGATAGATCCAAAGAAACATTTAAACCGTTATGGAAAATTATTGGAGGTTGGGGTGTTTCTTCTATGTAACGGATGGCTATGCAGTTTATCCTCAATTTATTGATGAACTTGACCATATAGTTAGCAAGCCCTCCATGACTCGGGTAGAAGGAGAAAACACGCGATTAAGACATTATCTAGCCCGTAAATACGAGAAAAACTTTATGTTATTCAAAATCTGTAGAAATGTTAACGATTTCTATCAGATTGCTTCTGTACTACCTGAAACATAGGACTATACCCCTCCCCAATTGAAGGAATTGAACCCTGTCCAATGGAATCATACCATAAATGTGCAACGCCCCCACCTCCAAAGTGAATTTCCAGGGGGACGGGGTTGGATGAGGTTTCCCTTTGCAGGGTAACGTAGCCGAGATCAGGGTAATAATTAAAGGTTTGAGGTTATAGATTCGGTCTGAATTAGGTGTTAAATGCTTAGTTTTTAGGGTCCCGATGTTCTGAAATTGAGGTTTCTAAGCCGAGGGTTTTGCCGGTGGCATCGGTGCGATAAACCCAGCGAGTGTCCCCATTGGATAAGACGATTCGCCAGCCTTTGACCGGGTTGCGATCGCAGACGGCTTGGGAATTGAGCAATCCTAGGCAACTGTCTCTCCAAGTTTGGGGGCTATATTCTGCGACTTGCAATTGATCCGGTGAAATCCCCACGGTTTTGATGAGGTCAGCTTTGACGAGGGTGACTAAACCCTCGGGCAAAGGGGGTTGCTCTAGGGGATCAAGGGTTGAAGATAAGGCGGAATTGAATAAGAGGACCTCTCCAGCGCGATCGACGTGATAAACCAGGCGTTCATTTCCAGCGGCGATCGCAATCTGCCAACCGGGGGTGGTTTCGCTATCACACTTTTGCCCCGATTCATCTACCTCTAGGCAGAGATTTGACCAATCCCGGACCTGAATCTGGGTAATGCTCAACTCGGCAATGTCCAACCCGGAACGACGGGCGGAGGCTTCTAAGACTGCATTGGCCACTTCTGTGGGAAGATAGCTAACCGGCACATCCGGGGTTTCCAGTTGCAGGGTCTGTCCCTGGGGATCGCTGCGATACACCCAGCGATCGGCGACGACAATCCGCCATTGCTTGAGGCTGGTTTCGGTACAATCCACGGTGGGATCCGAGTTGTCCTGGCACTCCAGAGGCTGGGATTCGAGACTGTACTCCGTAATCGAGAGTTCAGAGGGACTCATTCCCAGTTTGAGGGAAAGGTCTTGTTGAACCGCCTGGATCACTGCATCCGGGAGACGGTATGGGTCAATCGTTTGACGCAGGAGATTGCGCGTGTTGCGAACGAGTTGACCGGCGATCGCCATTGGATTGCTCACGGCACTAGCACTAGAAGTGACTTTGGGATGTACCTCTAGCAGTAAGACACCTGTCAGCATGACGGCGAGTACCAGCGGGTTAGGCTGTTTTTTACGGCGTTGTTCGTCCTGGTTCATAGCACTGCTCCGTTATCGGCGATGCCTAAATGCCTGTTGGAATTAATCCCGATTGCACGTTGCATCGTGGGGAAAGATCTCGATGGAGTTTCTGCGATCGGGTCAAACCTCAGATGTCAATTTAGACAACAACACCCGGGCTGCAAGTTCCGCAAACGCTCCTTCAATCATAAGGGTTGCGAGTTCCAGGATAACCCCACAACACAACACCTAAATCCAAGACTTTAGGCTGTCATCTAAGCCGACTTCAAATCACAAGATATTACTCGCAACCCACTCTTTTCATTACAGGGATCGGAGGAATTGAATGGAATTGGTGTTCGCTGTTTTATCCGAACCCGCCACACTATTGATCGGGCGTTTATGTAAAACCCGCTACGGGTATATTTTAAACTGTAACAGGATATGTCCCATAAATCAAGACGGGCAGCCCGATCGCGTTCATACACAAATCGTTCTGCCCCCTTGTAGCCCAGGCTACCTGAATTCAATTTATCCCCGTTTAGCTCCCCGGGTCCCTGTTCCATCTCGTTGCGCTCAGGCATTGATTCTGTCTGAAATCAGTCCCATAAAAAACCGGGTTTCTGGACAACATTTGGGCGAATTCGTCACTCCATTGCAATAGAAACCCGGTTTATAACTTCTCCTTTTCCCTCCATCTAAGTCACTTTTACTTCGGCTGAACCGCCTCATTTTCCTCTCAATTCATCCGAATTGATTCCCTCTCCTAACGGACCCTTTACCGGCCAATTTGACTCACCATGCGATTCCAGGATTGAATCACCGGCTGTAAATTGGCGGGTAGCTGTTCTTGGCTAATATCGGCATAGCGAATCGTACTCGAACGACTAGAAAGGGTAACCGTGATATAGTCGGCACTCCCCCGAGACTGAGCTACATTCAAACCGTTATAGCGATCGAATTGCTGCTGGGAAAGCAACCGTCGAAACGCCTGCACTTCTCGGGGCGAAATCCGACCGACTCGCCGCCCGGAATCATTGGCATTACCGGGTCCTTGTAAGACCTGCATCAATGTACCATTATTCATCAGGACCGTTTCATAAGTCTGTCCGGCGATTCCTCCACTGGAAATGGCCCGGAAGATGATTCCCCGGGTTAATGGTTCCGGCATTTCGTGAGTGGGAATTTGGGAGGAACTTGTCAGAGGCCGATTTGTAGCCGGTTGTGAGACAGGATTAGGACCCGATCGCGGTAAGCTGGACCGACCATCGTAAGCTTCAGATAAAATCACCGTGCGACCGGAGTTATCGGTGCGATAAATCCACCGCTGACCTGGGGTGCGATCGCTAATCACCGTCACTTCCCATCCCTCAACCAGGGCTTGAGTGCACATTCCCCCCGCTTGAGGAACCCCCAGACAGCCATCGGGCCAAGTTTGTCGCACCGCTTTCACAATCCGAAAATTGTTGATAGACATCCGCGCCCGACTAGAGACCGCTTGTAAGACAGCATTGGAAACCGATGTGGGTAACTCCGTACTCGCCGCATTCTGTCCCGATTCTAAGCGGACCGTTCGACCGTTCTCATCCGTGCGATACACCCAACGATTGTTATTTTCCGTCAGCACAAGCCGCCATCCATCGGTTCGCACTTGAGAGCAGAATTCGTTTGGTCCCGACAACCCGAGACAGGAATCGGGCCAAGTTTGGCGGGTTGCTTCCGTAATCCGGATTTGTCGTTCGGGGATATTTTGGCGACGCGACAGGTCACTAATCACCGCACTTTGCACCGATCTCGGGACATTATCCAGATCCAACTGGCGATCGCCCTTCGCAATCAAGCTCGCCGACTCTACTCCTAACCCTTGCCGGGTCACTTCGGCAGCGTTCAGTCCCCCTAAAGGGGCGATCAATCCAATCAACCCCATTAACACCAATGAAAAAAGAATTCGTTCAGATTTCATAAAACATTGATTCCTGTTTGTGTTCTAATAAATAGCATAGACGCTAGATTACAATTAAATGTTTACATATTTTTAAGCCGCCATAAAATAACCGATTTAGACAAAATTAAATCTCCATCGGGGGATTCATAAATCAGGGAGTATCCGTAATAGTAGGGTGGGCATTGCCCACCTTACTATTACGGATACTCCTCTAACAACCGAATAGGAATGATTTATTTTTTGAAATACCCTTGGGTGGCGGGGGGGGTGTTGGCGTTGGTCGAGTCTATGGTTACTCGATGAAGTTAACGCCCGGAAACGACTAAAGTCGTTACTACAAACGAAGAGATTTAGTGGTAGGGTGGGTTTGAGCCCACCTTACTATTACGGATACTCCTCTAACAATCGAATAGGAATGATTGATTTTTTGAAATACCCTTGGGTGGCGAGGGGGGTGTTGGCGTTGGCCGAGTCTATGGTTACTCGATGAAGTTAACGCCCGGAAACGACTAAAGTCGTTACTACAAACGAAGAGATTTAGTTTCTTCTGTGTTTGTAGTAACGACGAAGCACTTGAGGACAGTTCCGCCGCTGAGTCTATTCCTGAACTAAAATACCATGCTTTCTAATAACTTGCGCTGGGCTTGATTTAACTTAATCCAGGGTCGTGCTTTCTTTAACATCGCTTCCGCTTCCTGGGCATTTGTTGCCAATCCTTGGGTCATCAAAACTGCGGCGGCGACGGTGGCCGATCGCCCATGTCCAATGGCACAGTGAATGTAAACATTTCCCGGCCAATCCGCAATTTTTTGGACTAAGGCGCGGAATTCTTCTTCATCGGGAACATGAGCATCTAAAGTCGGTAAACAAAGATAGTCTTTCCCCACTAGCGCCGCTTTGGGTTCGGGGAACTCGGCGGTTAAATCCACCAATAAACTAATATCGGCGGGTAACTCATCCACAAAAGCCCGTCTTCCCATCCACAAACCCGGGGCGATATAATTATAACAGTCTTCTTGCAAAAACCGGCGCTGTAGATGCCAAAATCCCCAACAAAATAACAGGTAAGGGAATAATAAGACCACCGAAGGGATTGCCAGTTGTCCATCGGTTGAGCGCTTGCCAAAAATTTTATACCCCAGTTTCAGATAAGCAGCGGCCACTATTAAAAAATCAACTCCTAACCACGCGAACAACCATCCGAATCCGCCTAATTGCTCTCCCAGGGTGAGCAGTCCGGTCCCCAAAATGACAAACAAAAAAATATACTTCATGGATCTGTGTAGGTTGCCTATCTTGACAAGGGTTTTAAGTCATCGGAGCAAAGTTTGAACTTCACTCGGGACTGATTTGCTCTATAATTTTACAGAGTCAAATCCAAAATTTACTATGTGTCGTTTACTTGCCTACTTAGGCCGACCGATTCAACTCGACTGCCTACTCCTGAAACCTGAACATTCCCTGGTAGCGCAAAGCTATCAACCCCGAGAGATGACTTCCGGAGTCGTCAACGCCGATGGGTTTGGCATCGGATGGTATGATTCGGACCCGGAGGTTGACCCCTTTCTCTACAAAAATCTGCTGCCGATTTGGAATGATACGAACCTGCCGCATCTGAGTCGGTATATTGAAACCGGAACCTTCCTCGGATGTGTCCGCAGTGCGACTGCCGGACAGGATGTGACGTTGAGCAATTGTCCGCCGTTTGGCGATCGCGGTATCCTCGCGGTTCACAACGGATTTATCGAAAACTTCCGCAAAACCCTGTATCGTCCAATTCGCAACAAGCTAGAGGATGATATTTACCAGCAAATTAGCGGGACGACGGACACCGAACATATTTTTGCCCTATTTCTATCCCTTTTAGATGTCACGGCAGATCATCACCCGCAAGCGCATCCCCCCCTCACTTCTGCATTGCACAGTACCTTAAGGATTTTAACAGAACTCGCCAGACCCGAAGGGGTGAAATTTTCGGCGAATTTTATCATCACTGACGGACATCAATTGGTTGCCTCGCGCTTTGCTAATCAGACGGGTGCACCGTCTTTGTATTGGTTACGGGATGATCCGAACTTTCCCGAGTCGGTGATGATTGCCTCGGAACCTTTGTTCGAGGGAGACTGGAATAAATGTCCGGAAGAAAGTATTATTACGGTGGGGGAGAACCTTGACATCAATATCCATCAAATCTAAGGCGATCGCCTCCGGGGTACTCCGTGACCCTGCTGCGGTGCGAGAGCAACTCCGCGAATCGATGCATCACTGTCGTCTGGGCACCCTCAAGCTCTTTGAGTCGATGGATGAGGCGACATTTCGCTGTCAAGTCCATCCCGATTTTAGTCCCGTGGGGTGGCACTTAGGACATATTGGATTTACCGAAGGATTATGGTTGCTGGAACGCGGTGCAGGAATGTCGCCCTTATTTCCCCAATATCGGCAACTGATGGCACAGGATGGATTGCCGAAACATCAACGAGTTAAGTTGCCACCGTTGCCGGAGATTCTGGATTATATTTCGGCGGTGCGATCGCAGGTTTTTGAGTCTTTAAAAACCGCTGATTTGGACAAACAAGAGCGAATTTGGCGGTTTATCCTACAGCATGAAAGTCAGCATACGGAAACCATTGCCTTTGTTTTGCAATTGCAGAAATGGGCGATGGGAAAAGGAGAGGAGGCGATCGCCAATGCTTCCGAATTGCCGACTCAAGCTGTTCCCATTCCTGCCGGAGAGTTTTTGTTCGGAAACGATGGACCCGATGCCTTGGATAACGAGCAGTCCCCCCAACGATTGTACCTGCCCGATTACACCATTGACCCCTATCCCGTCACCTGTGAACAATATCGGCAATTTATACAATGCGGAGGATATCAAACGCGGGATTGGTGGTCCAATGCCGGTTGGGACTGGTTACAAGGCGCACAAGTGACTCAACCCCTGTATTGGCGAGATGAACCTGTGTTTAATCATCATCCCGTCTGCGGCGTGAGTTACTATGAAGCAGAAGCGTATGCGCGATTTGTCGGGAAACGACTCCCTACGGAAGCGGAATGGGAAAAAGCGGCCTGTTGGGACCCAGTAACCCAGACCCAGCGCATCTATCCTTGGGGGGATGAATTTCCCACGGGCGATCGGTGCAATCATGATAATCACCACGCTCAAACCACCCCGGTTAATCGTTATCCCGAAGGGGTTAGCGCCTACGGATGTTATGACATGATGGGAAATGTCTGGGAATGGACCTCTAGCTGGTTTGCCCCCTATCCCGGATTTCAACCCTATCCCTACCCCGGATACTCCCAAATCTATTTTGACCAACAGCATCGCGTATTACGCGGCAGCAGTTGGGCGACTCGTCCTTGGGCGATGCGCGGCAGTTTCCGCAACTGGTATCATCCTTGGATGCGACAGATTTTAGCAGGATTTCGCTGTGTTGGGGGAAGTGATTAATAGGAATTATGCAAACCCATCGGATTAATTAGAGTTCGCGATTAGTAAGGAAATTTATTCCTAAAGCAGGAACTTTTCCCCCTAGTCTTCCCAGAAAATGAGACAATATAAGAACGGCGATCGTAATTCTAATCAGTCTCATAAGCAATGAGATAACTGATAGAACCGTGAGCCGGATTTGTTCATGCCTCCACCCCAAACAATACGGATGAAATTTGCAAAACCGTCTGAGACCCCAGAGTTAGCCACCCGGGTTGACTTTGAACCGGCTATTCTATCTGAACGCTTGCGGCTAGAAAGATTAGTCAGTCCCACCCTTTCTTCCACAGAAATCGATAACGGTTCTGATGTAATTCAGGGGTTAACCCAGACGCAAAAAACGCTTTCCCCCCGCTATTTTTATGACGATCGCGGTTCTCATTTATTTGAGCAAATCTGCGACTTACCTGAATATTACCCCACTCGGACTGAAGCAGCAATTTTACAGAATTGTTCAGCAGAAATTGCCCAAATCACGGGTTCAAGCGAAATTGTAGAACTCGGCAGTGGCAGTTCCACCAAAACTCGAATTCTGTTAGATGCATACTCCAATCTGGGATATCCCCTGCGTTATCTGCCGATTGATGTCAGTGGCGGAATGTTAGAAAGTAGCGCCAATCAGTTACTTTTAGATTATCCCTCATTGCAGGTGCATGGTTTAGTTAGCACCTACGAATTAGCCCTAGCGAACTTGACGCCCGCCCTGCTTCCCACTCGCACCCTCTGCTTTTTAGGCAGTACCTTGGGCAATTTGACTCCAGAAGAATGCGATCGCTTTTTTGCCGATATTGTTCAGGCCCTAAAAGTTGGAGAATATTTCCTGTTAGGAATTGACCTGCATAAATCTCCAAACATTTTAGAGCCTGCTTATAACGATGCTCAAGGGGTAACCGCCGAATTCAATCAAAATGTGCTGCATCATTTGAATTGGCGCTTTGATGGCAATTTTAAACCCGACCAGTTTGAGCATTGGGCATTTTATAACGAAGGGCAACATCAAATTGAAATGCACTTACGAAGTCGGCGAACCCAAACCGTGCAACTGCGCGCTTTGGATTTAATCGTTGAATTTAAACCGGAAGAAACCATCCTCACGGAAATTTCCCGCAAATTCGATTTAGATGAAATGCATCAGTATTTGCAACAACAAGGGTTGACCACGGTTAAAACTTGGACCGACCCGAATGATTGGTTTGGGTTAGTTTTGGCCCAAGTGCGATAAAACCACTCAATCCTCACTTCAAACAATAAACGCCGATGGAAGCTAATCCATCAGCGTTTATGGCTAATTTATGAACCCAACTCAGTTAACGAGTACCCCCAGGACGTAAATCCGGGTTGGGTATCGCTTCTTCTTCAGAAAGTTCCGGTTGTTGATTGTTATGCAGCATTTCCAATTGTCGAGAACGAAAATCCGCTGCTGCATCATTGATACTTTGCTGTTGCTGGAGATTGAATTCCTGCATACTGCGGGTGGTTCCGAATTGAGCGCGATGAATCAAATCCAATACATTCATCTGCTGTCCATCCCCACTTGTCGATTCAAAGGGATTTTTTTGAAGCTGAATTTGGGGTTCTAGTAAATCACTGGCGCGGTTCGTTTCTTCTGCTGCCGCAGACTCAGGTAACATTACGGCAGTCATGGCGATCGCCGCCAGGGTTCCGAGTGAAATTCGAGCAGTTGCCTTCAAAGTGAACTTTGATTTCATAGGTTTGTCAGGTGAACCATTGATGATACCGACCATTCTACTAAGCAAAAGTTCTCCGGAGTAGGGGTTGAATGCTCAATAATGCCACTGCTGCAAATCCGGCGAGGATTCCCAATGCACCGCCAAAGCTGACTTCTCCCCAAGGGGCCTGCATGACGATGCTGCCCAGGGTCCAGTCAGAATGGAGGTACAGATAGCGAATCGGTTCGATCGCATAACTCAGGGGATTTAAGGTAGCAACAATTTGCAACCATTTCGGCATAAAGGAAAGCGGCGCTAATGCTGTACTGGCAAACAATAGCGGCAAGTTAATCACGAAAATCACCGCCAGCAATTCGATATGTCCCGGTAAGGCAAAGGCTAATCCCAGACTCAATCCGGTGACGCCTAAAACCAACAGCAGGGTAATAAAGGCGATCGCCCCCAATCCAAATCCTCCTGGTAATCCCGCCCCCATAAAGGCCCCGGCAGTCACAATCACCGCAGTTTGAATCAAGCTCAACAGCAAAATATAAATTGCCGAAGCTACGACAATCGAAAACCGAGTCGAGAGGGGGGCAACCAGGAGGCGATTCAGAAAGCCAAATTCGCGATCAAACATAATCGGCAATCCCGCATTTAACGCCCCAGAAAAGGCAGTAAACACAATCACCCCCGCCCCTAAAAATTGGGCATAATTCACACTCTCGCCAAACATTCCTTGGGGAGCATTTTGAAACAAAGCACCGAATAGAATCAACCACATCAAAGGCTGAATCACCCCGGCAATTAACGTAGAAGGACGGCGCTGTAATTGAATAAACAGCCGTTTGGTCAGGGCCAAGGTTTCCTGAGTAAATTCTCCGATGGGGCTACTGGAAGGAATCTCAAGCCCGGGGTTACTTAAGGTTGTAGCTGGATTTGGTGTAACGGTTTGACTCATAATCTGATTGTTTATGGTATTTTTTGCAGTTGAATTAGCAGGGGAAAAACCCAATTGGGCATGATGTTATCGCATATTCTGTTTGCGTTCTTTTTTCGGGTCGCGAGTTCCTGCTGCGGCAATTTCTGCATCTAACAGGGTGCGACCCGTGGCCGTGAGATAAACATCATCTAAACTGGGTCGAGATTGGGCAATTCCAAAGGTGGGTAACCCCGCATCTCGTAAGGCTTGCTGAATGGTTAATAGGGCATCACTTTGGGATTTGACCACCAAATTCAGGGAATTGCCTTGGGCGTTATTGATGATAATTTCTTCTACAAACGGCAGGGGTTCGAGTAAGGATTTGGCTTGTTGCGCCTCTTCTATTGGGGAGAATTCCCGGATGCGTAGGGTAATGCGATCGCCTCCGACTTTATCTTTTAAGGCAGAGGGAGTGCCGCTATCAATCACTTGACCGCGATCGATAATGGCTACGCGATCGGCCAAGGCATCAATTTCTTCCAGATAATGACTGGTAATCAACACCGTTGTCCCATTCTCGCGCAACTGCCGCAGAAATCCCCATACTGCCATGCGAGTCTCAATATCCAATCCCACGGTGGGTTCATCCAAGACTAAAACATCCGGTTGGTGCAACAATCCTGCCGCCAAATCCAGACGCTTCTTGAGACCCCCAGAATATTTGCCCGTTTGGCGATCGGCCCATTCGTCCAATCCTAACAAGGCGAGGACCGTCTTAATTCTATCTTTTGCTAAAGATTTGGGAATATGATATAATGCCGCTTGCAATTCCAACAGTTCGCGACCCGTCAGCACCTTATCTAACGCCACTTCCTGGGCCACATAACCCAGTTTGGTGCGGGCCAATTTAGGATTTGCCACCACATCAATGCCAGAAACCTCCAGACGACCGGCATCCGGGGTGACCAGACTGCACAAACAGCGAATGGTGGTGGTTTTGCCTGCACCATTGGGACCCAATAGCCCGAAGATTTCACCGGGAGCAATTTGGAACGAGACGTCTTTGACCGCTTCCACGGTTCCGTAACGCTTTTGCAGGTTTTCGATTAAAACAGCAGGGGCCATGAGTTTCTTAATCCGAACTTGATACAAATCTACACACTCTGTAATTTTATTTTAAACGCTTTATGGTATATCCGGAGTAAAAATTTCAGAATGGGGCCTCTCAGTCTGAGGGATTAGGCTGGATCAAGGGTTGGCGGTGGATGGGGTGAATTGGGAGAAGGGGATAGGATGGATCATGCCTAAATTGCTAAAGTTTCGGCAATTCTTGCAGGGGTTAAGGAATTTTAGCGTCATCAAAAATCTGGGCGGGAGTGAATTCTAATCCGGGGAATAATTCATCGGTAATGACTTCATCTCCCTGTTTGGTTTGGGGGGGAGAATCGGGATAGAAAATAGTTATAGTTTTGACTTGAGCATCAATAACCCAGACGCGAGAAATTCCGGCATTTAAGTAATCGATCGCCTTGCCACTGATTTCGCCAAAACTTTGGTCCGGTGAAATAATTTCAATGGCTAATTCAGGAGGAACGGGACAGGGTTCATCCAGGATGCGATCGCGAGACAGGCGAGCATCTGAGATATACAGCAAATCAGGGATGGGTGCCCAGTCTTGACCCTTGCGTTTGAGTCTTATGGCCCACTCAATTCCCACCTCACCCCGGTTTTGATGCCATTGCGTCAGCAGTAGAAACAGGATGCCCGTTAATCTTGAATGAAATCGTTTCGGTGACATTTTGGGTTTAGCTTCTCCATCAACCAGTTCGTAAGTAAGATCCCCTTCCGGTAAAGCAAAAAATTCTTCTAGGGTCAGCTTGGCTTTGACTTCCACGGTACCTCCTGTGATGTTAATCTCTGTTCATTGTAACAGGTTACTCCGGCTTGTACAAGTTATGGGAATTAGGATGAATAAGATCCCTTTGGGTATCTGGAACCCCTGGGATTGAATTTTATCAAGGGCCGTCCCCGATTGTTGATTCAAAAATGATTTAAAAACCTGTATTGACAAAATTCCCGGAAAACCTGATCATGTGAATAATGTAAAGTAAAACTGATAATTCCATAGATTTGAGGACCCCCATTAATGAGTACACAATCTCTCCATAAAATAACTGATTACACAGACTTCCCCAGGAGCGGTTCGATGAGGTGGGAAGATATATATCAGCGCCTCGAAAGTCCTATCGTCTTTCCCCAGATCGTAGATTTACATTTAATCCGTCATGCTCAAACCGAAACCAATGCTAAAAAACTGATTACAGGCTCTCTGAATGTTGAACTAACCAAGCAAGGTGAAGAGCAGGCTAGAAGTCTGGGGTTAAAGCTTGACCCCCACTACGAGGTCGGCTTTTGCTCTGATTTACACCGTTCGCAAAGGACTCTTGATTTAGCTGTGGAACAGGGTCAAGTTAGGGTTGATGAAATTTTTAAAGATTTTAGACTAAATGAGCGCAGACTCGGGGTATTGGAAGGCCAGAAATTCCACTGGATTCCCGAATATGAGGCGGGAGATCTGAATTATGCGCCTGAAAATGGAGAAAGTTATCGAGAAGTTAGTAGACGAATCCTTGCTTTTTTAATTGATTTAGCGGATCAGGTTTTAAATCAACGGGTTAATAAAATCCTGATCAGTGGACACATGGGGCCGATGAGAATCATGGTGGGTATCCTAGAAAATCGAGAAAATGCCTCTGATGTCATGGGATTGTCTTTTCCAAATGCTGAAGTGTTAAAATTTAGCTGGAGCGCGTTGAAGCTCCCCCGTTTTCTACAAGATAGTCACTAAATAAAGGTGGTTCATGAATCAAGTTAAAGATCCCGAATATCCTTATCAACGGCAATGGAGGATACCCTCAGTCGATATTGATCGATATCAGACACTCCAGGAAAATTGGGAGGCATCAAAAAACTTAATTATTCAAATCAGAGAGGCCCTGTCTAGGGCAGAGCTTCATCCAGATGTTTACACCGTTGCCGCAGCAGGCTCTATCGGAAGAATGGAAGCATCTCCCGAAGTTTCTGATGCTGACCTGATTATCGTGTTATCTGACAATGTGGAAGAGCTAGGCTTAGAGGAAGCAACGAAGGCTTATGATTCGGTCTGGAATGCTCTGGCTGAACTTAAAATCCAAAAACCCAAACCAACAGGAGTTTTTGCCGGGGCTACGACCCAAAAGGAACTTTTAGACTCTGTAGGAGATGCCCAGGAAAATTATGGAGTTTTTGGAAAACGCCTGTTGTTGCTTTTGGAAACACAACCGCTTTATAAAAATGAAAATTATAGCGGATTAATGGGGATAATTGTAGATAGGTATGCAGCAGGATATGTGACAGAAGATTCTAAAAAAGAATGGACTTTTCTTTTAAATGACCTCATTCGATACTTTAGGGCGATCGCTGTCAACTACCAATGGAGTTTTGACAAGGAAGCAGAGAAGTGGCCGCTTCGGAATGTTAAACTTCGCCACAGTCGAATTGTCATGTACAGTGGTCTTCTATTTTTACTCGGGCAAGCGAGTACCGAACGTCAGGATAAAGTCTCCTGGTTAAAGGAACGATTAAAAATGACGCCACTAGAACGGTTAGCCTGGGTTTATGAAGAAAATCGAGAATGGAATTTTCATCGAATTGCTGGAAGTTATGATGTGTTTCTCTCTCTCCTCAATAATGAAGAAGTGCGCCAGGATCTCAATGTAGATCCAGTCGAGCAACAAGATGATAATTCGTACAAAGAACGGTATAAAATACCAGAATTTGCCTTATTAAAATCCAATTCTGATGGCTTGATTGCCGAGCTTTTACGGTTTATCTTCGCCCGACGGGGAGTTTGGACTGAGCGTTTTTTTGAATATCTCATTTTCTAAGCCCAGGTGAGCCATTCTGACGGGGGAACTGGATAACCGTTACAGGACTTATGCCTTTGGGGATAGCCAACCCTAAATGTAGAGGCGATTCGCGAATCGCCTCTACATTTAGGATTTAATGTTAAAGATGGTAGGCGTCCTTATTCCCTGAAAATTCCCCAAAAAATTAGGGGTAGGCAATTGGCCCACCCCATCCCACAATTTCTGTGGTTTACTAACCGATTTAGGTTAGTTTTATTGGTAATTAACTACTCATTACATCACACTGATCGCACTAATTAAAACCTGGACATTCTGACTGATCGCCGCCGTTACTTGATGAGTCACGGGCAAACTATCCACCACCATTCCGGCAGATAATAACATCAGATATAAAATCGAGTATTTAAACAGCGATCGCGCTTTGTCTCGGTCAGTGGGGGCTTGCAACAACTCCCAGGCTTTCTTGGCAAAAATTGCCCCTAAAAATACCGCCAATGCTGCATAGACCATTCCACTGGTATGCAAGGGATAAGTCAGCCCGAGGGTTAATGGCAAAAGCAATAAAGTATAATACCAGATTTGACGGGCAGTTTCTTCATCTCCCTTAATTACCGGCAACATGGGGACATTGACGGCAGCATAGTCATCGCGAATCATCATCGCTAATGCCCAGAAGTGGGGTGGTGTCCAGAGAAAAATGATAGCGAACATTACCCAAGGTGCCCAACTCAAGTCTCCGGTGACTGCCGCCCAACCGACTAACGGGGGAATTGCCCCAGCAGCGCCTCCAATGACGATATTTTGGGTACTGTGACGCTTGAGTAAATGGGTATAGATGGCGACGTAGAAGACGATTCCCGACATGGCTAGAAGTGCGGCGAGTAAGTTCGCAAACACTGTCAGCAGGGTAAACGAGGTGACTGCTAGGGCGATCGCAAAAATCAGGGCATCCCGAGGTTGCACTCGACCCGAAGGTAAGGGTCGATGACGAGTGCGTTCCATGATGTAATCGATATCGCGATCGTACAAACAGTTAATTGTATTCGCTGAGGCGGCAGCTAAAGCCCCGCCCGCCATTGTTACTAACACTAACAGGGGATCGACTTCTCCATTGGCCGCGACCCAGAGTCCGGATGCTGTGGTAATCAGCAGCAACAGAATAATTCGAGGTTTGGTTAACTGGTAGTAACTTTTCAGCACTTGCAACAGAGTTTCATGATGCCGTTGTGTACCAGTTGCGATGATTTCTTGCATGATAAATATTATGTTTCCTTTCAGCAGTCAAGAGGCTGGGCCATTGCATCGAAATACAGTTGATGATGGAAAAATTCTCAAACCCGAACGCTTCCGGCGCGATCGCGCAGTGCTAAGACGGTAAACGCCACCAGGGTTCCGAGTAAGGCTGCACCCGTGGCTTGGTGAAACACCGTGAGCAGTTCCACTTGCAGATGTTCGTAAAAGGTAGCAATCCCTAAGCCAATTTGCAAGAGTAACAACATACCGGCCCACCTTGCGAGTTGTCGTAATTTAGGATGCAATGCCGGAGTTCGGAATGCCAAGACCACTAAGGCGAGAATCGTGACGGTCGGGGGAACAACCCCCAGAATGTGACTATTCATCACGGTGCATAGCTGATTGTAGCCGAAACATTGATGAAGCGCCCATTGGGAACCGACTAATCCCCCGAGTAAACTTTGGACGTAAACAAAAATTGCTGCAAACAGACCAATCCAGGGGAGTTTACCCACATTGCCAGTCCCTTGATAGGGTAACAGTGCCATGCCGATGATTAACAGGGTGGTGAAAAATAAGAGGGCAGTTCCCAGATGAGCGGTTACAATGTCAAATCGCAGCAGTTCGGTGACGGTGAGTCCGCCTAAGACGGCTTGAAAGACGATTAAACCCAATGCGCCGGTGGAGGCAAAGGGTAGCCAACCGGGGAGTTCGCGGCGATCCCACCAGGATAATCCGGCTAAGGCGATCGCGCTGATGCCGATTAACCCCGCATCTAAGCGGTGAAACCATTCCAAGAACACCTGAAGATTCATCTGCTGGGTGGGGACTAACTGACCATAACAAAGCGGCCAGTCTGGACAAGCCAGACCCGCATTCATCACCCTTGTTGCACTGCCGACTGCCATTAATAGCAGGGTCGCGATCGCAATTTTCCAGACCAAGCGACGAATCCGATCCCGAGGGGGGGAGTCAGTGGGTGCGATCGCCGGATGTCGATCAACGACTGAGTTCGCCATAATTGCTACTCCTTCGCGTCATTTTCGTTCCTTATGTTAAATTAACACTGAGTAATTATTCTGATGTAGTTTATCCTTTCCCTCAAATCAAACAACCCCAGTCTTTTTCTACAGTAGCGAGTCAGAACCGAGAGCGACAAGCCTTTTCCCTAATTTTCCCTCCCCAAAAAATTGCCCGGATTTCCTGACAATCTCTCCCCTAAAGTTAACCTTTCTTCACAAATCCCCGTTCGTAGTGACGGTTTCAACCGTCATCCCTCCCCGTTCAAGGTTTCAACCGTCATCCCTCCGATGTTCGTAGTGACGGTTTCAACCGTCATCCCTCCGATGTTCGTAGTGACGGTTTCAACCGTCATCCCCGTTCACTGCCGAAAACATTCACCCATAACAACAGTGCAATCCCCCGGCCCTCCACGAACCATTCCCCAAAAACCCCTCAATTTATCCCCTCTCTGTGACAAATTGAGGGACGGAATATACCAACAACCGATACAGAGGACCCGAAAAATTGCTAACTTAGCAAATGGAGTCATAAAAAACTGTTGCAAGACAGCACTCGGAGTCGCCGACTGCGGCAAAATTTCTCATCAAGGAGGTTGAAGTGAAAGTACCCAGTGCTATTTGGACGATGATCGCAGGCATTACCATCACCCTGGTAAGCTTGTGGGTCGGCCAGAATCATAGTCTCATGCCCGTTGCCGCCTCAGAAGAAGCGCCCCGGATTGATGCACTATTTAACACGATGATGACCATTTCCACAGGTCTCTTCCTGATTGTGCAAGGGATCATCGTGATTTCCATTTTCAAATTTAGAAAACGGGCCAATGACAATACCGATGGGCCACCCATTCACGGCAACGTTCCCCTAGAAATTCTCTGGACTGCGATCCCGGCGATTATCATCATGGGGATCGGGGTCTACAGTTTTGAAATTTACAATTCAATGGGGGGCCTAGACCCGATGGCATCCCATGAGTCTCATGTTGCCCATAAACACCAGCCCGGGGCTGCGATCGCCGCCTCCTTACCCTCGGATGAACCTGGCATGGCCCCCAGTAAAGCACCAGGTAAACTGGTCGCCCTGGGCGTTGGGGCCTCCCCCGGCACCCAAGGCCAAGACCCGTTTGTCAGTGTCAACGTCCTCGGACTCCAGTTTGCCTGGATTTTCACCTATCCCAACAGTGGGGTTACCTCTGGAGAATTGCATCTTCCGGCAGGAAAAGAGGTGGAACTGACGATTAGCGCCAGTGATGTGATCCACTCCCTGTGGATTCCGGAATTTCGCCTGAAACAAGACGCCATCCCCGGACGAGAAAGCGAGTTGCGCTTCGTACCCCAAATAGTCGGGGAATACTCGGTGGTTTGCGCCGAACTCTGTGGGTCCTATCATGGCGGGATGAAAACCCGCGTGATTGTACAGTCGGAAGAAGATTTCCAAGCTTGGTTACAGAGTCAGATTGTGGCGCAATCTGAGGGACTGGAAACTGTGGCATTGAATCCAGCAGACTTATCGGAAACGGACTATCTGCAACCTTTGGCTGCTGAGATGGGGATTGATGGAGAGACCCTCAATCAACTCCATGCCGAACACCATCTGGGCGATCGGGCGATTTAACTCCGCCGATGTCTTGATCAGGAATCCGGTTGTGATATGTCTATAAAAACCCGCAGGTTAAAACCTGGGGCTATACGGACGAAGCCCGCCTGCGCGGGCTAAAGAGCGAAAACCGACTTGAGACAACCGGATTTGGTATTAGTTGTGGCGGGGAGATGCAACTCGCCCTTTAACCTGGAACGAGTGACCTATCATCCCTTATCAGCAGGGGAACTCAGACGCATCAGTAATAACAATTGATTTATGGCACAAGTAACTGAACCCGAAACCGATAACCTCGGGGAAACCCTGGCTGTAGAAGCCGGTGGACATACCCCTTGGCGAGAATACTTTAGCTTTAGTACGGACCATAAGGTGATCGGGATTCAATACCTGGTCTGCACCTTCATTTTCTATCTGATTGGCGGTGCATTAGCCACCGCTGTTCGGACCGAATTGGCAACTCCGGACTCGGATTTTGTCAGTCGCGAACTCTATAACGGTCTGTTTACGATCCATGCCACGGTGATGATTTTTCTGTGGATCGTGCCTGCGGGGACCGGGGCCTTTGGCAACTACCTGATTCCCCTGATGATTGGGGCGCGGGATATGGCTTTCCCCCGGTTGAATGCGATCGCCTTTTGGCTGATCCCCCCCGGCGGAATCCTGCTATTATCTAGCTTCTTCGTCGGTGCAGCCGGTGCCGGTTGGACCTCCTATCCCCCGTTAAGTACCACTGGGGAAAAAGCAGGCGAATTTATCTGGATTTTGAGCGTTCTTATCCTGGGAACCTCCTCCATTTTGGGCGGGATCAACTTTTTGACCACCATCCTGAAAATGCGGATGCCCGGAATGGGATTAAATGATATGCCCTTGTTCTGCTGGGCAATGCTGGCAGCTTCGGCTTTGATTTTAATCTCAACGCCGGTGTTAGCGGGGGCATTAATTCTGTTGGCATTTGACTTGATTGCCGGAACTGCCTTTTTCAATCCAATGGGCGGTGGGGACCCGGTGGTTTACCAGCATATGTTCTGGTTCTATTCCCACCCGGCGGTTTATATCATGATTCTGCCCATTTTTGGGATGATTTCTGATATTTTGCCGGTGCACGCCCGCAAGCCAATTTTTGGTTATCAGGCGATCGCCTATTCCAGTATGGCGATTAGCTTTCTGGGCTTAATTGTCTGGGCGCACCATATGTTCACCAGTGGTACCCCCGGTTGGTTACGGATGTTCTTCATGGTCGCAACCATGATTATTGCCGTTCCCACAGGCATTAAAGTGTTTAGCTGGTTAGCCACAGTTTGGGGGGGCAAACTTCGCCTCAACAGCGCCATGCTGTTCGGGTTGGGTTTCGTCTCCATGTTCGTGATTGGGGGTCTGAGTGGGATTATGATCGCCTCGGTCCCGTTTGATATTCACGTTCACGATACCTATTTCATTGTCGCCCACTTGCATTATGTGCTGTTTGGCGGCAGTGTCTTCGGTCTGTATGCCGGGATTTATCACTGGTTCCCGAAGATGACAGGGCGGATGATGAACGAATTTCTGGGCAAATTGCATTTTGTCTTAACCTTGGTTGGGTTTAACCTCTGCTTCCTGCCGATGCATTATCTGGGACTGCAAGGGATGCCGCGTCGGGTGGCGGAGTATGACCCCAAATTTGCCACGGTCAATTTAATTTGTACCGTGGGCTCTTATATTTTGGCAGTTTCTACTTTCCCGTTGATTATCAATGCGGTGTGGAGTTGGATCGGAGGTGCGAAAGCATCGGGCAATCCCTGGGATGCTTTAACGATGGAGTGGCAGACGGCTTCCCCTCCTCCGGTGGAGAATTTTATTGGGGAACCTGTCCGGTTGACTGGGCCTTATGATTACGGCATGGGCGATCGCAACCCGAACGTCCAAATGCCTGAGTCCCAAGCGAATACTCCCATGCTATCCGGGGGACCGACGGTTTCCTAGGGAACTCCAAAAAATAAACTATCCAAAAAAGGAGCGCGACTGAAGGGTGGGGCTATACGGACGAAGCCCGCCTGCGCGGGCTGCAAGAGTCTTGTTAGGTGCTTAACCATCGGATTTGGATGATTTATTTGTTGGAATACCCTTTTTGGGGTCGGACTTGACCCGACCCCAAAACATCCCAGACTCAATTCGTAAACTCTACAACAGGCGATCGCTTATGCAAGGAACAATTGATACAAGCAAGGCAGCTATACAAGCTGAACATGGGGCGGGAGCCCACGGCGGTCACCACGGCGACCATCCGGATCATCGAATTTTTGGCATCATCATGTTTCTGGTGGCGGAGTCGATGATTTTCTTGGGATTATTCGCCGCTTATCTCACGTTTCGCTCGGTGACTCCGGACTGGCCGCCGGAAGGGACTCCAGAAATGGAATTGCTGCTGCCCGGGGTGAATACAATTATCCTGATTTCCAGCAGTTTTGTGATGAATCGCGGCAATGCGGCGATTAAGAAAAATGATGTCAAGGGTCTGCGATTTTGGTTCGGGCTAACGGCAGTCATGGGGGCGGTGTTCCTCGTGGGTCAGTTGTATGAATATTTTCATACCGGCTTTGGTTTGGCGGATAATATCTTTACCAGCACCTTTTATGTGCTAACGGGCTTTCACGGATTGCACGTAACTTTTGGGTTGCTGTTGATTTTGGCAGTTTTATGGCAATCCCTGAAGGCGGGTCATTATTCTAGTGAGAGTCACTTTGGAGCAGAAGCAGCAGAATTATACTGGCACTTTGTTGATGTGGTTTGGATTGTGCTGTTTACCATTCTGTATTTATTCTAATCGGGATGTTATCCCTCCTGGTTGATGCGATTTGCCCCCATTAGGGGGTTTTTTTTGGTGCGATCGCCGTTTCACCGTCGTGAGCGCCCTAATCATGCGTGTCACCAGGAGTCGAGTCCTGGGCGGGACAGGCATCATCAGGGCGATCGCTTCGGTTTCTCCCCGGTTTATGGGGATTTTAGAGCAACGGTTTTCAACTAACGCGGTCAATTTCTAGGCAACTTGTTAGAATACTTAGTGAATTTCACTGGCTACTTTTCGGAGGGTTTCCGTAAATTGTTCGCTTTCAATCAGCTTGGTAATTTCCATCGCAGCAGTTTGGATTTGCTGAACGTGCTTGAGTTTTTTCTCATCAGTCCAACTATTGCTATAACATTCCAGTAAATCAGCGGATAATAAGATCGTCGTTAAGGGCGTTCTCGGTTCGTGGGAAATCAGAGTCATAAAGTATGACTTGAGTGCAACTAAGTTTTCTTGGTGATTCACTTGAGTCGTGCCAGATTGAATGCTGTGCATGGCGATTTATTGAGTTTAAGATTGTTAAGGCAGTTTCTTCTGTAACAGGACTCAGAGATGAACCGGCATTAATCAGGTCCGAGGGGTGGCTGGCGATCGCCTAGATCCTTCTGCCTAGACTGCCTGAGAGTTCCATCAGACAATTCCCTCCCATTCCAATGTAACGCGGGTTACATTGAGGGTTCCGCACCCCATGAACTCTACCCCCTGGATACCCAAAAAACCCCGACTTCACAAACTTGAACCCCGGGTGTCTCTCTGAGTTAACCCATATATTAAGCGATCTGCCTCAGTAGAGCTACAAGTTATTCCATCTATTTTTCAACAATGCCCGCCTCTGCCTGCTACTGCTCTAATTTGCGAGAAAAACAGCACAAATGGGGGTGTAGTGCCATGATTGCACCTGTTCAATCCGGGTCAGGTAAAGCCCCACCGTTGGCGAATCCCGGTCCTGTCAACCGATCTCGGCTATTCTCATCAGGCGGCGAACACCGGAACCCGTTCCCTATTCTTCGATAATTTCCACCAAGTCTTCTATCAGAACATCAAAGGTTCGGGCTAATTTGTGGAGGGCGGTAAAATCAACGGTGGCGATCGCAGATCGCCTCGCATAGCTTCTGACGGTACTGTACACAATACCCGAGCGATCGGCGACTTCTTTAAGGGTCCAGCCCTTCTCCTCCGCTAATTCCCGAATTCTCAGTCTGACTAATCCCATACTTGACAAGTGATGCGTTTGCATCTTAAGATAGCTTGATATGAAAAAACACTCACCCCCAAGTCTGGAAAACTAACAGGCGATCGCCGGTCCCCCCTGGGTCGGATGAGAGTCTGAATGGACGGTTCACTGCCTCAAAGTCAAGAACCCGAAAGGGATACCCCTGGCGGTTTCCTATTCTTCGACGATTTCTACCAAATCTTCTATCATAACATCGAAAGTCCGAGCCAGTTTGTGAATCGCGGTAAAATCTATCAGCGCTAGTCCGGGCGATCGCGCATAATGCCGGACCGTACTGTACACCAAACCCGAACGGTCAGACACCTCTTTGAGGTTCCATCCCTTCTCATCCGCAAACTCGCGAATCCGTAATCTAACTAAACCCACAATTTACTTGACAAACGATAAGAGGACATCTTTTAATAGAATAATAACACAGATAAAAGCGATCGCCCCCAGGCCTAGAAAACTAAAGGGCGATCGCTTCTAAAACCAAACTGGACAGGAGAACTAGGTTCAAGCCATTGGCTACTAAACCGAGGCCCTATCCAAACCAGTCAAACTCGACGAGAACCCTTGTCTATCTCAGACAGGAATTATCCATCTAAGTTAGGGGCCATCTATCGAGAGGCCATCTATCAAGGAGCCATCTATCGAAGGTCCATCTATCTAGCCTATCCATCATGATATCAAACTACCAGCCCGCTTCGCCAGTTATCCGCGAATCTAAAATTAATCACACCTCGGACATCCTCCATCCCTTGGCGCGATTTGTTACAGAAGAAACCGTGGCCCTAATGTTTGGCATCTCAGAAGCGGATATCTATCGGATTGATTGTATGCGCCATGTTGTCTATGTGCATGGCAAAGGCGTGAGTCGGTTTGTGAGTTATGCCGACTTCCCGCCAATTTTGGGAGTGGCATCTCCAACCCTGCCGGATTTAGCGCGGTGGCATCAACGCTGGCGCAAGGGGTGGCGGAGTCATTATGCACCAGAGTTTTGGACTCAATTTTATCAGGTTCAACTCCAAAAATCTCAACGATTAGAACAGTTACAGGCGTGGGGATTGTTGATTCGTTCCCTGAAATCGGGACTATCCGAGACTGCATTAGTCGAATTGCGACAGGCTTATAAACTAAAAAAATAGGGGGAGTTTCAGACGTAAAACAGGAGGTTTTTACACTTAACTGCACCTCCGGTCCCCTCCCCTTGGCAAGGGGAGGGTTAGGGTGGGGTTCCCTCATAAGGTTTTTACACTTAACAACACCTCCGGTCCCCTCCCCTTGGCAAGGGGAGGGTTAGGGTGGGGTTCCCTCATAAGGTTTTTACACTTAACAACACCTCCGGTCCCCTCCCCTTGGCAAGGGGAGGGTTAGGGTGGGGTCAGACGCTTAAAAGCACCTCCGGTCCCCTCCCCTTGGCAAGGGGAGGGTTAGGGTGGGGTTCCCTCTTGGCGATCGCCCTAAAAACAGCCGCTTGAGAAAATGTCCACTTCCTCAACTCAATCCCGATTCACTTGCTTATCTTAGAATTCCAGGCATAGTGAGGGTTTACTCATGAATCGACCGGCTTCTGGAATTCAAATGTATTTGCAACGAGTAGAAGGGTTGAAAGTTGGCAGGACTTATACCCTCCTCCCACCGGATAGTTTTAAATCAGTATGGGAAGAGGCGATCGGCCAACCCACCTATCAGGATTGGACAAATCTCTTAGCTTGGGAAGCGCAAGCACTTACCACGGGACAGGGTTCTAATCAGTTATCGATTTTATTAGGGGATTCGATTTCTCTATGGTTTCCCCCCGAACTCATGCCACCGGGAAGACTGTGGCTCAATCAAGGAATTTCCGGGGATAATACCAGCGGAATTTTAAAACGATTGTGGACATTTTCCGAGACCAAACCTCATACTATTTATATTCTGGCAGGCATTAACGATTTGCGTCAGGGGAGACCGGATGCCAGTATTGCAGATAATATTTATTATACAGTCCGGGAACTGCAACTGATTCACCCCCCAGCTAAAGTAGTGGTGCAATCGATTTTACCCACCCGACTGGCGGCACTTCCGAATACCAGAATTCGTAAAATTAATCTCGAACTCGCGGCGATATCCCGATCCGAAGGCGCAATCTATTTCGACCTCAATTCCGCCTTTACCAACAACGAAGATAGGTTACACCGCGAGTTAACCACCGACGGAATCCATTTGAGCCAAGCCGGATATCAACTCTGGCAAAAAGCCCTGCATCAGATGACATCTCGCTTAGACCTGAATCGGGATAACCGATATCAGCAATGGTTGCAAAGGTCTCCCAGTTTTACCCTAGATGGCAAAATTTACACTTGGGTTTCCTATCAAACTGAATCGGGAGACAGTTTACCGCAATTGTCTCAGAAAGCCTTTGGATTTGATAGCTTTGAATACTGGGATTTAATTGCTTTGAAAAACAATCTGGGGTTTGAGGAAAAGTTAGGCAACAGAACGATTTTGATTCCTCAAACTGGGGGGAAATAATACTTTTGTGCAGCAAAAACTTTGGGCGAAGGGCGAATCTCAACACCGGCTAAGGTTCAAACCCTAGTTCTGTCAAGTATTGATTTGTAGGGGCGCAATGCTTGCGCCCTGGGGCGTATGCAATACGCCCCTACAAGAAACAATGATTTTTCGTCATTAAATTTACCACCTTGACAGGGCTAAGGTTCAAACCCCCGCCGGTTGTTGCTTTAATTAAAGAATTCTGCAATACTTGATAGCATTCTTTTCGATAGATGCTAATTTTATAGAGGTTGCTTCATTATGTCAAAACTACTTGAACGCATCACCGTAAATCCCAGACAATGTGGGGGCCGTCCCTGTATTCGGGGTATGAGAATTCGAGTGTCCGATGTTTTGGATTTGTTTGCAGCAGGGCTTAGTTCCGAACAGATTTTAGAGGAACTCCCCGATCTGGAAAGGGATGATTTGAGAGCAGCGCTTGCCTATGCATCACGGAAACTTAATCATCCTGTGTTACTTGCATGACAACGAACGGGAATCGATGCACACCTGTCACCGGCGATCGCAACTTGGATTACCAATACATTTGGGGTGACAGCCCTAGCTTTACGGGATCTGGGGTTGCGAGATGCCGAAGATCCGGAAATCTTTGAGACTGCAAAAGCTCAAGGAGTTATTTTCATGACGAAAGACAGCGATTTTGTGGATTTGGTCGATCGCTTGGGTGCACCACCTCAAATTATTTGGTTGACTTGCGGAAATACTTCAAATGTTCGCTTGCAAGAGATTTTGAGTTCAGTTTTGCCAAAAGCACTAGAGCTACTATCTTCAGGTGAAAAATTAGTGGAAATTAGAGGAGATTAACACAAAGGAGAAAATCAATGAAACCTCAATATCCTCTATTTTCCCAAGTTGCCCTCACGGGAGACTTGCCCCAATATCACCTCAAACGGGGTGATATTGCCACCATTTTTGAACATTATCATCACCCAGAGTCCCCAGAAGATGGGTATAGTTTAGAAGGATTTGATGTTCCTCAAATTACCATTGAAGTGACGGCATCACAGATTATGCCCCTGAGTGACTATTTGAGAGAGGAAGCAATTTTAAGTAAATTTCGCAACCTGTCAGAACATCAACAAAAACAACTAGAAGAATACCTAGATTTTCTGTTGCAAAAAGACCAAACGACTCCGGTGAATTAAGAAATTGAGGTTTTAGGGTCTGTGGGTGGGAAAAGAAACCGGGTTTCTAACTGTCTCTCTGTGGAGACCCGAAGATTTCTCAAAGAAACCCGGTTTCTCGGAGTCGGGGGGTGGGGTATAATCGAGTTGGGGTTGTGTGGCTGTTAGGTGGCGCGAGGCTTCACCGCAACGACAACACCTAACCAAGACTCATGGAGGCGGAAGAATGTCGATTTGGCGTGAGAGATGGCAAAACTTATGGCAGAGGCTCAACACCCTATTATTCCCCTCCCAGCCTCAGCCCCCCAGAACCTCCAACCCTCCAGTTAAGGCTGTATCCTATGAATAAATATTTAGACATTTGGGGACAAATCCTGCTATTACAAACAAGAGGATTAAGCGGGAAACAAATTTATCCTATATTACAAAAACACCAAGACAAACTCAACCTTGATTTTGCCGAAACCATCACCCAATGGTTTCACTCGCAACTCGACCTCGATGATATTGAAAAAAATAAAGATTTAGCCAGAAATTTTCATGATTTTGCTATTGATATTCAGCAGTTCCCATTAGGCAGTCGAGCCAATAATCTGGAAATTGCCATCGCCTGCTACCGAGCCGCCTTGTCAGTCTACACCAGCGATGCCTTTCCCCAATACTGGGCGATGACCCAAATTGGTCTGGGGAATGCCTACTTTGGCCGCATCTGGGGAGAGCGAGCACAGAACCTAGAAGAGGCTATTTTCTACTACCGAGTCGCCTTGAACGTCTACACCCGCCATGCCTTTCCCGAATACTGGGCAGGGGCTCAAAATAATTTGGGGAATGCCTACTCTGAACGCATCTGGGGAGAGCGGACACAGAACCTAGAAGAGGCGATTTCCTGCTATCGAGCCGCCTTGGAAGTCAGAACCCGCCGTGTCTATCCCTATGAATGGGCACAGAGCCAAAATAGCTTGTCAAATGCCTACCGTAACCGCATCAAAGGAGAACGAGCCGAGAACATAGAACGGGCAATTTCTGGCTTGGAAACTGTCTTAGAAGTGTACCGCCGCGATACCTATCCCGAAGATTGGGCAATCACGCAAAATAACTTGGCAACTGCCTACTCTGACCGCATTAAAGGAGAACGAGCCGAGAACATAGAACGGGCAATTTCTAGCTATGAAGCCGCCTTAGAAATTTTAACCTGCCGTACCTATCCCTATGATTGGGCAACCACCCAAATGAACTTGGCAACTGCCTACTCTGACCGCATTAAAGGAGAGCGCAATGAGAATCTAGAACGGGCAATTTCTAGCTATGAAGCCGCCTTAGAAATTTTAACCCACAGTGCCTATCCCGAAGATTGGGCAATGACGCAAATGAACTTGGCTTCTGCCTACCTTGACCGCATCCGGGGAGAACGGGAACAGAACCTAGAAGAGGCGATTTCCTGCTACCAATCCGCCTTGTCAGTCTATAACCGCCACGCTTTTCCCGAAAAATGGGCGATGACCCAAAATAGTTTGGGGAATGCCTACGGGAAGCGCATCCGGGGAGAACGGGTTCAGAACCTAAAAGAGGCGATCGCCTGCTACCGAGACGCCTTGAACGTCTACACCCGCCGTGCCTTTCCCGAACAGTGGGCGATGACCCAAAATAATTTAGCAGTTGCTTACTTATACAATATGCAGGGAGAGGGAATCAAGAACTTGGGGAGGGTTATTTCCTGCTTCCAATCCGCCTTGTCAGTCCGCACCCCCTCCTCCTTCCCCCTAGACTGCCTCAAAACCGGAGGCAACCTCGGCAACCTGGGTTATGACCTCCAAAACTGGGAAATCGCCATCGAAGGCTACGACAACGCCATCCGCGCAGTGGAACAAAGCCGCAACTGGGCGACTTCCCCCGACAGCAAACGTCAAATCCTGGAAGATGCCCTACCCATCTATGGAAAAATGGTACAAACCTGCATCCACCTGGAACGCTACGACCAAGCCCTGCTGACCGTGGAGCGCAGTAAGTCCCGCACCCTGATGGAAATGCTCACCAGCGCCGACCTGGTTCCGAAAAACGCCACCCCCGAACAACAGGAACAATACCGCCAACTCAACCGGGAAATCGCCGCCCTGCAACAATCTTTCGCAGCACCGGAGAGCCCCGCAGACGGGGAGACGGGGACCGGGGGAACGGGGGAAACCCGGGGAAACCGGGAGATAGCCAGACCCTCCGAGACACCGGGAACCGCTCTCCTGCAAAGCCTGCTGCAACAACGGGACAGCCTGGTGGCGCAAATCAATGACCCGGACTTCAACGCCTTCCAGAATGTGCGCGCCCAACTGCCGGACTTTCGCCAACTCCTCACTCCGGAAACCGCTCTCATCGAATGGTATCTGCCCCAAGACCCCGCCCTGGGAGCCTGGGTCTTCACCGTCACCCTGGACCAGGACCGCCCCCAGATTCACCCCTACAGCTACAGCGCCGACGATCGCCACAGCCTCGACCAATTCAACCAAACCTACTTCGCCGACTACCGCCAACCCACTTGGTATAAAGCCCTAGACGGACGCCTGGATGACCTCGCGGAACATCTCCACCTATCTGATATCATCGCCGCCCTCCCGGATACCTGCCAAAGGCTGATTCTGATTCCCCATCTCTACCTGCACCTGTTCCCCCTCCACGCCTTATCCGTTGAGTTCAACGCCCCCGCTACGCCGTTACTGGAGCGCTTTAGCCAAGGGGTCAGCTACGCCCCCAGTTGCCAAATCCTCGACTACATCCACAACCGCCCCCAACCCGCCACAGAACCCCAATTCTTCGCGGTGCAGAACCCCACGGAAGACCTCAGCTATGCCCAAATGGAGGTGGAGTTCATCCGCCCCTACTTTGACCCCAACTGCTATATCCTCACCCAGCAAGCGGCGACGAAATCCGCCCTCAATCGCCGGGAAACTCTGGAGAAACTGCGCCAGAGTCATATCATTCATTTTGCCTGTCACGGGGGATTTGATAGCGAAAATCCCCTGAATTCCGCTGTGATTTTGGCGGGGGATGCACCCCTGGAATCGGCCTCCCGGGAGCGGGAAGGCCAGACTCTCACTCTCCGAGATGGTCGCCGCTTCGACACGGGACAGCAATGCTTAACCCTAGGGGAAATTTATCGCAATCTGGAAATTCCCGCCTGTCGTCTGGTGATGCTTTCCGCTTGTGAGACGGGACTGATCGGGAGTTTGTTGACCGATGAATATATTGGGTTAGCCAGTGGTTTTTTGTATGCGGGAACTCCTGCGGTGGTGAGTAGTTTATGGTGTGTGGATGATTTTGCCACCGCTTGTTTGGCGATTCGTTTCTATTATGAATTGCGCCAAGATGAGCGGGTGGTGATGGCGTTACATCGGGCGCAAAATTGGCTGAGACGGGTTTCGGTTGAGGGGTTTTTAGACTGGTGTGGTCAGGGTTTGAAGATGACGGAGGAGGAGTGTGAGATGATTGATTTTAAGTTGATGGATTATGATGAGAGTTGTCCGTTTGGCGATCGGCGTTATTGGTCGGCTTTTGTGGCGATCGGTTTGTAGGGGACCATGCTTGGCCCTCTCCCCAGCCCCTCCCAGAGGGAGAGGGAGCAAGAGAGGGAAGCAGTATTTGGAGGTTGGGTGAAGCGATCGCCCCATTAGTTAAAGGGGCAATGACTCATTCCCCGAACAAACCGAGTCAGGACCAACAATTTGAATTCCACTATGGCTGAAATAACCGCCAATCTTGAGGATCGTATGTATAGACTTTATATACCTCCGCAACTAAAGCAGTAGCAGCGTGTCTGGCATCGTGAATTCGACGGGCTGTAAGATTTTGAGAATCGGCAATTTCTAGCATTTTCATGCTGGCTTGAAAGTTAGTTTCTAAAACTAAAATTTGAGAAGGTTTCTCAACCAAAAGACGAACTGCTTCACTGGCGATTTTTGGGGGGGTGGGGAGGTTGAGAGCCAGTCCAAGTTAAAGCGGCATAAACTTCACTTAATACTCCAACGGAAGTACAAGCGAGCAGGGTTCCGCATCGAGCAGCTTCAACGATAGGACGAGCTTCGGAATGACGCGGATCTTGACTTAGCAAAGCCCCAATAAAAATTCCCGCATCCAAAAAGACTAAATCGGGGTTACTCATGGTAAATCGCGTCTTTCCACCCTTGGGGTACATACCCATCAAGTTTCGGTAAAGGGGGGAGTTCTAGGCTGGCTTTAATTCTCACCACTTCATTGGTAGAAACTTGCACGATTAAAGTTTCTTTTTGTCTTAATAAGCTCAAAAAATCCTCAATAGAAAGGTTTTTGATAGTTTCGAGTGGGATGTGGGGGGTGTACTCCATTTAATTAGCCTCATTTGAGTGGCGACATCACTGGGGTTTGTATGAGTATAGCATGGGTTGTCAATTGCTCGTGATGGGGATTCTGCCGCGTCACTCACTCTTTCCGGCTTAAGCGCCTGTATGAAGTCTGCACCCACCCATTCATCGTGAGGTGCGATCGCCCAAGAAGAACCCCACCCCCAAACGAGTGGCCTGTAGGGGCGATTCGAGAATCGCCCGAAAAATCCACCCATCCACCCCAAAACGAGTGGCCTGTAGGGGCGATTCGAGAATCGCCCGAAAAATCCACCCATCCACCCCAAAACGAGTGGCCTGTAGGGG
>NZ_JAMXOT010000343.1 GCF_024220515.1 Oscillatoria sp. HE19RPO
ACTAAGGGGATTGCAAAATATAAATCCTCCAAACGCGCAACTGAAAGTAAGGTATGTGTAGGGGCGCAATGCTTGCGCCCCAGGGGCGCAAGCATTGCGCCCCTACATTGATCGCGCTACTCCGTTGATCTACGAACGAACGTTTTGGGTATTTTATTTTTTGGAGTTCCCTAAGTAATAAGTAAAAGGGGTTCCTCCGGTCCCCTCCCCTTACCAAGGTCCGGGTTAGGGTGGGGTTCCAAGTCCCCTCCCCTTACCAAGGGACCAGAAATGCACTGAAATCTGTCGTTCTCATCCGTTCCAAACTATAGCAACTACAAAGAGGATGTCAACCCATTGACCCTCAATTCATGCTTCAGTAAATAAGTAGTCATTTTCCCCTTCCCCTTCACCTGAATCAGACCCCGCTTTTCTAATACAAACTTCCCTTCTAAACGAGAGTAAGTCGATTCCGTGACTTGAATTGCACCCGGAATTCCATGAGATTCCATGCGGGAGGCAATATTCACCGTATCCCCCCATAAATCATAGATAAACTTCTTCAACCCAATCACCCCGGCGATCACCGGACCGCTATTAATGCCAATCCGAATCGTAAAGGGTTCGCGAATTTTTGTGCTAAACTCAATCACTTCTTGCTGCATATCCAAGGCCATTCTGGCAATTGCCTCCGCATGATCTTCCCGGGGTAACGGCAATCCCCCCACCACCATATAAGCATCCCCAATCGTCTTAATTTTTTCTAACCCATGTCGTTCTGCCAGCAAGTCAAAAGTCGAAAAAATATCATTGAGTAAATGAACTAACTCCGTCGGGGAAACCCGAGACGCTAACTTAGTAAATCCCACAATATCTGCAAATAAAACCGTTGCCTCGGCAAATCCATCGGCAATCGTGCCTTGTTCCTGCTTCAGTCGAGTCGCAATCGCCTCGGGTAAAATATTTAATAACAACCGTTCCGACTTTTCTTGTTCATTTCTTAACGCAATTTCTGCTTGTTTGCGTTCCGTAATATCCCGACAAAGGGCTAACAACAATTTGCGATTCCCCGCCTCCAACAACCCGACACGAACATCCACGGGAAATGTACTCCCATCCTGGCGACGATGCACCCCTTCTAAGGCAAGGGGAACCCCGCGAACCATCTCCCGCCAGCGTTGTTTGAGGGTTTCAAAGGGTAACTTTTGTTCAAGGTCCGCTATTGAGCGATCGCGCAACTCCTGACGACTGTATCCTAAACTGTCACAAACCGCATGATTAACCTCAATAATCTGCCCCTCTAAATCATGGATAATAAACCCATCTGCCGCCTGTTCCATCACCGAGCGAAATCGTTCTTCACTGTCTCTGAGTGCTGCTTGTGCTTGTTTGCGTTCCGTAATATCTCGAATCGCCGCCACCCGCAATTCCCGCCCTTCGGAGGGAAGCATTCGCCCTTCTATTTCAATGGGAAAGCGAGTGCCATCTTGTTTTAATCCAGTCACTTCGTAGGGTTTTTCATACCCAGTCACGATATGTTTGAGAACCAAATCCCGATGTTCGGGGACAATCAAACTTAACCCATTGCGATCGATTAAATCCGCGAGGGGATAGCCAAACATATTCACACAAGTTTGGTTGACATCGATAATTTTTCCATGCTCATGAACGACAATGGCTTCTAAGGTTGCCCCGGATAACCGGCGAAACCGTTCCTCACTTTCTTCTAAGGCTTTTTGAGCTTGTTTGCGATGGGTAATATCTCGAAAGGTTCCGGTATAAAAAACGGTGTCTCGAAATTTAGCTTCTGTAATCGAAACCTCCACGGGAAATTTAGAGCCATCGGCGCGAATTCCGACCCGTTCATGAGGATGTCCCGATGCGACAATTTCAGATAAAATTTGGGCAATTTTGAGGTGTTTGTCCGGTTGCCAATATAAAATATCTAGCCCAAATTCAATGATTTGAGGGAGAGACATTCCTAATAAGACGGATTTGGGATAGCCAAAAATCACTTCTGCCCGAGGATTAAGGCTCATGATTTGAAAATCCGAGGCGTTAAAGGTGGCGATCGCATCGGTAGCAGTTCTCACAATTGCATCCGTCCGAGTCACCGCCTCCTCTAGGGCATTCATCACCTGATTATAGCGATCGGCAATTTGACCCACCTCCGTAAACGGTTCCACCGGCACTCGCAACGTCAGGTCCTGGGTTTTCGCCTGGGCATCCATTACCCGAAACAAATCCAAAATCTCGGTTTTCGCACGATGTTCCGAAACATTCAAGCCAATATACTCATCGGCTGCTGAGACTCGCAACGGAAAAAATCGATTCACCATCCAGAGAAACGAATAAGCAATCCCAAAGGCAAGCATAAAACAGGTGACAATCCCTAAAACCTGGACTCCCAACTGTTCTAGGCGATTCAACCCCGTTCCCAACAGTTCCAGGTCCCCAAACAACGCCACCGCTAAGGTGCCCCAAATTCCGCCCCCGAGATGGACGGGGACTGCACCCACCGCATCATCCAACCGGCATCGGGCTAAGAGGGACTCGACTGCGATCGCCACCAACCCGGCGATCGCCCCAATCGTCACTGCTGAAATAGCCGTTACCCCATGACAACAGGCCGTAATCGCCACCAACCCCGCCAAGGACCCATTAATCAGCCGGTCCACCTCGGGAATCTCCCGGGACCACCACCCCGTAATCAAAGCAGTCATCATTCCCGCGACCCCAGCCAGGACCGTATTCACAATTACCCGGGCCACATCTTCATTCAGGGCCAGGGTACTGCCGCCATTAAACCCAAACCAACCTAACCATAAAATCAACGCCCCCAAAACCGAAATCGGCAGGTTAGAACCGTGAATTTTTTCCGCCTTCCCGAACTGGGGAAACCGACCCGCACGGGCCCCAACAATGGGTAAACTGGCTAAAGAAACCCAACCCCCCACACTGTGAACCACCGTGGAACCAGCAAAATCCACAAACCCAAGTTTTCCCAACCATCCCATCAGCGCCCCTTGTTCGACGCCATTCCAGGCCCAATGTCCAAAAATAGGATAAATTAGGCCAGAAATGAGGCAAGCGATTAACAGGTAGGACCCGAATTTCATCCGTTCCGCGACGGCACCGGAGACAATGGTGGTGGCGGTGCCACAAAACATGGCTTGGAATAAAAAGAAGGCCAAATCAAAGGCCGGTAAGTCTGTTTTTAACAAGAATCCGCTACCGCCAATCCAGCCTTGGAAAGAAGTACCAAACATCAGGGCAAATCCAAAGGCCCAAAATAAAGCTACGGAACAGCCAAAGTCGGTAAAGTTTTTAACCGCAACGTTAATACTATTTTTAGAGCGAGTCAGTCCGGATTCTAAACACATAAATCCTGCTTGCATCAAGAAGACCAAGCCAGAGCATAATAAAATCCAGAGAATGTCAATGGTGAGATAAGTGGGTTGAGCGGGAGATTCGTCCTCTCCCTCGCTAAACCGAGATTCATCGCTGCGGGTAATGGCGCTGGTGGGTTCAGGATTTGGGACTCCCCGCCCAGTGGGAATGGGAAAGCTCAAGGGTTCGGACGGCGATCGCGGTGGCTCTAACAGGGCGCTGGATGAGCCAGTCTGGGCGATTAAGATTGGGCTTGCGAGGCGATCGCAATCCCTAGAGGGAGTGGCTGATAACCGGGGTTGGAGGGTAATCACCAATCCCAGGGTTAACAGAAATAAAAGCATCCCAATCAAGGACTTTCGGTGCATAGATTCCAGGTACAAGGGATAGGATGTCAGCGTAATTTTATGAAAATTTTCCCGGGATGACCCCGGGGTATTTTAATAAACAGAGCCAAGGTTTATACGGTCCGGAATTTCTTCTCATAATTTTACAAACCCCATTCTTTCCGTCATTAAACTTCAGAAAATGTGGCGAACTAACGCCTGATTGTTTCGATAGCGCGTCTTCATCCGTTGGAGAATTCGGACCCGCCAAAACACCCTATGGATCGGGTTAGGGCAGTTCCTCAACGGCACCTCCAGCCCATGATGGAAACTCGCACTCTCTATTGAGGGCCGGCATCGCTACTATAGCCTACGGACCCAACTTATCGAGGGAAAAAATCCCCCAGTTTCAGACTCGTCTTTCCCTTGCGCCGTTCTCCATTGAGCCGAGGGTCAAGGGTTTTGGAGTTGTCCAGGTTCAATTCACCCGGATTAGAGGGCGATCGCCCCCTAAGCTGACTTGACCCCCACCCCTTATAATGCAGGGGTAAATTAAACCGTTGAGCTGTCCCCAATCGGGTTCAGTCGTTGAATGGGAAACAATATCACCGCTTTCTTAACATAAAATTATGCTGAAAACATCCCTGGCTTGTCTAAGCACTTCCCTAGTTTTATGCTCCCTCACTCCCGCTTATGCTCAAGAATTTGATACCGTTTTACAAGGACTGTTGACCCCAGAGGAACTCCAAATCCATCAAGGGGTGGGGAGTCAACAGGCGGAACAGTTGGGACAAAATGCCTGTAACGCTCTGGCCGCAGGGTCGTCCGTCCAGGACTTTGCTACCGAAGTCGCCGAGTCTTTGGCGCAACAAAACCTGCCCCAATCGCAATTAGAAGCGCGGGCGCTCTATAGTGGTAAAGTGATTGCCGTTGGAGTCGCCCTCTTCTGTCCCGAGCGCTTTTCCCAATTGCAAGAATTATAAGCCAAAGCAGGCTTCACCCACCGACACCGGGGTGAAGCCTGCTTTGGCTTCCGATTAGGGGATTCCAACAAATAAATCATCCTTGCTTTGATGCGATCGCACCTAACAAGGCTCTTTTAGCCCGCGCAGGCACCGCTTTGTCCGTGTAGCCCCAGGCTTGAGCCTGCGGGTTTTTTGAAGGTTTTATTTTTT
>NZ_JAMXOT010000344.1 GCF_024220515.1 Oscillatoria sp. HE19RPO
CCGATGGTTAAGCACCTAACAAGACTGTATGACGCCGCGCAGGCGGGCTTTGTCCTGTGAGCCTCCAGGCTTTCCTAGCGGAACGCTCATAGAACAGCCTGCGGGTTTTTTGGGGATTTTATTTTTTGGAGTTCCCTAAAGACGACTGTTCGTCTTATCCCGTGGGATTTTTAGTCGGTTTTAACCGACTTTAGCTATGAGGCGGGGGTTTGAACCCCCGCCGGTGTTGAAAGTGATGCAAAATGTCAGTAATTACCCCTTTCTATGGCTCTATTTTTACAGGAATAAGGTTGAGTTGATTCAACCCATTGAGAATTTATGAGTAACGAACATTCGATGATGCAATTTCTACAAAATACACCACCATTTTTATTTTTTACCGGCAAAGGAGGAGTAGGCAAAACTTCGCTTTCCTGTGCCACAGCTATTCATTTAGCCAAACAAGGCAAGAAAGTCTTATTAGTCAGTACCGATCCGGCTTCAAATATTGGGCAAGTCTTTAGCCAAACCATTGGAAATACCATCACCGATATTGCTACAGTAAGCGGGTTATCTGCCTTAGAAATCGACCCACAACAGGCGGCACAGCAGTATCGCGAGCGCATTGTTGGCCCCGTGCGAGGAGTCTTGCCCGAATCCGTCGTCAGAGGCATCGAGGAAGGCTTATCCGGGGCCTGTACCACCGAAATTGCCGCATTTGATGAATTTACCGAATTACTCACTGATGAGAGTCTGATGGGCAAATACGAGCACATCATCTTTGATACCGCACCCACCGGACATACCATTCGCCTGTTGGAACTCCCCAATGCTTGGAGTAGTTTTATTGACGAGAATCCCGAGGGTGCATCCTGTCTCGGACCCCTCTCTGGGTTAGAAAAGCAACGCGATCGCTATACGGAAGCGGTGCGCGTGTTATCGGACCCCAACCGCACCCGCTTGGTCCTCGTTTCCCGCGCCCAGCAAAGTACCCTAGATGAAGTCGTGCGAACTCACAAAGAGTTAGCCGATATAGGGTTTTCTCAACAACATTTGGTGATTAACGGGGTATTACCGCAGAAGGAAGCAAGTCATGATGTATTAGCCGCAGCCCTTTATCAGCGCGAACAAAAGGCGATCGCCAACCTGCCCGAGGTTCTCCATAGTCTGCCCTTGGATCAACTCCCCCTCAAGGCGCAAAATCTTGTAGGAATTGAAGCCCTCAGCAGTTTATTCTCCGATGGAGAGGAAGGCACGACAGACAGCCGTGAGGACTCCATCCCCTCCCTGACTCTGCCGCACCTTTCCACCTTAGTAGATGAAATTGCCACCACGGGTCATGGATTGATTATGACAATGGGTAAAGGGGGTGTGGGAAAAACCACAATGGCAGCCGCGATCGCTGTCGCCCTAGCCAAACAGGGACATTCGGTGCATTTGACTACCTCGGATCCAGCGGCACATCTGAGTGAAACCTTAGCTGGATCAATGGACAACTTAGAAGTCAGTCGCATCGATCCGCATCAAGAAACCACCCGCTATCGCCAGCATATTCTGGAAACCAAAGGGAAGAATTTGGATGAGCAAGGACGCCTGATGTTGGAAGAAGACTTGCGATCGCCTTGCACCGAAGAAATTGCCGTATTCCAAGCCTTTTCCCGAATCATCCGCGAGTCGAGTCAAAAATTCGTCGTCATGGACACTGCACCCACCGGACATACCCTATTGCTTCTGGATGCCACCGGAGCCTATCACCGGGAAGTCACCCGCCATACCCAGGAAAATGTGCGCGTTGTCACGCCGATGATGCGCTTGCAAGACCCCGCCCAAACTAAAGTAATTGTAGTCACCTTAGCCGAGACCACCCCAGTCTTGGAAGCGGCTAATTTACAAGCCGATTTACGTCGGGCGGGAATTGAACCTTGGGCATGGGTGATTAATAACAGCCTGACTGTCTCAAAGACTTCATCCCCCCTATTAAAACAGCGTGCTGCCTTTGAACTGGCTCAAATCGAGGCGGTTAAAACCAGCTATGCTCAACGGTTTGCCTTGGTGCCGATGCAAGTGGATGAGCCGGTGGGTATTCAAGCGTTGCTTAATTTAGGCCAGCAAAAGACTGTGGCAGCAGTCGAATTAGAAGAGATCCGGAGTCAACAGGATGTTGTGACACATCAGCACAAAGTGACTTAACCCGGATGAAACTGGGCGTCAAACCGGGCATTTTTTAGGGAATCCAAAAACAAAAAACCCCCCTAGGGCTTGGGGGGTGATGCAACACTCAGGGTGTCGAACAAATTCAGGGTGATCGTGTTTTTATTATGGTTGCAGGATTCAGGAAAAAGCATCAGCTAAATGGCTGAACTTTGCATGGCTTAATTTAAACTGAAACAGGACTGACGCATTCTTGAAAGTTACGCCCTAAATGTAGAGGCGATTCGCTTTCTCGCCTCTACATTTAGGGTTTAGTCTCCAAAAATTCGTAAGTCCTTTTAACCCGGATGAAACTGAGGGTAAAACCGAGCATCTTTTAGGGAATCCAAAAACAAAAAACCCCCCTAGGGCTTGGGGGGTGATGCAACACTCAGGGTGTCGAACAAATTCAGGGTGATCGTGTTTTCATTATGGGTTGAGGAGCCACAAAAAAGCATCCGCCAAATGGCTTAACCTGATCTAAGCCAAATTACTGACGGATTGAGAGGGAAATAGCAGTGAGGGCGATCGCCACCTAGGGACCGATATCTTGCAGAGGCTGGGTACGGTTGAAGAGAGTCCCGGTCTTTCTTTACTAATGACTGCCTCCCATAGGGGACTAAAAATATCAGAGGTGGTTCCCCAAATTGAAGAGAGATTGCTAAGGGTGTTCCAACAAATAAATCATCCAAATCCCGATGGTTAAGCACCTAACAAGACTGTATGACGCCGCGCAGGCGGGCTTTGTCCGTGTAGCCCCAGGCTTTCCTAGCGGAACGCTCATAGAACAGCCTGCGGGTTTTT
>NZ_JAMXOT010000345.1 GCF_024220515.1 Oscillatoria sp. HE19RPO
CCCCCCACTCCTCATATCTGTTACTACGAACTAAGGGGATTGCAAAATATAAATCATCCAACCGTTCAACTGATGAAAGGAAGGTATGCGTAGGGGCGCAAGCATTGCGCCCCTACATTGACTTCGTTGAGCATTCACTATGAACCAACGTTTTGGAGATTTTATTTTTTGGAGTTCCCTAAGAGAACGACTGAAGTCGTTACTACGAACCAAGAGAACGACTGAAGTCGTTACTACGAACTAAGAGAACGACTGAAGTCGTTACTACGAACTTGGAGAACGACTTCAGGATGGAGTGGAGGTTATCCTTTATGATTATGATTCGGGTCAGCGTTGGGCATTTGATGGGATTCGACCATTGCTTCGGCTTTGGCTTCTGCTAAAATATCTTCCCATACTTCGTTGGCTTCGGCAACAGCAACTTTGCCTTTTTCATAGAGGGTAATGCCATTTTTTAGGGTTGCTTTGGCGATGGGTTTGGCGACTTTGCCGATCGCTGGTAATAAAATAGGTGCGAGGACCACTGCACCGATTCCAAAGGCGATCGCCCGTCCTCCTTTTCCTGCTTCCAGCATTTCACCAAAATGTTGTTGAATTCCGTCTTGTCTCCAATGAATGAGTCCCATGATACAATTCCTCCAGTAAGGGTAAGGGGTATTAACTTAGGTTGATTGCACTCTGTTCTGATGCCGATCGCGGGGGATCGATGTGCATCAGAGGACGTAACCCGTTTAATCCGGCGGCGATCGCTGAACCGTTGTGAACGACGGTGGCAGCTAAGGGGTGCAATCCGCAGGTGGATGCTAAAACTAGGGCGGCTAAATTCGGTCCGACTACTAAGGTGGTATTTTGTTGTATAATGTATCGGGTTTCCTTGGCGATCGCGATCGCATCTAGCAACCCAGATAAATTGTTCTCCATCAACACCACATCAGCAGTTTCTCGGGCTACATCGGATCCGTTGGCAAAGGACACGGACAGATCCGCATAAGCTAAGGCAACGGAATCATTTAACCCATCCCCCACAAAGGCAACGGTTTTCCCCGATTCATGTAATTCTCGCACAAGGGCGGCTTTTTGTTCGGGAAAGGCTTCGGCATGGGTATGACAGGCGGGAATCCCCAGTTTTTCGGCAACAGCAAGGGCGCGGGGACGTTCATCTCCGGTGAGCATCTGCACCTGAATGTGATACTCGGACTGCAACCGTTGAATCACCGTGGGAGTTTCCCGGCGCAAGGGGTCCGCATATTCGATGACGCCTTGGAATTTGCCCTCACAAGCGACGTAAATCAAAGAACAGTTGACATTCAGCGCACAATCTGCTTGCTCACAGTCCAATCCCCGATCGCATCGCCGTTGATGGTCCGTCAGACAGTCCACCGTCACTCCAGACTGGCGCAAGAAGCGATCGCTACCGACTAACACTGTGCGCCCTGCAATCTCCGCCTGAATGCCCAAACCCACCTCATAGTGCCATTCTCCCCGAGGCAAGAGTCTCACTCCCCGGTTCTCGGCTTCCGCCACAATCGCCTCGGCTACGGGGTGAGAAATCCGTTGTTCCGCAGCAGCAGCCAACTCCAGCACTTCCGCCTCGGAAATTGCCTCCGATGCGGTGGTGATGCGAACCACAGACAGATTCCCTTGGGTGAGAGTGCCGGTTTTGTCAAATACCACGGTATCGACTTCGGCTAATTGTTCCAAGGCGCGTCCACTGCGGATCAAAATCCCATGTCGGGTGGCATGAGTCAGGGCCGCCATAAAGCTGGTGGGGACGGAAACGCGAATTCCCGTCACAAAGTCTAAAGTGAGAATTGCTGCTGCCCGTCCTGGGTCGCGGGTCAACGCCCACACCAAGGCGGCCCAGAGTCCCGCAGGCAGGACGGCGCGATCGGCGATGTTGGCGGCGTAATTTTCCATGCGGGTATCATGGACTGGGGCTTTTCTCACTAATTCCAAACTCGCTGCTGCCCGGGTTGCTGCCCCGACTCGTTCTGCTTGGATATACAATTCCCCGGACCGCAGCAGGGTGGAGGCATAAACCTGAGTTCCCTTTTCAGCAACAATTGGCATGGATTCGCCGGTGAGTTTCTGGCGATCGATGGTGGCAGTTCCCTGTAAGACAATGCCATCTACGGGAATTTGTTCCCCGGGATAGACAATGACGGTTTCCCCAATTTCTACCTCTGTGGCAGGAATTTGCTGTTTTTCTCCCCGGCGTTCCACCCAGGCAAAGCGCCCGATGGTGTCCATGAGGTCCGCAGTCCGGGCGGCAGAGGACCGGGCGGTGCGATCGCGGATGGTATCCCCGACTTCATGGAGGGTCATGACTAAGGCAGGGGTGAGCAAATTTCCGCGCAGGGATGACAGGGCGATCGCCATCAAGTCCAAGCAGTCGATATTCAGGCGACGTTCGGCTAAAACACTGGCGATCGCCCGTTTAGCCACGGGTAACGCAGCCCAGGCAACGCTTCCCGCCATCAGGGTTCGCGGAATCGGCAATCGTAAAGGACCGCCTAGAATCGCCAACAGAGTGGCAATGGCAGGCAATATGATATCATGACCCTCGGGTTCCGTTGCCGGAAGTTCGGGAATGACGGGGTTGCTCTCACGTCCCGGGGACTGCTGGAGTTGCCCGGTTTGTTGAATCACTTTCACCAGTTGCGATCGCCTTCTTTCATCGCTCACCCCCTGAGTTTGGTAGTGAATGGCGATGGAGGCGGCAGTGAGATTCACCCGCACTTGGAGGACACCCGGTTCTTGAGCGATCGCTTGTTCCAGGCGACTGGCGTAGGGGCGATCGCGCGCAAGGCGTGGGACTCTAAACCTGACTCGTCCAGGGATGGCATGAACCAAGGTACAGGCAACCCAAGTCTGCGTCACTTCGGCGAGGGGATTCCTGGATTTGTTCCAAATTTCTATATTTGCTACCATTTTGCTGCTCCTAGGTGCGATTACACCGATAACCACAGGACAAGAAACCGGGTTTCTGGCGTAGATTGGGTGTGAATTACCACAGTTTTTGTGAAGAAACCCGGTTTCTAACCCTTGGGATTACACCGATGCCCCCATAAACCGATTCATCATGGCATTCACAAAGGCCCGAGCAAAACAAGGGTTAAAATAATTCAAGGCATCCTCGTCAGCATCCTGGGCTAGAATCCTATCCGGTTCTACTTCTGCGACTCCTGGGGTTTCTTCGGGATAGTCAGGTTCTTCCGGGGAATCGGGCTCTGGGGTGGGGGTTTCCTGGGGTAAATCAGCGATCGCCTCTTGAATCATCTCCACTAGGTGCGATCGCCAGGATTCATCCAATCCGGCAGCAATTTCATACTGAACCACAATCGACGCGGTGATAGGATTGAGGCGGATTTCGGTGACTTCCGGTTGGGCGGAAAGGGCAGTTTGGAGGCGATCGGCACAAGTGCTATCCTGGGCAATGGTGGGCACGCGCAACCGCACTCGTCCGGGAATGGCATGAACGATTTCCACTCCCATTGCCGATGGCGGTTTTACCGCTGATTGAGCAGCAGTCGGTGCAGGAGTTGCCATCAATGGCATCGCGATCACAGCAGCATCGGTGGAGTTTTGCTCCAACTGGGCGATCGCCTGTCGCGTCACACTCGCCGCGATCAGATTCCCCAGTAACGCCCATCCCCCGCGCAGTTTCAGGGTCTGAGTCACCAACATCCCGGCAATCATCGGGGCCAATGTCTCCAATTCTTGATGATGGAGCAGAAAATTCCCCACTTGCTTTACCGGGTCCGCGTCGGTTTTTATCCCAGAAATTCCCCACTCTTGCAGCATTTCTAGCACTTGAATCAGGGGAATAACATGAGGATTAAAGACAATAATTAAATCCCCCGTTTTGGCATCCGTAGAAACCGCCACGATTCCCGGTTCTTGTCCCACCTGTTGTCCAAGCAGATTCAGGTACAGAATGCCCGTGCCATCCCCTGCCCGCAATTGTACGCAACCCTCAACTGCCTGGACTAATTTAACAGTTCCAGTTCCCGTGGTTGCCGTTTGATTCACCATTCCCTTTCCTCCCCTAGCCTTCGGGTATTTTTCAATCCATTATCGCCGATGGCTTCAGGACTAAAAGTTCACCCTGGATAAAACTCTCTAGTCTTAGAATAAAACCTTTTACTGGATTTTAGCAAGGGTTTTTGGGATTGTTAACAAAACTTTAATCCCCGCACTTCCGTTAAATTTTCTGATACAATTAAACCAAATGAGTTTTGTTTATTGAGAACAAATACCAGTAATTTTTTATCATTTGCAGGTTACTCAATCGAGTCCGGTGGGAAAACACAGGTTAGAAACCGGGTTTCTGAGCAACATCTGTGGCAACACAGGAAAGCTAGGTCAGAAACCCGGTTTCTTGTCCCTGGGGTCTAGTTTGGGTGGGACAATACAGGTTAGAAACCGGGTTTCTGAGCAACATCTGTGGCAACACAGGAAAGCTAGGTCAGAAACCCGGTTTCTTGTCCCTGAGGTCTAGTTTGGGTGATACAGCAATGGTTAGAAACCGGGTTTCTTTACCCCATCTGTGGCAATTCGCACCCAATCTAGGTCAGAAACCCGGTTTCTTGTCCCTGGGGTCTAGTTTGGGTGGGACAATACAGGTTAGAAAC
>NZ_JAMXOT010000346.1 GCF_024220515.1 Oscillatoria sp. HE19RPO
GAACTGATGGTGGAACTAATCCTGATACAGGTGGAACCGATGGGGGAACCGATGGTGGAACTAATCCTGAGACAGGTGGAACCGATGGCGGAACTAATCCTGATACAGGTGGAACCGATGGTGGAACTAATCCTGATACAGGTGGAACCGATGGCGGAACTAATCCTGATACCGATCGCCCAGAATCTGAGAATCCCTCCACAAATTCCCCCGATGGAGTACCCCATACCAGCAGCACAAACACCTGTAACCCCATCCCTCTTGACCCCTCGCAAAACAGTGGGTGCAAATGTCCGGTTCCACCCCCGCCAGAAATTATCTTTTATGGACCCCAAGAACGACCCCCGGTGGAAATCTTCCTGTTTGGCACCGAGGAAAATGATGTCATCTTCGGGGACGATCGCCACGAAGGGATATTAGGATTTGCCGGACATGATTTTCTCTGGGGGAAAGGCGGTACCGATGTGCTGTATGGCGATACCGGCGATGATTATATGCTGGGAGGCGTTGGCAGCGAGTACCCCGTAGGTCCTGGCATCGATCGCGATCGCATCGAAGGCGGCAAAGGCAATGATTTCATCAACGGCAACGAAGGCAACGATACCCTCTATGGTGGTCGCGCCAATGATATCATCCACGGCGGCAAAGACGATGATCTCATCTTTGGTAACCTAGATAACGATATCTTGTATGGTGACCTCGGCAATGACACCATTCTCGGAGGAAATGGCAGCGAAACCCCCATCGGTCCTGATGGCGATCGCGATGTAATCTTCGGAAACCGAGGCAATGATCTGATCAATGGCAACGAAGGCAACGATACCCTCTACAGTGGCAAAGATGACGATATCGCTTACGGTGGCAAAGACAACGACCTGATTTATGGGGACCTTGGAAACGATATCCTCATGGGAGACTTAGGAGATGATAGTTTATTCGGCGGTACCAGCGATCCCAATGTCCCCGATATTGGGGGACGAGACTTGATTTATGGCGGGGATGGCAATGACTTCATCAACGGCAATCAAGGGGATGATACCCTGCATGGCGGTAATGGTAACGATACCATTCATGGCGGCAAAGATAATGATATTCTGTGCGGGTCCGCTGGAGACGACCTCTTATTTGGAGACTTAGGCGATGATACCCTCTATGGTGGGGATGGCAACGATACCATCCGAGGCGGCATCGGCAGCGATGTCCCCCTTGGTCCTGAAGGCGATCGCGACTTTTTCTGCGCCGGTGCCGGGGATGATTGGTTAGAAGGCAACGCCGGTAACGATACCCTAATTGGCGGCAGCGGCAATGATACCTTGTATGGCGGCAAGGATGATGATCTCCTTTATGGCAGTGACGGGGATGATTTCCTCAGTGGCGATTTTGGGAATGATACCTTAACTGGCGGTACTGGACGCGATCGCTTTGTCGTGCAAGCAGGTTTCGGGACCGATACCATTACCGATTTTACCCCGGGAGAAGACTGGTTTGTGTTAGGTCAGGGATTAACCTTTGATTTGCTCAACTTCTTTGCTGACAATTGTGGGACGGCGATCGCATTAGGCGATGAAGTTCTGGCGATCGCCAAGGGAATAGAACCGGAGACGATGGTTGCTGAGTATTTTAGTCTTCTCACGTAACTTTCCCGATGAGAAGCGGCGATCGCCTGAATGGAGGTCAGTCTTTCCTCCGATGCAGGCGATCGCCACCTGCCATTCAACGAGGATCAACAAAATGAGTCTGATCTGTGCAAAATCTCCATCCCCTTAACCCAAAACCCCCCTCAAGGCGATCGCCAGTCCAATGGCGGCGATCGCCCCAATCGTGGTATTAATAATATTCACCACCTCATTGGTCATCCAACTCACTTGTTCCTGAATCGTCGCCCCAATCACACTCTCTAAATTCGTCGCAATAAATGCCGCGATCGCACATAACCCCACCCCAGTCACATCAATCAACCCCACCACATACCCCACCAAGGCAACGGCGACTGATGCCACCACCCCGGCGATCGTCCCCTCCAGAGAAACCGCCCCCTCGGTCCCCTTCGGCACAGGTTGCAACGTCGTAATCAAAAACGTCCGCTTGCCGTACACCTTCCCCACCTCACTCGCCGTCGTATCCGACAACTTCGTACTAAAACTCGCCACATACCCCAACCACAGCAACGGCACAATTCCCGCCCAATCCAACCCTTGCACCCCCAACACCCCCACAGCACAAACCGCTGCTGTCAATGCCGAACCCCAGACATTTTCCGGTCCCCGGGCCCCCGATCGCTTCTCCGCAATTCCCTCCGCCTCCTTCTGCGCCATCCCAATCCGCGTCACTGCCGAACCCACAATAAAATAAAACCCCACCACCAAATATCCGGGCCCACCCAAGGCCCCCCAAATCAGCACCCCCAAAATCCAAGCATGGATAATTCCTGCCGGAGTCAGCAACTTTTTGGGTAAAAAATAAACAATCGTTAACAAAACCGTATTTAATCCCACTGCCACCAGCCAAGGATTCAATAACGCGCCATAATTAAACATAAATTCTTCTGTTGGCATCTTAAATCACCCCTCATGAACAATGTCTTTTTTCATCTCGCCTTTCCCGTTACCGACATCCCCAAGACTAAAGAATTTTATGCTCAAGGTCTCGGTTGCCAAGTCGGGCGCGAATCTCATACTGCTGTTATTTTAAACCTCTATGGCAATCAACTCGTTGCCCATGTCACCAAAGACCCCATCACCCCCCAAAAAAGCATTTATCCGCGTCACTTCGGTTTAGTCTTTGAAAATGAAGCCGATTGGGAAACCCTATTAGAACGCGCCCAAAACCATCAACTCCTGTTTCGCGAAGAACCGAAACGACGGTTTCCCGGTTCTCCCTTAGAACATCGCACGTTCTTTTTAGAGGACCCATTTTATAATTTACTGGAGTTCAAATATTACGCCCATCCCGAGGCAATTTTTGGCAGTGCAGAATTCACCGAAATTGGCGATCGCACTTAATCCTTTCCTCCAGTGAATCCCCTCTGCCTATAACAATCCACAGTCAGGGCAATTGATAAATTGCCCTGACTCTCTCCCCAAAAATTAATTGAACTTGTTCACTTATGGCTACCCCCGATTATAGAAATTACGTCCAATTCTGGTATTGAAAAGCGTCGGCACTCCGCAACGCTAATGGTGTAGCGCACATCACCAACGCCATTTCGCATATCGGCTTCAATAATTCTGGGAAAATCTCCCTCTACTTTGAAATAGTTAACTTCTCGCAGGGTATAGCCAATTTGTTCATAGTAGGGAATATGCATATCCAGATAGCCAACTTCAAAAAGGAGTATTTCTAACTCTTCCTTGGCTATAGGATCGTTTTCGAGAAGCGATCTAAGACTGGTGACTATCTCCGGTAGAGATTCACCTCGTTCTTGTCTAGCATCAAGGGATAAGTGCAGTAAAATCAGTGTGCCAGTGCCAGTATCATCTAGTTGCCGTTCGCTAGAAATCGTTAGTTTTTGATGCTGCTTGGTGGCAGTAGTTTTAACTTCAACAGCACAGTTTTGAAACTGGAAATCCTGCTGAGTTCCTTTTGCACCTGTCCAGCATTTAACTCCTTGACGAGAGCCAATTTGAGGAATAACAATCTGCCGCAAAAACCAGAGTTCACCATATAGTCCTTGCTGTTCTGCTTGGCTGAGTCCTTCGGGGTTATGTTTTTCTAAAAATGCTTGCCATCGCCGCAGACGGGTAAAGAATGCCGCAACAGCATTTTCTTCATCCGCAATCGGAGCAATTGTATCAACAATATCCTGTACTAATGTTGTAAAGATATCGCTGTAACGCGAGTTAATCAATACCAGTTGCAAGGCGATATGGGCATCATCATCATTTTGCAACGCTACACGCCTCACCTCAAAGCAGTTGGAATTCGGAATAACAGAAATTTTGCTGATTGATTTATGCTTCACCCGCATCATCAGCAACCGTGCATTAGAAGGTCTCTCAATAGCGAGATAAACATCGTATGTAACCTCTGGCAATAAGCGGCGGGTGATATAGCCAGAAGGTACATTTGCAGTATCTTCCTCCAGTAGTTTCCAAGTATTTTGCACCATCATGGCTGACCAAATTCCTCTTGCCAGTAAACATTGTTAACCTTATATTCAACCATCTCGGCTGTGTCGCTATTGGGGAAACTCATCACAAAACCGATAACAGGGATTTCCGAATGGATGGGTTCTGGATCTAGTGGATAAAGCAGCAGTAAACCGTTCTTGGGTGAACGATTGGAACGCAGAATTTTTCCATCAGGCGTCTTACTGGAACTTGGCTGTTTACCTGTTTCTGCTCGCCGCCGCTGGGTAATTTCGAGAATTTCGTTACGAGTTTTTTCAGAGAGATCGATCCATTCATCGGTTGGACTCAGGAGGCGAGATCTGCTGAGTCGATATTTCTGAGAAGATTCAGGAGATGCATCCTTACGCCAAGTTAAACCCACTTCATTTCCGGCAAGATTTATCTTATTTTGGGCTCGATTATTTGATATAAGGACGACTGTCCAAGAGGTTAGTTCATTATGGGGTATTTGAGCCTCAATGTATTTGACAAGGTAAGAAGTATTTGCGAGTTTACAATTATCGTGAGACTGATAGCCTGACAGAAACTCAATGACTTTTTCTGGAGGAACCTTCGCCCAGATATAGTTATGCTTTTCTTGTCTGGTATATGAGCCAAGACTTATCAGTAGTTCTTCAGTAACTTCAAGGTTTTGCTGGTTTTTATTTTCATCCTTGTAGAAGAGGGTAGTTTCACTCAGGCTTCTGGTGTAGGACAATTGCATCACAGTGCCTGTCCTCATCTTATTCGCTCCAGTAATTACCAAACCTTGCGGGTGCGTACGAACTTTTAGCCCAAATTTATCAGGTGTTTCTCCTGCCTCAGCCATGTAGTCAAACTCCTGCCGGAGTTCTTCACTGGCAACAGTGATATGTTCGTACCATTCAATTAGCTCATCAGTTGTGTACAATCGGCAAAGGTCGAGATATCCTGGTCTGTATCCAAACCACCGACCCATTTGCATCAAGGTGTCGTACATCTTTGAGGAGCGAAGATAATAGCTGACGCTCAGACCTTCTAATGTCAAACCACGAGACAGTTTATCACCGCCGATCGCAATTACACTCAGCCCATTCTTATGTTCCCAGTAATCTAGTACATCCTTTGCTGTTCCGTTGATTTTCTTAATCTGGATTTTAGAGGCAGCCCGATGTAGTAAAGGTTTAACTTCTTCCCAAAAAACTGAAGTTATTTTGGGATCAGGTATGGATGAGAGTATGGATGAAGTAGTTGGCACAAAGTCATCTTTCCATAACTGCTCAAATTCTTCCTCTAACTTTGGTGCGTTGCTGTCGCCAGATCGCAGTTGTTTTTGTAGCAAAGTCAACTCCTTTTTGACTTGCTTTGCCACCTCAGATTGAACAGCCGTAAAACGGGTAACATGAACTAGCATTGAGTTGTGTTCGCTCTCTTGCCCTCGCGCAATTCTTGCAGAACAACAAAGAATAAACGCCCTAATTGCCTCCTTGAGAGATTCTGGAAGTTCACCCGTAACGTGGTCTTTTTTATGCTTGTCTGGCATCCATTCTTTTTGGTCATCCACTGATCTGATTATCGGCAAAGATTTTGAGGCTTCAAGACCAATTGCTGAGTCCGTTTCTAGTCCAAATACCTGAACTGGGCCGATATAGTTTGATGGTGCAGGGAGGTTGATAATGAAACTACGTGGAAAGAGATCGTCTCCGAATTCAGGATTTTTTTTATCTATATCTGGGGATATAAAAATGTTAGCAAATGGTGTGGCTGTGTACCCCAAATAAGCACTCTTTTCAAAACTATCAAGTAACTTCCGGATGGATCCATTAATTGCTGAAACATCATACTCTTCCTGCACTGTGCCATTTTCATCGAATAGTGGAGTATTTGTGTTGATCGAGGCATTGTCTGCCTCGTCATCAATGACAAGTAAGGGAACTCCTCTGACAATCCTTTTTCCTGACTTCTCATCTTTTTCACCATGACGGAAAGCCCATTGGAGGAGATTTTTGAGTACAGTTGTATTCTTTTTGACAACAAACAACAGTGGATTTCCACCCCCTGCTGCTACCCCAAACTGACCTGCTACTCTTTTGTTAAAATCACCATTATTGGCACTGTTTGTAGCTGAATCAGCAATCAGTCTCTTTCCAACAGGAATTAGCCCTACTCCAATTGCGGAATTCTCTTGAGTCGAAGCTCTGTGTAGTTGTGAATCATATCCGAGAAAACCTTCATCCAAACGAAGTTGCGTTTGGCTCCGCAAGCTGTTCTGAATACCAGCAAGCACAATGATCAGTTTATATCCCGCATCAACTGCCTTGCAGATCAGACCAATATAGTTTGCTGTTTTCCCAGACTGAACCTGTCCAACAACCATCCCTCTTCGATCCCAAGCTCCTGAACGCAGGGGATTCTCTAGGCGTTCAAGAATAGAATCTGTCAATTGGTCTAAGCCTTGGGTAGTCGCTGGTGCCCAACCCTTTTCTTCCTCCAAATAACGTACATAACGGTTCCAGAAATCCCAATGGATTTCACTGTTGAGGTCAGCCAACCAAGGGAGGTGACCTTCTTTATTTTCTAGTATAGTACCTACACCCATCCTGGTATTAAAAAGACTTTCAAGTTCCCGGACGAGTTTTTCCTCATCTACCTCAACGGCATGACCCTGTTGGCTAGTTGTGATAGAATCAACGGCAATTTTGACTTGTTCTTGAATGATTTGCCGTGTGGGTGTCTGTTCACCCTTCAATAGAGCTTGAGCTACCAGACGAGCTCTATCATAGTCGTTCATTTTATATATTCTCCTTTTTCTACTTATTAGTTGTGAAATGTACTTGAGGTCTACCTAAAGCTAGGTTAACACCCGTCGGACTGAGCCTCATAGTAAGCTTGTACTTGTTTTACAATTGGTTTAGCGATCGCTTCAGCTAAAAGAGGTGGTACAGAATTTCCCACTAGCTCAAACATTCTCGTCATAGGTGCATCAAATACAAAATTATCGGGGAAGCTTTGAAGTCTAGCAGCCTCTCTTACAGAAATACTTCTGGTTTGTTTTGGATGAATATAGGCCAAACAATCTTTCTGCATATGTGCCGTTAGGGTCCATGAGGGCTGATCCCAGTGCAAGCGTTTGTACTTATCTTTAAAAATCTGATCGCTGTAACGTTTTAATTCATCAGGGATATCTTTATATTTACCTCCTTGTGGCATGATGTTAAATATATGTAAATCTTTATCATTATGCGAACGACAAAAATGATTCATTACCGTCTTTTTAGAATCAATTCTCATGAGTTTTTGATACTCAGACCGAGGCGAAAATTTGTAAGATTTAGGAGAGTCACTTTGCTTGGGTGCAGTGCTTTTCCTTTTCAAAGGTAAACACAGAGGCTCCAATGCTGGTAAATCTCCAATGGCTTCGCCTACTGAGATAGGTATAACTGTATTTGGCTCAGGAAAATCAAAAGCTAAATTTGTATCTTTTCGTCTGCCTACAATGAATAAACGTTTGCGAACTTGAGGAACCCCGTAATCAGAAGCAGTTAAAATTTTATAGCTAATATCATACCCTGGATAATCAGAATTTTTTATTTCCAAGCCATTTTCTAAGTCACTTATTAAAGTAGGAAATATCCAGTGATTAAGAAGATGATTTACATTTTCTATTACAAAAAACATAGGCTTATAATATTCAAGAAATCGGATAAACTCTTTGTACAAAAAGTTTCGTGTGTCCGTCTCAATATTTTTGCCTAATGACTTCATTTTGCCAATCCCTACTACTGAAAAAACTTGACAGGGTGGCCCTCCTATTAAAATATCAATTTCTCCTGGCGCAAACCCCAGCTTACTCAAATCAGTAATAGATTCAATAGGCCCAGCATCACACTTCACTTTACACTCAGGAAAATTTCTATGATGAGTTCTTATGGCATGAGGATTTTTATCAATTCCCCCTAATATTTCACAGCCAGCCTTTTGAAAACCTAGAGTCATTCCACCTGCCCCGCAAAAAATATCAAGTACAGTAGGTAATTTTATATTTTTACTTACTGGCCTAACTTTTTGAATCATATAAAAAACTGTACTGCCTTTAATAATATTGGTCGTAACCGCTCAAGCGCTGTAGGTTGACAATCTGTAATAAAAAATTCAAAACACCTATTATCAAGAAGACTCTCCATAGATTATGAGATTTTTTGAACAAAAAAAACAACCTGAACAACAATTGAGAACCCATAATGAATACTGTACAACAATCCCATCATTTTGTCTAGATTGAGGGCTTAAAACAATAATATCGGCTTTTTAGGGTATTAGGTTATAAGATGCGCTTATGTTTAACCTAAAAAGCTGGCCCGACAATGCTTTCAGATTGTAAGATTCCAATAGGTCAAATGCAAGACCCCAGCGGACTGCAAACCCTGAAAACGCGCCCCAGCAAACACCAGAGATTTATATTATAAAAACTTATCACCGCTCACGCTAAACAGCAGCATAAAATTATTGGGCAAGAGCTCTAAAAAAGGACAAGGCATTGCCTTGTCCTTTTGCTCCCTTGTAAAATTGGCATAAAAAGGCGGTCAGATTGGCGATCGCATTCACCATCTCTATCCACTTAGAGAGTTCCACAAAATAAAATCTGCAAAGCTTAGGGAGCATTATAGAGGATGTCTACAAACCATTTACCCAAGTTGTACTGATTGTCTGGCTCTATGTTTATAAAACGAGTGAGCTTGGTTTCCAGCTCTTTCATCGCTTTA
>NZ_JAMXOT010000502.1 GCF_024220515.1 Oscillatoria sp. HE19RPO
CTGAAGTCGTTACTACAAACGCCGGAAACGACTGAAGTCGTTACTACAAACGCCGGAAACGACTGAAGTCGTTACTACAAACGCCGGAAACGACTGAAGTCGTTACTACAAACGCCGGAAACGACTGAAGTCGTTACTACGAACTAAAAATCATAAAGGCAAACCTCAATGAACCTGCAATCTTCCCCATTAGACCGAACCGAATGGAATGCTGAACTGTACGATCGCAAACATGGATTTGTCAGTCAGTATGGCACCGATTTATTAGAACTACTGCAACCCCAAAGCGGCGATCGCATCCTCGATTTAGGCTGTGGTACAGGTTATCTCGCTCAACAAATTGCCGCCAAGGGTGCGGAAGTCATCGGCGTAGATCAGTCTATTTCCATGATTGCTCAAGCGCGTCAGTCCTATCCCCACCTCACCTTTGAAGTCAAAAATGGAGAAAACTTAGACTTTTCTGAACAATTTGATAAAGTCTTTTCCAACGCGGCACTCCACTGGATGAAGGCCGCCGAAAACGTCATTGAGGGAATTTTTAAATCCCTAAAACCCGGTGGATTGTTTGTAGCCGAATTTGGCGGAAAAGGAAATGTTCAGCAAATTATTCAGGCTTGCTATTCTAGCATAGAATCGGCAGGTTATCCCGTTGATATCAATCTCAATCCTTGGTATTTCCCCAGTATTAGTGCCTATACAACCCTATTAGAAAACAGAGGATTTGAAGTTGATTTCGCCCAATTGTTTGACCGTCCGACTCCGTTAGAAGATGGGGAAAACGGATTAATAAATTGGATTGCCATGTTTGGAAATAGCTTATTTACTGAAATTCCCCAGGAAGCGCAAGGGGACATTTTAGCCGATATCGAAACCCAACTGTCCCCGCAATTGTATCGAGAGGGGACTTGGTTCGCCGATTATAAACGAATCCGAGTTAGAGCCCAAAAATTAGGATAATTTCCCCAAAAAAATCCCACGGTTTGCTGCCGTGGGATTTGAACTGGGGTTTCCCCTATGCGATGCCGCTTCGGTTGGGGAGAATCCAACAGAGTAAAGGGCAGTAAACGATGCTGAACGTCGTGATGACCAGCAGAATCCATAAGCTGTTGATAATTTCAGGTGTCATGGTTTTATCTGGCTTCCCATCCTATCCGGGGTTAACTCAGATTCAGATGCTTGCCATCCTCGAATTCAATAAGGGTTTTAGGCTATCTCATTTAATTATGACCGATCGCCTCTCAATTTGTAGTGAAATTTACATAAAACTTTATATATTCGTGATATGCCGCCAGCAAATATACTTATGTCAAAAGTCATAAAAATCGCCCTCCCCCGATCGCCGGAAGAGGACGAGTTGACCCAACCCTGGCTCCAATCTGGCTTAAGGGGATTCCAACAAATAAATCATCCTTGCTTTGATGCGATCGCACCTAACAAGGCTCTTTTAGCCCGCGCAGGCGGGCTTTGTCCGTGTAGCTCCAGGCTTGAGCCTGCGGGTTTTTTGAAGGTTTTATTTTTTGGAGT
>NZ_JAMXOT010000347.1 GCF_024220515.1 Oscillatoria sp. HE19RPO
ATCATAGAGTTACATGAAAAATTTGTGAACAGGGAATGTGTGCAATCACATTCCTTTTTTATTTTACCCCAACCCCTCCTCTGAATCTGCTCCCGATACAGACCCTTCTGGGACTCCTCCCCCAACTCCTAGATGCGCCCGACTGACAATGGAACAAACTCAGAAAGAAATAGCGGCTTTTGAGCAAGGGGACAACCCGATAGCTGAGTCTTTGTCCGCTGATGTCGAAAAAATGGCTTTAGCTTTAGGGTGTTCCAACAAATAAATCATCCAAATCCCGATGGTTAAGCACCTAACAAGACTGTGTTAGCCCGCGCAGGCGGGCTTTGTCCGTGTAGCCCCAGGCTTCAGCCTGCGGGTTTTTTGGGGATTTTATTTTTTGGAGTTCCCTTAGCTGCTGATGGAGTCATGGGGCCTTTTAGACCGGAGGAAAAAACTCCATCTGGAGCCACACAATGGCGAGAAGTAAAAGTGGGAGTAATCGCCCGACGAGGAGCATATTTTACTCGAAGAGCGTAAAACAGCAACCCGGTTACATCAACGGCGTCTAGTAGGGGTACTAGGAAATATTAGTGACCTCTGTCCCCGGCTAATGCTAGAAGCAATTCGTTCTGGATTAAATAGAGCCTCTAAGGTAGTGTGGCTCTCCGATGGAGGAGTAGGTTTTTGGAATTTATATTATCAATATTTAGCTCCATTAAATGTAATAGGGGTATTAGATTTTTATCATGCGGCTGGACATTTGTGGTCAGCGGCAGCCGCTTATAAAGATGGCCGGACGAAGGAAGCAAAAACCTGGTTTAAACAGTGGCGACATCACCGTAAGATATGGAAATTCAAGAGAAGTAATTTTAGAATTAGAAAAAGTTTTACCCGAGGGTTGTTTAACCCTTAGCCAACGCCAAATTATCCGCCGAGTACATAACTATTTGAAAACTCATGAAAATCATATTACTTATAAAAGTTTTGAAGCGGATTTATACCCAGAGGTTCTGGGATGGTTGAGAGTGCTTGTAAATGGTTAATCCAACAGCGCTTTAAGGGTGTAGGTATGCGATGGAGTTCTGAGGGATTTAATCACTTGCTGCATTTATGCCTAGGGTGGGTAAATGGTCGCTTCGACGACTTGTTTTCCGATGCAAACTTTTTTTCCAATTCTGGCCCCTCCCCCAACTCCTAGATGCGCCCCCCACTTAGAGGTGAATTACCTCAGTCTATTGAAGGGATAAAACTCGAACAAACCACTTTAAATAGCGATTTTTTATAGAAATTAAACATAGTTATCTCCTCAATTTAAAGTATTTTATTGTAGAATAGAAAATATCCAAAAATTATGAATTCTCATGAAAATAGCCCAGATAGGCCTATGAAAAAACACTGAAGCCGGTAGGGGGAGGTGCAGGGTCATCCAGGAGGTCTGTCCAACTTTTGCCCACTGAACAAGGCCACCGCAGGAAGGGGAGATGGAGGATGGGTAAGACCTAGCCGATCGCGCAGAACTAACCCCTCTAAGGGTATAAATAGTGATTAAAGATGAACTTTTCAAAAAGAAAGAGTATCTTCTTGATCGCGAACCAAAAGACATATAGAGGATCGGACCCTGAACATGAAATTATCTTGGCGCTGGTTTTTACTTTCTAGCTTAATGAGTTTAACCTTCGCGATCGCCCTCCAGGATCGCTGGCAAGTGGCCCATTCCCAAATCCAGCCTCCCGCAACCGAAACCCTGAACCCCCAATCTGGACCCAGCTTTATTTTAGACAAAACCCTAGAAGGACATACCAGTTGGGTAAATACCCTAAAATTTAGCCCCGATGGTAGCATCCTAGCCAGTGGCAGTCGAGATCAGACGATCAATCTCTGGAATTGGACCAGTGGGGAATTGATTCGCACCCTATTTGGACATTCCGATGATGTGAATTCCGTCGCTTTTAGTCCCGATGGACAAGGGTTAGCGAGTGGCAGTACAGATCTCACCGTCAAGTTATGGGATGTGAATCAGGGGATTTTGACCGGGACTCGATTGGGTCATACCTTTGCGGTTCACGGTGTCACCTTCACTCCTGATGGACAAACCCTTGCCTCTGCCAGTGCCGATCGCCGCATCATCCTTTGGGATGTCACCACCGAACGAGAAAGACGGACCCTAAACGGGCATTCCAGCTTTGTTTGGGGTCTCGCCGTCAGTCCCGATGGTAATACCTTGGTGAGTGGGGGCTACGATAACACCATCCGGTTTTGGAGAATGCCCAAGGGGAAAAAGTGGCGCTCCATTGAAGGTCATTCTAGCCCGATTACCGCGATCGCCTTTAGTCCTGATGGACAAACCGTCGCCAGTGCCAGTGCCGATCACACCATCAAATTATGGGATGTCAACACCGGCTCTTTGAAAAGTACCTTAACGGGTCATTCAGATTGGGTGTTAACGGTGGCATTTAGTCCCGATGGTCAACTATTAGCCAGTGGGGGGGCCGATCGCACCCTGCGCCTGTGGAATGTCGCCAATGGTTCCCTGCGAACCCTGTTTAACAATCATCAAGGGCGAGTTCTCTCAGTGGCCTTTAGTCCCGATGGACAGGCCCTTGCCAGTGCCAGTGCCGACCAAACCATTAAAATTTGGCGATCCACTCAATAAACTCGGTCAATTTTCAAGCAAAAACCCGGGATATTTCTCCAGATTGGTAGCCATTACATTTTCTGTATAAAAGCCAGGAGAATTCTCATCTGTATGTCGTCCCACTGGAAATAAAATCATCCCGGCTACTGGATCTTTATATTTTTAGGTAGGTAGGCGTAATTAAAGCCCACTTGAAAATTATCAGAATCTTTGCTGTGAAAGGCTTTCAGGCAAAAAAACGGAAAATATTTTTTCCTACCTACTTAGGTGGTCGTAAAATGTAGGTTAGGGGTGATCCCGCTTAAAACATCAAAAATTTATTTGAGGGGAAGGACACAGAAACATGAACCTCTGGGAAAGCTTAGACATGGCCACGAAAACCCTAGTGGCAAACAAAACTCGAAGTACCCTCACCATGCTGGGGATTATTATCGGGAATGCTGCCGTGATTGCTACCGTTGGGGTTGGTTCAGGTGCACAAAATTTTATTGGCGGACAAATAGAATCTTTGGGAACCAATGTATTGATTATTGCCCCAGGAAATCAGGATAATCAAAGATTAGGAGGACCGCCACAAACCTTGGTCTTGGACGATGCCAAGGCGATCGCCTCCCAAGTCCCCGGTATCAATGGGGTCTCGCCAGAACTCAACGGCAGTGAACTGGTGCGCTATGGCAATCAAAACTTTTCAGCCTTGATATTTGGCACGATGCCAGATTTTCTGAACGTCCGCAACTTTGAAGTGGAAACCGGACGATTTTTAAATGAATTAGATGTTCAGCGCAGCAATCCAGTCGTGGCGTTAGGTTCAGATTTAGCCATTGCTTTATTTGGGGATAGCAATCCGATTGGAGAAAAAGTTAGAATTAAAAATGTCAGCCTAGAAGTGATTGGGGTGATGAAACCCAAAGGAGCATCCTTTGGGACAAACTACGATGAAACCGCCTTAATTCCTATCACGACTATGGCCAATAGAATCCTAGGACGACAATCGCCTTATGGACTGACACTTTCGTTCATTTGGGTGAGGGTCGCCAATGAAGAAGGGATGGGAATGGCGCAGTTTCAAATTGAAAATTTGCTGCGTCTGCGTCATGGCATTACAGACGAAGATGATTTCTTGGTTGAGAATCAGCAAGATTTAATGACTACTTTTGATGCGATTACCGGGGCGTTAACGGTGTTACTCTCCGCAGTGGCGAGCATCTCCTTACTGGTGGGTGGGATTGGGATTATGAATATCATGTTGGTATCGGTGAGGGAACGGACTCAGGAGATTGGGTTGCGCAAGGCGATCGGGGCAACTGAGCAAGATATTTTAATTCAGTTCATCATAGAAGCAGTGATTCTATCGGTGGTGGGGGGTGCAGTCGGCATTGGCATTGGGATGGGGGGTATTTTTTTGATTGCCCTAGTCACGCCTTTTGAGGCAGGAGTTTCCGGAATGGCGATCGCCCTGGCAACCAGTGTCTCTGGAGGTATCGGCTTATTTTTTGGTGTAGTCCCGGCCCGTCGTGCGGCCCAACTCGACCCGATTGTAGCATTAAGAAGTGAGTGATTTGTCTTATGTCATTTGTTGTTGGTCATTGGTCATTGGTCCTCGTGAGTGGGCTGCTGCCGAGTCACGAGGATAACGACTGAAGTCGTTACTACGAACTAAGAAATATAACGACTGAAGTCGTTACTACGAACTAAGAAATATAACGACTGAAGTCGTTACTACGAACTAAGAAATATAACGACTGAAGTCGTTACTACGAACATCTCTCCTATCAAACGATGACAAATGACAAATGACAAATGACAAATGACAAATGACAAATGACAAATGACAAATGACAAATGACAAATGACAAATGACAAATGACGTGAATCTGTAAATTTAATGAATTAAAGATTACTATGAACTCTCAAAATCAACTCCAATCCACTTTACCGAGTCCGGAACAAAAATCGGCCATTGTAGAACTCAAAGATGTTTACAAGATTTATGGTTCCGGCAATACAGAAGTGCAAGCCCTAAAAGGGGTTAACTTAACGATTCATGAAGGGGAATATTGCTCAATTATGGGCGCATCGGGTTCGGGAAAATCTACGGCTATGAATATTATTGGCTGTCTGGATAGACCCAGTAGCGGATATTATTATCTGGATCAGGTAGATGTTACTCAGATGGAAGATGCGAATTTAGCTAAAATCCGGAATTTAAAGTTAGGATTTGTCTTTCAACAATATCATTTGTTATCTCAACTGAGCGCCTTAGAAAATGTCATGTTGCCGATGGTTTATGCTGGGATTTCTGCCTCGGAACGGCGGGAACGTTCGATGGAGGCTTTAACACGGGTCGGCTTAGAAAATCGGATGAATAATAAGCCGAATCAGATGTCTGGGGGACAACAACAACGGGTGGCGATCGCCCGGGCGATCGTCAACCAGCCTGTTTTACTTTTAGCGGATGAACCCACCGGCGCTTTAGATACCAAAACCACTGAAGAAGTCATCCATATTTTTTCAGAACTTAATGCCAGTGGCATGACCATCGTGATGGTAACCCACGAACCGGAAGTTGCCCGCGCCAGTAAGCGAATTGTCATGTTTCGTGATGGAGAGGTCATCCAATCCCACCTCACTCCGGCTGATTTGCATGGAGCCACATTTTAAAGGCGATGGGGGGACGATTTTGCCCGATAATTCTACCGGGCAAGACTTGAGCCTAATTTTTTAAAGGGATTGGAGGAGTAACGCTCAATAACTGAACCGTCTCATGAGTTTCCTTCGTCATCAATTTTTGTTGGGGGAAGGGGATTATGTCCCCCAACCCCTGCTCGTTTAAAGACAAAAATTGGGAATTCTCTTAAGCCCGATTAACAGTGGAAACATAAGAACAAAGACAAACCGCCGGGAACCGCTGATAAATCTACCTATAGGAGAAGGTTTCCGGCCATTAAGTTATTTATTTTGACACTCCCCGGTCTAAAGACACGGGGATTCTTTAGAAGGCAGTCGTAAGACTGCTAAACCCTACTCAGCCGTAGCCTTTCGGCAATCAAGGCGGTGCCAATTGCCCCTATTCTCTCTGCCCGAAGGCATTGAGCCT
>NZ_JAMXOT010000348.1 GCF_024220515.1 Oscillatoria sp. HE19RPO
CTCCAAAAAATAAAACCTTCAAAAAACCCGCAGGCTCAAGCCTGGGGCTACACGGACAAAGCGGTGCCTGCGCGGGCTAAAAGAGCCTTGTTAGGTGCGATCGCATCAAAGCAAGGATGATTTATTTGTTGGAATACCCTAAGCCGAATCCGACTTCTGGGAATTAGGCATCTAGGGCTTGCTATGTAAAGCTAAAATACATTAAGGGCAAGGGTCTTGAGGATTTTTTTGAAGTGCAAGGTTTTCAGATCGAAACACTCAAAAACCTTGCATTTTCGTCGGCGATGGCCGATCTAATAAGGAAGCCAGAGTCCAAAACGACCATTGGGCAAGCTGTACGGCATCAGAATTCGCTCTGTTAGTCTTTTTCAGCAAGCGCTACCTTCTGAGTCAATCAAACTATAGCGGTTCCCGGACTTATGCGGTATAGACAATTAAAGGAGTGCAAGCATCTTGCTCGCTACCGTCAAGAGGGAGCAAGATGCTCGCACTCCCAAAACGTACCTCATAACTGTGGGAACCGCTATATAATCTAATGTTCATGATCACCGGACGCAAAACAAATTTTGCGACTCACCAAGCCATATTGAAACGTTCTGGTAGCAGGGTGATTGTTAGACTTGGCGAGATTAAGATCTCGAAATTTGATAATTTATCGCATATTCTTTCAGTTTCTGTAAAATATAAATAGCCAATTTATTATCGGTCGTCTCTGCTTCTGACTTATGCAGAAGGGGAATCAATGACTTTTATTTTTCCATTGCCGGAAGAAAATATTGCACCGGAAATGACAACTAAAATAATTGAAGCTTTCAAAGCGGAAAAAGAAGCATTACACCAATTGTCTGCTTATATTACAGTGGGCTGTAACCTACATATCACGCAATAGGGAGGCGATCGCTTTTCCCACACCAACGTCGGAGACGCCCTCAATCGCGTCTCCACAATTCTTCCGTGAAAATCTGTGAAATCTGTGGCTCTTACCCCCCCGACGGCGTATTATTCGCCTGAAACTCTCCATCCTGCCATACCCCTTCCACCCGCGTCCCATTGGCAAAAATAAACACCCCTTTGCCATGTCGAACGTGATTTCTAAACTCCCCTTCATACCGATTGCCATTGGCAAACGTACAGACCCCTCTCCCATTCAATTTTCCCTCGCCCCATTGTCCTTCGCACCGGGTCCCATCACCCATAACGTAAACCCCATTTCCCTGGCGCAGGTTATTTCTAAATTCCCCTTCGTAGCGGTTCCCATTGCCAAAACTACAGCTTCCTTTACCGTTTAATTGTCCATTGCGAAACTCCCCTTGGCAGCGCGTGCCATCGGCAAACGCATACACCCCAGTTCCCTGTCTGACATGATTTCTAAACTCGCCTTCGTAGCGATTGCCATTGGCAAAGGTACAAACCCCTTTCCCGTTCAATTGTCCGTTTTCAAACGTACCGGAACATTGGGTGCCATCGGCAAAGGTATAAACCCCACTGCCTTGAATGATGCTATTTTGAAATTCCCCTTCGTAGCGGTTGCCGTTAATAAAATTGCAGGTGCCTCTACCGTTGAGTAAATTGTTGCGAAACGTTCCCGAACATTCGCTACCATCAGCAAACAGAAAAGTACCATTTCCCTGTCTGACACCATTGGTGAGTTGGCCGTCGTAGTAGTTTCCACTGGGAAAAATGCAGATGCCGTTAGGATTTTCGCTGCTGGAACCGCCATTATTCTGACAGTAAGTTCGGGTAACGCTGCTGGGAACTTGAGCGATTGTCGGTGCGATCGCAGCCGTCCCACTCACCCCCACCGCAACCATTGCGGCAATCGCCCATTGGGAACCTGTCCCTTTCCAATCCGTCGTCACTGTTTTTGTCTGGCTAAGAAAAACAAATGGCAACATTTTTCCAAAAAACCTCCGTTTATCGCATTGTAAATCAACTCTGATTGGATTGGCCGATGCTCTCCTTAACCCCGATTAAAACACCCCTTTGCAAGTCAACTCTCCGGTTACGCTTTGCTATCTTAATGTCTCCATTGAATGATGTCAACTATAAATTTATCTAACCCCTATCCACTAGCAATCCTTATACCGATGTCGTCCCGATGTTCGGGTAAAAGGGCGAAAAAACGATAGAATCGCGATCGCATCTCATTATCCTCTCTTGACCACCACTCATGCTGCCATTCTTCCTAATCTTTCCTATCGCCCAAACCACTGCCGTACCCACTCCTGCGCCTGCGATGCCTCCATCGCAAGTGTTGCCAGAACCGGAACAGATTCCCAGTTTTGACGCTATCCCGGCGATCGATGCTTTACCGCCCAAAGAAGTGCAGGATGTTCAAGAGGTGCGCCCTTTACCGGGAGAACTGGATCGAGTGCCGGTTTTTAATAGCAATAGTCCAGAAGTGGTACTGACACCGGGAATTTTACTGTCTACTTTTCCACCCGAGGGAAAACAAGTACCGGATGCACACTTAAATTTTGCGTTTCAAGGACGATTTGATGTGTTTTCCCATCATATTGCCAGAGCGCGATTGCCGGAAGAAACTCGCACCTTTTATCAAGGGTTGATGGCGTACAATCCCACCGCAGAAACGGTGACGATTGAAGTGTTGCAAGCCGGGAGTTATTTAACCAGTCCCGATGCTTTATTTATTGAGTTACCGGATATGGTAGAAGATGCGGAAGGAAAGGTGTATTCTGGGCCGGGAAGTCGCGTAATGAATGCGGTTTTGCGGGGAAACAGACAGGAAATGTTTCCGCAGAAATGGGAGATTCCTCCGGGGGGGACGGTGATGTTAATTAATGCACCGATTCCGGTGGGAACGGTGGTGCCTTCTTCTAATGCGCGATCGACGATGATGCGGTTGTCGAGTAGTGGGGAGGTCTATCTGGCAAATTTAGCGATGCGATCGCCCTTGACGGATGATGGCAAAGAACGCGCACCTACTTTAGCAGAATGGCAGCGATTGTTAGAAAATGATGGGTTTGCAGGGCCGCGAGATACGCCGCCGACTTCTCTGGATCCGAGCAATATCGATGTGGTGTTCGGGCGCGTGGCGGGGGTGGCGCAGGGGTCGCAGTGGCGATCGCATCTCACTGATGACCCGAATTCGGAAACTCTCACAATTCCGCCTCTGGGTCAAGCGTTTGCCTATGCGTTGAGTACGGTACATCGCATTACTTTGGGAACGGGGCAGATACAAAGTGCGCCAATGCTGGCACGGTATCCCGATACGGCCTATTTCGCTCATGCTAATTATGGGATAGAATACGATTTGAGCTTGCCATTGTACAATTCTAGCGATCGAGCGCAGACGGTGAGGTTAGAGTTTTCGTCACCGTTGAAGGAAAATGAGGATATGGATGCACTGTTATTCTTCAATCCGCGCGATCGGCAAGTGTTCTTTCGCGGGACGATCCGAGTGCGCTATCCCGATGAAAAAGGCGTCACTCAGACGCGCTATCTGCATTTGGTACAGCGACGGGGACAACAGGGAGAACCGTTGTTGACCCTGACTCTACCACCGGGCGATCGGCGTTTGGTTGAGGTGGATTTTCTCTATCCTCCCGATGCGACCCCACCGCAAGTGCTGACGGTGAGAACGGTGGCAAGTCCGAATTAATTGGGGTGGGTTTGAGGCGATCGCTCCCAAATCAAATCCCACACTTAATAAGCTAGGTCTAGTTCATCTTCAAACATACGTCCGGCTAATTCATCACGTTTCAAATGCTGCCACTCTAATTCTATTTCGTTCATTTCAGAGCAGTATTTAGGGAGTAAAAAAGTGCTATCGTTGCTTTGTCCGGGAATAGCCGGATAAATGTCGCGTAAATGTATCCGAAAAATAAACTTTTCGGGTGTTCTTTTGGCTCATGGTGGTGGCTGGAATAGTTGATAGAGGATAGAAAAGGGACTTGATTGTTGGCCCTAACCTATGCCGGATGAGATTTTATTGGCTCACCCCAAAAGGTCGTTAAGGCCGGGGCAAAGCAACTGTTATCTTCGACGGAGGCGGGTTCAGCGATACCCCGAACACTAGACCTCTTTCAAAAAAAATCTATGTTATAATTACAAGTTTTGAATTTTAGACCCCAGAGCCAACTCATAATTATAAAGTGCTGCTGTGCAAATTACACCGGAGGCCATAACGGCGGCGACGATTTCGATAACGACTTGACAAAATTTTGAAAATTTTCAAACTTCTATTAATATGTTCAATCACTATTCTGTCTTTAGATAAAGCCCGATTGGAGTCTTTCTCTAAGGCAGAAAGACTCCAATTTTTAGGTTTCTTTTTAGGAATATAGCTATTAGAGTCAAAATCTTTTATTCCTTGATATCCACTATCTTGTAAACTCTCTGTTTCAGGATGAAAATGGACTTGATTTTTTTTTGAATAAGTTGAAGTCATGGCAATGCCCCGGTCCAAAATGTAGGCAAATAATCTCTTTAGTTTCTTGATTAATGACCACCTGCATTTTTAGATTGTGGTGTTTTTTCTTTCCTGAAAAGTATTTCTTCTGTTTTTTCTGGGGAAGTTCGTTCTTCTGTTTCTGTGACATCCATTACTACAACTTCTGGACGCCCAAAACCTTTAAAAAAGGCTTTCTTGCCAGGAATACCAAACTTTCCAGTTTTCATCAAAGTGGATTCAACATTAGTGACAATTCGGTAAACTGTTGATTCGGATACTCCCCAATTTGTGCCGATATGGAAATAGGTTCGATATTCTCGCCAATATTCTAATGCGACTAAGACTTGTTCTTCAAGATTTAATTTGGTTCGACGTCCTCGTTTATCTTTCGGATTCGCTAAACGGTATTGTTATATACTCTTTACCATTTCTTTAAAGGTTTGAATCTGGACACCAAATCTCCGTTTAAATTGCTGGGGTTTCAAATTTAGATAAAATAGATTGTTCATGATTAATTTATGGGAACTCCAAAAAATAAAATCTCCAAAACGTTCGTTCGTAGATCAACGGAGTAGCGCGATCAATGTAGGGGCGCAATGCTTGCGCCCCTGGGGCGCAAGCATTGCG
>NZ_JAMXOT010000349.1 GCF_024220515.1 Oscillatoria sp. HE19RPO
CGTCGGATTTGGTACGGGATTGCAACCGCCCACGACTTTGAAAGCCATGACGGAATGACCGAGGAAAATCTTTACCAAAAGATTTTCGCCTCCCATTTCGGACACCTGGCCATCATCTTCCTCTGGACATCGGGCAACCTGTTCCACGTCGCTTGGCAAGGCAACTTCGAGCAGTGGATTAAAGACCCCTTAAACGTCCGTCCCATCGCTCACGCGATTTGGGACCCCCAATTCGGTGCACCGGCAGTGGATGCCTTCACCCAAGCGGGCGCTTCTAACCCAGTCAACATCGCCTACAGCGGTGTCTACCACTGGTGGTACACCATCGGCATGACCAAGAACTCTGACCTGTACCAAGGTGCCATCTTCCTGATGGTCCTGGCCGCAGTCATGCTCTTTGCCGGTTGGTTACACCTCCAACCGAAATTCCGCCCCTCGTTGGCTTGGTTCAAAAATGCGGAATCCCGCTTGAACCACCACCTAGCCGGTCTGTTCGGTGTCAGTTCCTTGGCCTGGACGGGTCACCTCGTCCACGTGGCTATCCCCGAATCCCGTGGTGTTCATGTCGGTTGGGATAACTTCCTCTCCGTCAAACCCCACCCAGCGGGTTTAGCCCCGTTCTTCACCGGGAACTGGGGTGTGTATGCTCAAAACCCTGACAGTGCAAGCCATGTATTTGGCACCGCTCAAGGGTCTGGCACTGCCATCCTCACCTTCTTAGGTGGTTTCCACCCCCAAACCGAGTCTCTGTGGTTGACAGATATCGCCCATCACCATTTGGCGATCGCTGTTCTATTCATCATCGCGGGTCATATGTACCGAACCAATTTCGGTATTGGCCACAGCATGAAGGAAATCATGGATGCCCACAATCCCCCGAAAGGCACTCCCTTCGGTGGTTTGCTCGGTGAGGGTCACAAGGGAATGTACGATACCTACAACAATTCACTGCACTTCCAATTGGGATGGCATTTGGCTGCTTTAGGTGTGATTACTTCCCTGGTGGCACAACATATGTACAGTCTGCCTCCCTATGCCTTCATGGCCCGGGATTACACGACACAGGCAGCCCTGTACACCCACCACCAGTACATTGCTGGATTCATCATGGTGGGAGCCTTTGCTCACGGCGCGATTTTCTTGGTTCGTGATTACGACCCAGAAGCGAACAAAAACAACGTTCTCTATCGCGTTTTAGAGCATAAGGAAGCGATTATTTCCCACTTAAGCTGGGTCTCGTTGTTCCTCGGATTCCATACTCTGGGTCTGTATGTGCACAACGATGTAGTCGTAGCTTTCGGGACTCCCGAAAAGCAAATCCTGATTGAACCTGTATTCGCGCAATGGATTCAAGCGGCGCACGGTAAAGCTCTTTATGGGTTTGATGTGTTACTGTCCAATCCGGATAGTATTGCTTCTACTGCATGGCCGAATAATGGGAATGTCTGGTTACCGGGTTGGTTGGATGCGATTAACAGCAGCACCAACTCTCTGTTCTTGACCATTGGTCCTGG
>NZ_JAMXOT010000350.1 GCF_024220515.1 Oscillatoria sp. HE19RPO
TGAGTCTCGGGGAATTTGAGGGTAGCGCTGGAGTCCCCAACTAGAGCGCGGGTCAAAACCTTGTCTTTGTTAAATCCGTCCAATGACCGGAGTTCCCCGGTTTCATCAATTCTAAAATTTAGGTGACGCATAGTTTCTATAGCAATCGCCAGTCCAATTAGGACATTAGGCGCAAGCTAAGTGAAGGACATTTTCTATAGCCTCTCGTAAGGTATCAAAATCTTTGAGTTGGTGCCGAATGCGGCTTTTTAGCCAAGACCAACAGCGCTCAATTTTATTGAGGTCTGGAGAATAGGGGGGCAGATACCAAACTTCACATCCAGCTTCCTTTACCATCTGTTCAATACGTCCCCCTTTATGAAAGCTGGCATTATCAATTATCAAAATCTGCCCCGGTTTCAAATTGGGGATGAGACAGTTTGAGAGCCACAGTTCAAATACGTTTCGATTACAAGCCCCTTCTACCGTAAAAGGAGCAAATAATTCTCCATTACACAAAGCCGCAATCATATTAACTCGCCCCTGTCGTCGTCCTGACTTGAGACCATATAGCCGTTCTCCCTGGAGACTATAGCCATAGCTGTAATTGTCGCGGCTATCCATACCAGCTTCATCAGCATAGACAATATCGGAGGGTTTGACCGAGGCCAGCTTCAGAGCAAACTCTGCCCGTTTTTCATCCGAACGCTCTCGGTATCCATAAGTTTTTTTTTACGGGTGAAGCCAATTTTTTGGAGCGCCCTACTGATCGTTCTTTCACTAATTTCACCGTCCCATACTTCAGCCATCTGAGCTTGGGTCAATTCAGCATTTTCTTCAACAAAAGCTCGAAACTTATCCCAGTCCGTTATGCTATGACTATGGCCCGTTCGACTGTATGTCTTAGCATGGAAGTCTCCAGTTTCTTCTTTACGCTTGAGCCACAGATTAATCGTATTACGGCTGATTCCAAAGACTTCACTGGCTTCACTCTTCTTCATCCCGTTGAGCTCAATGGCCTCTATGACCTTTCTCCGTAAGTCGTAGCTGTAAGAATTAGATATGGATAGATTTATCTCAAATTTTGGCAACTCCTTTTATTTTACGTCCTAACTGGACTGGCGACTGCTATATCAATTTTCGCGAATGCTGAAAAGTTACATCTTTGAAACGATGCAGCGCTATCCAGAAATCATTGATTGGGATGTTTGTGGGGAAGCTTTTGACGACAAAGGATATTTAAGAGAAACTATTTTGAGCTATCATTTAGG
>NZ_JAMXOT010000351.1 GCF_024220515.1 Oscillatoria sp. HE19RPO
CAACAAATAAATCATCCTTGCTTTGATGCGATCGCACCTAACAAGGCTCTTTTAGCCCGCGCAGGCACCGCTTTGTCCGTGTAGCCCCAGGCTTGAGCCTGCGGGTTTTTTGAAGGTTTTATTTTTTGGAGTTCCCTAAGTAAAACCTCCGCTTCTCCTTTAAATCAGCTTGGGAGGCATCTAAATCGGGAAGCAATTTTACCAAAAGTGCTGGTAGTGCGAGCTTTAAGCTTCGTTACTGTAATCGAATTAAATGCCAAGGCAGCTTATCTGTACCTCATGAGTCCACCGAACCGCTCTATAGAGATTTTAATTTTTGGATGACCCGAAATCCTCAAAGGCTTTGAGAAGCGGAATTCACCCTCGCCGGATTCGGGAGACTCCCCTAACCCTGGGGCATGAAAGGCCATGCCCCAGAATCACTTAAGCCCCCTTACCGATATCCGTAATGCTAAATAACGCTTGAGCATCGACACGGGGGATACTGGGAGCAAAAAACCCACCAGAGAACAACCGATCTTGCTGTTGAGCAAAGATAGGCAGGGCATTGCGAACCTCGGCAGCCACTTCCGTCGTTTTCACATCGTAGGTTTGAGTCGCCGCTTTCGGGTATAACCCAATTCCGATAATCGGCAACAACAGACAAGCGGCGATCGCAATCTCCCGAGGTTTCGCATCCATCAACTCCCACGCCTCCACATTCGCGATCGGCTCAACTTTGCCATAAAACACCTGGCGCAGCATGGACAGCAAATAAATCGGCGTCACAATTAAACCCACTGCCGCTAACCCAATCACCACCACTTTAAACGGGGTGCTGTAGGCGTAACTGGTGGAAAGTCCCAAAAACACAGTCAACTCACTCACAAATCCACTCATCCCCGGTAACGCCAAGGATGCCATCGCCCCAGCAGTAAACAGCGCAAATACTTTCGGCATCAACTTCGCCAAACCGCCCATTTTTTCCATTGCCAGGGTATGAGTGCGCTCATAAGTGACCCCTGCCAGGAAGAATAAAGCGGCAGCAATCAATCCGTGGGAGAGCATTTGCAACACGGCACCGCTGATCCCCAGTTCCGTTAAGGAAGCAATCCCAATCAGCACAAATCCCATGTGGGAAATGGACGAATAGGCTAAACGCCGTTTGAGGTGATCTTGCCCAAAAGCACTCAATGCACCATAGACAATATTCACGACCCCCAGAATGGCTAGAACCGGGGCAAAGTAGAGATGGGCGTTGGGGAGCATTTCCAGGTTCATGCGGATTAAAGCATAGCCGCCCATTTTCAGCAAGACACCGGCCAAAATCATAGAAACTGGGGCGTTCGCTTCTCCGTGAGCGTCCGGGAGCCAGGTATGGAGGGGGAAGACGGGGAGTTTGACGCCAAAGGCGATGAACAACCCGGCATAAAGCAGCAATTCTAAAGCAATGGGATAATGTCTGGCACTCAGTTCGGCCATATTAAAGGTGATGGTATCGCCATAGAATGCCATTGCTAAGGCTGCGACCAGAATAAAGATAGAAGCTAATGCAGTATATAAAATGAATTTAGTCGCGGCGTAGAGGCGTTTTTCGCCACCCCATATCGAAATCAGCAGGTAAACCGGGACGAGTTCGATTTCCCACATCAGGAAGAATAGCAGCATATCCCCGGCAGCAAAGACGCCGATTTGGGCGCTGTACAAGACCAACATCAGGGCGTAAAATAACCGGGGCTTTTTGGTGACGTTCCATCCTGCGGCAATGGCAAGGGTGGTGACTAAGGCGGTTAAGACAATCAGGGGCATGGAAATGCCATCGACGGCTAGGGTCCAGTTGAGACCCAGTTGGGGGACCCAGGGGTAGGTTTCAATAAGCTGTAATTCCGGGTTGTTGAGGTCGTAGTTCTGCCAAAAGGCGATTAGGGTGAGGGCGAGTTCGATTAAGCCGACGCCTAGGCTATAGAGGCGAATGGTTTTACCCTCTTGATCGGGGAGTGCCGGGATGACTAGGGCCGCTAGGAGCGGGAAAAGAATTATAGTGGTTAGCCAGGGAAAGTCTAGGGTTAACATAGAGAGATGGTAATAAATACTTACTGCCTACTCTTTTAGTTTATTAAGCTATATAAAGTTTTGAAAAGGGATGTTAAGTAAAAATGATTAATATGATTGATAAGCCAGCATAAATGCTTATGATATTGAATATTTAAGTCCCTGGTGGGGGATTGAGGTCCCTGGAAGTCGCGGGATTTCTTCTTGGCGATCGCCATCACCACGACTACTCCACTTGGATCACATCCAAACCTCGTTAGAATCACGGAGGATGTTTCGGTAGAATCACGGACGATCGCGAGAAAATACGGGATTATAAAGATGTCGAGTTCAAAAACTACCCTAATGTATTCACTCAACTTGCTCCCCGGTGCCATTCCTGAACTACTTGCCACGGTCCGAGATACCCACTGCCTCACCAAAGCCGATCGCTATGGAATGATGGCCGCGATTTTAGATGAATCCCTCAGCGACGAGGACCGCTTCAGTCTCGATCGCCTCCTCCGTTCTCTTTGCCGGGGACGGGTGCAAGTCGTGGATGAACTCTCCATCGTCCAGTAAACGCTCCCAGGCCCACCTATCCGCTTCAGGGACCTGTTCAATCTAGGACAACGGCATCGAACTCGACACTCGCCCCCGTTGATTCTTGAATTGAATTCACCGCTGCTTTACCCTCGGCAATCACCGCCTAGGGTCCACTGATGGGGCCGGTCCCCCAAGGTCAGGCGCTTGTTAATTTCCCCCCCTGGTTTGCTGGCAGATGAGATGCACTTTCTTGTACAGGACTTACGCATATTTTGAGAACTCACCCTAAATGTAGAGGCGATTCGCGAATCGCCTCTACATTTAGGGGTAATGCGTCAGCCATATTGTATTAAAAATTTCCCTCCAAAACCGGGTCAGACTCGCTTGTTTATCGAGTCTTGGACCTTGAGATTTTATTAAGTTTTTTAAAATTATCACCCGAGCCGAAAAAAATAGCCCTATAATTGCGTAATGTTTTGAGCTGGTTAGGGAAGGGTAAAATCCTTGTCAAGTATGACTCTCTAGCGCGAGATGAATTGTATATCCAATCAGCCAAAAACACCAGAAATTCGAGGAACTTTTCAAGTTTATGAGTGAAACGCCGAACTACCGCTTTGAGACCCTACAAGTTCATGCCGGACAGGAACCAGCCCCAGGGACAAATGCCCGTGCTGTTCCAATTTACCAAACCACTTCTTATGTCTTCAATGACGCGGACCACGGAGCCAATTTATTTGCCCTAAAAGAATTCGGGAATATTTATACCCGAATTATGAACCCGACCACCGATGCCTTTGAAAAGCGGATTGCTGCCTTGGAAGGCGGTGTGGCTGCCTTAGCGACATCCAGTGGTCAAGCGGCCCAATTTTTGGCGATCGCCACGATATGTGAAGCGGGAGATAACATTGTTTCCACCAGCTTTGTCTATGGCGGAACCTACAATCAATTTAAAGTAGCCCTGCCTCGTTTAGGCATTAACGTTAAGTTTGTCGATGGAGATAATCCAGAAGATTTCCGAAAGGCGATCGATGACAAAACTAAGGCGATTTATTTAGAAAGTATCGGGAATCCCAAATGCAATATTCCTGATTTTTCTGCCATTGCCGATATCGCCCATGAACATGGAATTCCCTTAATTGTAGATAATACCTTTGGTTGTGGGGGTTACTTGTGCAAACCCCTCGAACATGGTGCAGATATCATTACGGAATCGGCAACTAAATGGATTGGCGGTCATGGAACCTCTATTGGTGGCGTGATTGTCGATTCAGGTAAATTTGATTGGGGAAATGGCAAATTCCCCATCTTTACTGAACCCTCTCCCGGTTATCATGGGATGAATTTCTATGAAACCTTTGGGCCAAAAAGTCCCTTTGGAAATATTGCCTTTATCATCCGCGCCCGAGTAGAAGGATTACGCGATTTTGGACCGGCTATGAGTCCATTTAATGCCTTCTTACTCTTGCAGGGGTTAGAAACCCTTTCCCTGCGAGTTCAGCGTCATGCTGATAATGCGATGGAGTTAGCAAAATGGCTCTCCAAGCATCCCAAGGTGGAATGGGTTAAATATTCTGGACTCAAGGATAATCCCTATCACAAGTTAGCCAAAAAATACCTAACTAATGGGTTTGGCTGTGTGGTCAATTTTGGGATTAAAGGTGGCATGGAAGCGGGCCGAGAATTTATCAATAATGTGCAGTTAGCCAGCCATTTAGCCAATGTTGGCGATGCCAAAACTCTGGTGATTCATCCCGCCTCGACGACTCACCAACAATTGAGCGAAGAGGAACAAAAATCCTCTGGGGTGACCCCGGATATGGTTCGGGTGTCTGTGGGAATTGAACATATTGAGGATATTAAGGCGGACTTCGACCAAGCTTTTAAAAAGGCTTAGGAATTAACCTTGTCCCGGTTGGTAGGTGACTGGGTTGATTAGCGGTGCTTTCACAGAGGCGATCGCCTCTGTGATGCAGCATCCTGTACTCATAAAAACCCGCAGGCTGAAGCCTGGGGCTACACGGACAAAGCCTGCCTGCGCAGGCTAATACATAAAACCGACTTAAGAGAACCGGATTTGGTATTAAAGCACCGCTAACCCCTGGAACTTCATTCAGAACACTGGGCCTTTTTAGTCCGCTTTTATCCGCCTAATCCTCACCGGATGAGCAATTCGTGAGCTAAAAAACAGAAGCCAGAACGAGATTGGATTACAATAGGAACAACAAAAATTAAGGGGACTCGGTGACCGGCGAGGGGTTGAACGTAGCAACAAGCCGTCAGCGAATACCCAACGCTAACGGTTATAAGACGCCAGGAGCGTTTATTAGCCGATTGTTCACTGACCCACGATGCGATCGCCAGCAAAAGAGATGAAAGATTATGAATGACACCCGCTATATTTCCCCGGAAACCCAGTTTTGTGAACTTACACAACCCGTTATCCTAGAATCCGGCCAGGTTTTGAGCGGGGTGCAAGTCGCCTATCGAACCTGGGGAAAACTGAATCCCGAACGAGATAATGCTGTGGTGATCTGCCATGCCTTAACCGGATGGGCGGATGCGGATCAGTGGTGGGACCCTTTATTTGGCCCCGGAAAAGCCCTAGATACGGAAAAAGATTTTATTATTTGCAGCAACGTCCTGGGGAGTTGTTACGGCACCACCGGACCCACCTCGGTCAATCCAGAAACCGGATGTCCCTACGGTCCCGATTTCCCTCGGATTACGATTCGGGATATGGTCCGAGTCCAGGCGGCATTGCTGGATGAGTTGGAAGTTGCCAAAGTCAAGCTGGCGATCGGGGGGTCATTAGGCGGGATGCAGGTCCTGGAATGGGGGGTGATGTATCCGGAAAAAGTGGAGGCGATCGCCACCTTTGCCGCCTCGGGAAGACATTCTCCCTGGTGCATCGGACTCAGCGAAGCCCAACGCCAAGCCATTTATGCCGACCCTTACTGGCGCGGTGGCTATTACACCATTGAACAACCCCCTGCTGCCGGATTGTCTGCGGCGCGGATGATGGCGATGTGTTCTTATCGCAGTTGGGCCAGTTTAGAGCAAAAATTCGGGCGCAACAAAAGTGCTGATGGCAATTGGGAAATCGTCAATTACCTGCAATATCAAGGCCAAAAACTGGTGAATCGGTTTGATGCGAATAGTTACATTACCCTGACTTACGCGATGGATAGTCACGATGTCTCTCGCGGAATCGGGGATTATAATTCGGTGTTGGCGAGTATCCAGCAACCGACTCTGGTGGTGGCGATCGACTCGGATGTGCTTTATCCTCCGGTGGAACAGGAGAAGTTAGCTCAGTTGATTCCGAATGCGGAATTGGGGTGGTTGAATTCTCCCCACGGTCACGATGCGTTTTTAATTGATATGGAAGATTTGAATGCAATGGTGGTGAATTTCCGCTCCTCCCTGGAGTGGAATGCCGCCAATCGCGATCGCTCTCATCTGTCCCGGATTTGGCGGGTGGATAGTTAGCCACCACGGGGTAATCAAGACTTCCACAATTGTCTAAAATCTAAACCTAAACCTAAATGTAGAGGCGATTCGCGAATCGCCTCTACATTTAGGTTTAAGGAGTGCGGTAAGCGGAGCTATGCCTACTTGCTTTGCATCTTGCTCTCTATTAAAACTATAGCGAGCAAGATGCTCGCACTCCTTAACATTCAGGGTTTTGGAGTGCGGTAAGCGGAGCTATGCCTACTTGCTTTGCATCTTGCTCGCTATACCGCTTATCCCGGGGTAGAAAAGTTAGCGGGTTCTTTCAGGGAAGATTTTGTTTCCACGCTTACGGACCCTCGGAGATCAATTTGCACCGATTGGGCGTGGGACTTAATTCCGGCTTGCTGCCATGCTTCCACCATTGCGATCGCCACATCTGCGGACTGCCCTTGAGAGGATAACGCCAACAGGGTTGGACCTGCACCACTAATGGTCAACCCGTAGGCTCCCGCATTTAAAGCCGCTGCATGAACCGCATCATAACCGGGAATCAAATCCTTGCGATAGGGTTGATGGAGGCGATCGCTCATGGCAACGCGCAACCATTGACCATTGTTGGTGGCTAATCCCCGCAGGAGTAACCCCAAATGGGCGGTATTGTAAATCGCATCCGCCCGGGTGTAGTGGGTTGGTAGGACCTGGCGCGCTGTTTCGGTGGCTAACTCAAACTCGGGAATTGCTACAACCGGGACAATTTCTGAATGCCAGGGAACGTCACAGATTTCCCAACCGGGGCGATCGGTTGCTAGTTCTTCCGGGATTGATGCGGCGAGACGACATCCTCCGAGTAAGGCGGGAACGACGTTATCGGGATGCTTTTCCATATCAATCGCCAGATCCACCAGTTGCAGTGGAGTCAGGGGTTTTCCGGCGAGGTGATTGGCCCCCATTAAGCCACCGGCGATCGCCGTTGCCGAACTTCCCAGTCCTCGCGCCAGGGGAACTCCCAGTTCTATCTCGATTTCGACCGGCGGTGGGGATTGGTTGAGATGGGCGTAGAATTTAGCAAAGGCTTTATAGACCAGGTTGGTCTCATCGGCAATGACGCGATCGGCTTCTAACCCCTTGACGAGAATCTGGAGGGTTTTTTGATCCGGACTGGATGGATTGAGGGCGATCGCCGAAAACTTAAACTGGTTGTACAGGGTCAATGCAGCCCCAAAACAGTCAAAACCAGGCCCGAGGTTAGCAGTGGTGGCCGGAACGGTAACAGTAACGGTGGAGTGGGTAGAAGACATCAAAGGTTTTAAGGGAGTACGTTTCGTCGATTGAGAAAAAAGTTAAAAAATTTCTAAGGCGTCAGTTCCGGATTAAATCCGTAGGACAAGAAACCCGGTTTCTGTGGCGAATTGGTTGCTGATTAGCAGAAATTTTCTCAAGAAACCGGGTTTCTAACCTCTGGCAAAATCTAATTAGAGGAATTTGCACAGAGGTCTCATCAAATAACAGTCAAAGTTCCGCGCCTGAGAGGATGAGGATCTGCTATTTCTTATCTTCACATTTAACAGGGATGACGCATCTAAAATTTTCGCTTTTTCTGTTCTTTATCCAAGACGATCGCGCCCACCCAAGCGAGTAACCCCATCGCCACGGGAAAGGATGCTTTTCCGATCGCCCAAAATAAAATGGCCCCACAGATGACCACGAAAGCCGTCATCAATGCATCAGGAACGACTACTTTTTTCTCGTTGGGGGTCGCTGCGAGAATTTGCACCCAGGCATAGCCGACTCCCACCACCGCAATCCAGGCAGTATTCGCGATTCTCTGGGATACAGCAGGTTCGGCAAGGACGCCTATCCAGGTTTGAGAGGCGAGGATTCCACCCACGGCTAAAACGGTAGCCCCGGCCCCAGCTAAATAGAGAATATCAAGTTGTACCGAACTTAACTTTTTGAGGAGCAAGCGAAAGAGATAATGACAGGCGATCGCCACCAGCAAAGCCGCGAGGGTAACCGCGAAGGATTGGAGCCCGAACAGGGCGGTTTCTTTGGCGGTAGCCCCACGCCTAGCAATGGCCCAAAACCCGGCGAGTAGAAATGCTCCCACCCCAGTTACCGCACTGACCCCAATGATAGTTTTAGTCAGGAACTTGAGGATAGATTCAATCACGCATTCCCGTCGAGTTCCCACCGAGAGTAATGAACTGTTGGCAATATGCTGGGCGATCGGCCAAAACAGAACCAATCCAGCCGGTATTGATAACGCTAGTTTCCAGGTCATGGAGTCGAGTCCGACTACCACCCAACCCCATACTGCCCCCAAAGCCACAACCAGGGAGAGTCCAAGAAGAAAGAGCGAGCGTTGCATCCCCATTGGGTAAATCGCAGGTAATTATGAGTTTTTCATTGTTCAAGGATTTTATCGCATTTATTCTGGCGATCTCAAAAATCTCTGAACAACCCCTTACATGAAACCCCGATTTTGGGTCATTAAATTTACCACCCCGATCTAGGGCGTCGGTTCAGTAAAAAGGCTTGACAACACCGAGCAAATGTGTATCTACCTGCTGGATTCAACTACAGTGGGGCCTGTTGTATTGGTAAAACCTCATTCATTCGAGCAATGACATGAAGATTAGGGGATTGCAAAATATAAATCATCCAACCGTTCAACTGATGAAAGGAAGGTATGTGTAGGGGCGCAATGCTTGCGCCCCTGGGGCGCAAGCATTGCGC
>NZ_JAMXOT010000035.1 GCF_024220515.1 Oscillatoria sp. HE19RPO
TCCATTCCGAAACAACTTGCTAGAAATCCTCTCCAACTGGCGCATCAATATCCAACTGAGGCAAAATCAAGATGAAGAGAATCAGGAGTTAATTATGAACTTATCACCCGCTTATTACCAATGGCGAGAAGAAGCAGTCCAAGAAGGACGCCAAGAAGGTCGCCAAGAGGGTCGCCAGGAAGGTCGTGAAGAAGGTCGCCAGGAAGAACGGAGGGCCTTCATTGAAAACTCATTCCGAGTCCGATTTGGCGAGATAGATGAGGAATTGTCCTCAACCATTGAGCCACTTTTACAGTTACCTGTGGAAGAGTTAACTCGGTTCGTCCTCACCCTTTCTCGGGATGAATTAGTACAACGGTTTGGAACACCAGGTTAATCAGTTTAGCCGGTTTATATTCGGTCAATCCCTCGAAACAATTCAGCTATTGTCGCGAGGGATTGGCTGTAGCTAAAGCCGAACAACTGGGGGACCTATAACCTCACCAAAATTTACCTAGATTCTAAATAAAGCGAATCATATTTGCTCAAAATCATTTAATTTAGACCTATGACTCACGCAAAAGCTGAACCAGAACTTTATACCTTTGATGAATTTATAAACTGGTATCCCGAACAGTCGGAAGTTCGGTATGAACTATATGATGGAGTAATTGTGGAAATGCCCAAACCCAAGGGAAAACATTCAAATCTAGCCGGTTCTCTGATTGAGCAACTATTGATGACGATTCGAGAGATGGGTAAAGGTGGGATTTGGACGATTCCCCGGGAGTCGATTGTTAAACCTATAGGACAAAAATCCGGTTATGAGCCAGATATCATTGTGTTGAATAAAGAGGTGTTGGGGATGGAACCACGATGGGAAAGCGAGTCAATTATTCAAAATGCTGAATCGGTTAAATTAATTGTTGAAGTGGTTTCAACAAATTGGCGGGATGATTATTATAATAAGTTACGAGATTATGAAGAGATGGGTATCCCGGAATATTGGATTATTGATTATGATGCTTTGGGGGCAAGAAAGTTTATTGGTAACCCCAAGCAGCCTACTGTTTTTGTTTGTGATTGGGTGGAGGGAGAATATCAGATGAATTCCTTTACGGGTAATTCTTCGATTGTTTCTCCGACTTTTGGTAACTTTACTTTGTCTGCACAGGATATTTTTGCAATGGCTTTTTAGGTAATTTTAATAGGAGAGGTCATCTATTTATGATCCTGATGCCACTTGCCAGGGGAGCATCTCAATTTGTTCAAGAGACCTAACCCCCCAGCCCCCTTCCCTAAGAGGGAAGGGGGAGCCGGAAAGGGGAGTCTCAAAGCCCCTCCCCTCTTAGGGGAGGGGTTTGGGGAGAGGTCAGACTGGTTTTTAGGCAAAATTGAGATGCTCCCCTTGCCAGCGTTTAATACTGCCATCGGCGCTACCACTAATTATCGCCCTCCCATTGGGTGTGAATACCACGGAGGTTACCGATGCTGAATGTGCTTGGACTCCATTTAATTCCTCTCCGGTATAGGGATTCCAAAAGCCGATCGCACCGTTGCGAGTTCCCCCTACCACTAAGGGTAACTGTGGACTAAATGCCACGGTTTCAATCCAATCTGTATGGGGTAAGTTTCCTAACAGTTCACCGCTATTTATTTGCCACAATTTTATGGTATTGTCTCGACTGCCGGAGGCGAGCATTTGGCTGTCGGGACTGAAGGCAACCGATCGCACCATATCTTGATGTCCCGTGAAGGTTGCTACCGCTTTCCCCGTGGGTAATTCCCAGAGTTTTACCGTGCGATCGCCACTGCCACTGGCTAATAATTTGCCATCGGGAGAAATCGCCACCGATTCTACCGTTCCTTGATGTTCCGTTAAAGTGGTAATTTGTTTCCCCGTACTGATATTCCAGAGTTTAATGGTGGTATCGGTACTGCCACTGGCTAAAATTGTCCCCGAAGGATTGAGGGCAATACTATTAATCCAGCCGTTATGAGGTGCAAACCAATCTCCCAGCGATCGCAGCAGTTTTCCTGTGCCTAAATCCCATACTTTCAGGCTGCGATCGCAACTGCCACTGATTAATACTCTCCCATCGGGACTAAACATAACCGCCTGTACCCATCCCGAATGTCCCGATAGCCAATTCCCCAATTGTTCTCCAGACTGTCCCCTTCCAGGATACCATAATTGGATGCGATTCTCTTCACTACCACTGGCAATCATTTGACTATCGGGACTGACTGCCACGCAGCGGATCCGACTACCCGAGGCAAAGGTTTCAACACATTTCCATTCCCTCGGTTGCAAACTTTCCAAGTCTTGTAAAACTTCTTGTGCAGATTGATAGCGTTGACTGACTTTATCTTGCAGCAATTTATCTATAATATTCCCTAATGCCGCACTCACGGGACGGCTGAGATATTGTCGCCATTCCCAGCTATTTCCATGTCGGAGATTGAACGGACTGGTTTGGGTTAACAGTTCAATACAAGTTACCCCTAAACTATATAAATCACTCGCAAAGGTAGGATTTTCCGTTAACTGTTCCGATGCCGTATATTCAGGACTGCCGATGATAGTAGCATTGCCGATTTGGGGTTGATTGGAGACGCTTTTAACCGCACTGAATCCCACTAGCAGCAAAGAATCAGAACGGTTCTCCGAGGCAAAATTCCCTCCAGTAACGGGGGGACGGCGAATAATATTAGCGGGTTTGATATCCCGATGAATCACTTGATTGCTGTGAACGAAATGCAGCAGGGGTAAGATTTGTTTGAGGAAGGTGAAAATTTGGTCTTCCGAAAAAGCACCGGACTGTTTGAGTTCTTCTGCAAGGGGTTTTCCCTCCATGAACTCTTGAATTAAATATTGATATTTATCTTGGTCAAAATAGGCCAAAAGTCTCGGAATTTGGGGATGTTGTCCCAGGCGGTCTAATTGTACTGCTTCTCGTTGAAACAGTTCCGCTGCTTTTTGGGCTTCGCTGACAGTTCGGGGCGGAAAAAATTGCTTAATGACACAGAAGGGTTTGGAGGGAATATCTTCATCCACGGCTAAAAAAGTGCGGCTATAGGTGCTACTGCCAATGGGTTTTAAGGCCCGGTAATGGTCTCGCAGCAGGAGTTTGGACCCGCAGGTTTGACAGAATTTATTGCCCTCGGGGTTTTTGGGTTGTTTACAAACTGGATTTAAACAATGGTTCATAAGATTAATTTTAAGGGTTTAAATTCTGCCAAATTTTGAGAGTTTTGTCTTGACTCCCACTAATAATCATCTGACCTTCAAAACTCAAGGCCAAACAAGTGATACTATCATGATGGCCGGTGAGGGTGTGGAGGAGGTTGCCAGTTTCTTGATGCCAGATTTTCAGGGTTTTGTCGTCACTGCCACTGACTAAAATATGACCTTCGTCGGGATTGAAAGTAGGGGGTAAGGGGAGATAACCGATCGCCTGAAATCCACTTAAATGTTCCTTGGGAGTGGCTAATCTTGTGCCCGTATCCAGTTGCCAGGTTTGGATGGTTTTATCCCGACTGCCGGAGGCGAGGGTTTGACTATCCGAGGCGATCGCCACTGCCTCAATCCGTTCCTGATGTCCCGTCAGGGTTGCTTTCACTGTCCCATTCCGCAGATTCCAGAGTTTAATCGTGCGATCGTCACTGCCAGAAGCAATCAGTTTCCCATCCGGGGAACAAGTGACACAGGAAACCCCTTGGGTATGTCCCTCCCAGGTTTGTTGCAATTGTGCCGTCCGCAGATTCCACAGTTTCAGCGTCTTGTCGGCGCTACCACTGACTAAGGTTTTGCCATCGGGGGCGATTGTGAGGGCGGTAATCGCCCCGGTATGTCCAGTAAGCGTGCGAAGTAAAAACCCTGTAGGTAATTGCCAGAATTTAATGGTTTTATCTGTACTTCCAGAAACTAGCAGTTTGCCATCGGGGGAGATGACAACTGCGGTAACTACGCCAGAATGTTGGGTGAGGGTATGGAGGATTTTCCCCGTATTGCAGTCCCAAACGATGATAGTTTTATCCTCACTTCCGGAAGCAATAATTTTCCCGTCCTTGGAGAGGGCGACAGTTTTGATTGACCCAGTATGTCCCGTGAGAGTCGAGTCACAGTCCCAGGTTTGGCGTTGGAACAGTTCCAGCAGGGGATTCGTAGGAACCGTCGGTGGGGTGGGAACTGCGGGAATAAAGGGCGTGACTGCCCCAGGGAAACTCCGACTGCCTGCGGTATTCAAGTCTTGGAGAACCGCTGCGGCAGAGGGATAGCGGGCTTTTATGGAATCTTGAATCATCTTATTCAAAATCGCGGCAAGGCGATCGCTGACGGTGCGTCCAACTTGCTGTAAGTGCGCCTGCCACAACCACCGCGACTCCACCGGATCATAGAGGCGATCGAGGGAAATCCCCGTTAACAACTGAATACAAGTTACCCCCAAACTATACAAATCACTCGCCGGAAATGCCCGACCCCCGCGCAGTTGTTCCATCGGCGCATATCCTTCCGTCCCCGCCCTCGTGCCCGTTTTCCCCCCGCCTGAACTCAGTTGTTTAGCAATGCCAAAATCAATTAACACCAACTGACCCCCAGAGGATTGTCTCCCATCCTCTCGCCGGATAATATTGGCGGGTTTGATATCCCGGTGAATCACCTGCCGTTCATGGACAAACTGTAATACCGGCAGCAAATCTAACAACAACTGGCGAATTTGTTCCTCTGTGAACGCCCCGAATCGTTGCAATTCTTGCCACAACGTTTGTCCTTCAATAAACTGCTGTACCAAATACAGCCGTTTATCTTGTTCAAAATAGGCTAACAGGGCGGGAATTTGGGAATGTTGTTCCCCCAGGAGTAACAACTGCCGCGCCTCCTGTTCAAATAACTCCGTCACCTTTGCCATTGCTTGGGAATCGGACTGGATTTCTGGGGCCGGTAATAATTGCTTAATCGCACAGGGGGCATTGAGGCGGTCCTGATCCAGGGCCAAAAACGTGCGCCCCATCCCGCCTTCCCCGAGGGGGCGAATGGTACGATAGCGATTTTTAAGCCCTAAGGGAGAACGACAACTCAGACAAAACTTGGCATTATCTGGATTGTAAGGCTTCTTGCAATGGGGATTGAGGCAATAGCTCATAGAACAGAAGCGCAAGGCAAGGGGACTTAGGATCTATTGTACCGACAGGTTCCCCTTGGCTTACGTTAGGCTGAGAAAAAATTTAATTTAAGACTCCAGGAGAATATGCGTCAATTACAAATCAGAGTCCCGCAGGGTTGCGGAAAACAGGTGGTGGAGATTGCCCAGGATTATGATGCTTCTAATTTGATCCAGTTCGAGGCAAAGGGTCCCGAAGGTCCCGTGGATGTGGTGGTTCTGCACGTTTCCAATCGCCGAGTGGAAGGGTTGCTGGAGGAGTTGGAATGCATCGACAACCTGGCAGTGACGTTAATTCCTCGGGGAATGATGCCCCTGCATCCGCCAAGTTCGGAGGCCCCGGATCAGGTGACGGAGGTTCAGGAACGCAGTCCCATTGAGATTTTTCTCGGGGGATTGCAGAGTGTGGGGTCTTGGCGGGGATTTTTGGGATATGCGGCCCTGGCAGGGGTGGTGGTGTGGATTGGGTTATTTACCAATAGCAGCTTTTTACTGATTGCTGCCATGCTAATTGCACCGTTAGCGGGTCCGGCGATGAATGTGGCGATCGCCACTTCCCGAGGGGACAAAAACCTACTCAAACGCAGTATAGTGCGGTATTTTAGCGCTTTAGCGGTGTTAATTGCCGTGACAGCTTTCCTGAGTTTAATCATGCAGCAAGAGATTGCCACGCCGTTTATGGTGGAAAACTCTCAAATTTCCGCGATCGCCATTTTGCTGCCGTTAGCTGCCGGGACTGCTGGGGCCTTAAATTTAGTGCAATCGGAACGCAGCAGTTTGGTGGCAGGGGCATCAGTCGGAATGTTGGTTGCTGCCTCCCTGTCTCCCCCTGCCGGAATTATCGGGATGTCGATTCCCCTAGGGCGCTGGGATATGATTGTCAATGGCTTATTTTTGCTGTTGTTGCAATTATTCGGGATTAATTTATCCGCAGCGATTATTTTCCGGGTATTTGGATTAAAGCCCCGGGGTGCCAGGTACGATCGCGGGACGAAAAAGCTGTTTCCGATTTCGATGGGGGTGACAACGGTTGGACTGGTGGCGTTGCTGATGTGGCAATTTTCTGACTCTCCAAATTTGCAGCGCCCAAGTCGTGCTCAACGGATTAATGCGGAAATCAAGAAAGTGGTGGAAACGAGCGAGTTGGCGGAGTTGGTGGAGGGGAATATCCGGTTTACTCGGCCCAATATTTCGGGGCAGAATACTCTACTGGCGGTGGTTTATGTGCAGCGTCAAGGGGGTGTGGATCTGTCTACAGAAGAGATTCGCAGTCGGCTGACTCGGGAGATTCAAGCTCACATTTTGCAGGAAGATTTTAATGTGACTCCCTTGGTTTCGGTGACGGTGTTGGAAACCCCTGAGTTTTTGGGGGATTCTCGGTAGTTGAAGGTTGAGGGGTTGGGGGAGTTTGCTTCTGGGTGGGTTGGGTGATGATGAATGGGGGGAAGATAACGACTGAAGTCGTTACTACGAACTTAAGAGAACGACTGAAGTCGTTACTACAAACATTGGAAACGACTGAAGGGTGGTGGTTTAGTCGGTTTTAACCGACTTTAGCTGTTAGGCGGGGGTTTGAACCCTAGCCCTGTCAAGGTGATAAATTTAATGACGAAAAATCGTTATTTCTTGTAGGGGCGTATTGCATACGCCCTCCAGAGGGCATAAATTTAATGACGAAAAATCGTTATTTCTTGTAGGGGCGTATT
>NZ_JAMXOT010000352.1 GCF_024220515.1 Oscillatoria sp. HE19RPO
CTTTATTCATAGAGTTTTACCTTAAGCAAGCCGATTTACTATTTTAGACATTATAGAATGGCCCATCATTAAATGGTGCACACCCGATGATTGCCTTTTTGTCAAGTACATTTTATACCAAATTAGATGAGCTTACCCTGGGGAATAAATGGGTTTTAATTTAGGGTAAATAGCGAAAGTTTTACCGGGATAAAATCCCCGTAAAACGAACGGGTGATTCCCTAAATTTAATTGTAGCGTTGAAACGGTCAGAACTGCAGAGATGAAGACAGGGATTAAGTCAGACTCGAACATTATGGGATTAGATTAAGCCCGTTTGTTGGGCGATTTCGGCGAGAGCCGTTGCTAATTTCACGGGTTCTACAGGTTTAGCAACATGAAGATGAAAACCGGCTAAAAGTGCCTGTTGGCGCTCCTCTTCCCGAGCGAAAGCGGTCAAGGCGATCGCGGGAATGGGCTTAGAGTATCCCGCCTCACGCTGGCGAATTTTGCGAATCAAAACATAGCCGTCTTCATCGGGCATTCCAATATCGGAAATCAAGATATCATGACGCGATCGCTCCGTGGCGGCTAAGGCTTCGGCAGCGGATAACACCACCGTCGTCTGGACTCCATATTCCGCTAAAACTTGAGCAATCAGTTCTCCCGTATCGCGGTCATCATCCACCACCAGCACCTGTAAACCGGCGAGGTTTAACGAATGGTTTGCCGTTGTGTTCTCGTCCACAGTCACGGTATCGGAATCCGGGGGAGAGTTCTGGGAAATCCCGATGGGGAGGGCCACGGTAAAGGTGGAACCCGTATCTTCTCCCTGGCTGAAGGCAGAGACAGTCCCCCCATGCAGTTCGACGAGGTAGCGCACAATGGTTAAGCCTAGACCGAGACCCCCGTGGGTGCGGGTGGAGGAACTATTGGCTTGGCGGAAGCCCTCAAAGACGTGAGGCAGGAATTCCGGGCTAATTCCAATCCCCGTATCCTGAACCCGAAATTCTAAGTAATTCCCGACGCGCTCGATCGCCACCGTCACCCGTCCGCCATTGGGGGTGAATTTTACGGCATTAGAGAGCAGATTCCAGACAATTTGATGGAGGCGGCTACTATCGCCCAAAATCGGCTGTCCGTTTGAGCTGAACTGGGTGTGGATTTCAATCGATTTGGCTTCTGCTGCCGGAGTCAGGGTAGCGATCGCCTGTTCTACCAGGGTTTCCAGATACATCGGAACTCGGGTGAGGCGAATTTTCCCCCGCATAATCCGCGAGACATCGAGGATATCGTCAATCAGGTTCACCTGATGCTTGGCATTGCGTTCGATGGTTTCCAGGGCTTTGTCTCGCGTCTCTTCTTTCAGGGTGCGCGCACGGAGTAATTGCGCCCAGCCGAGAATGGAGTTGAGGGGAGTCCGCAATTCATGGGAGACGATCGCCAAAAATTCATCCTTGAGTCGGTTGGCTTTTTCGGCGCGATCGCGGGCTTGCTGCTGGGCCTCATAGAGATTGGCCCGGTCAATGGCAAGGGCCACGCGATCGGCCACCAGTTGCAGCAAATAGACATCTTCTGCCATGAATTCTCGCTGCAACTCGGTACTGACATGGAGCACCCCGATCACCCGGTCTTCTAACAGCATCGGTGCACCCATAATGGACTCAATTTTTTGATGTCGGAACAGGGGACTAATCACTTGAGTATGAGCATCGCGCTCAATCTTCATCGGTTGACGAGTCTCGGCAATTTTTCCCCCAAACCCTAACCCCATCGGGATCGGGATATTCGGAGAGAGGGGTTGTTCTAAATCTAAGCCTTTGGTAGCGGTCACCATCAAGGCAGTTTGGTCCTCGTTGACCAATAAAATGACCGCAGCATCGACTTCTAACACCACCGTGAGGCGATCGAGCAACTCTTGCAGCAGATCATGGAGCGACAACGGGGCGATCGCCACATCCACAATCGCTTGTAACCGATGCACCATCGTCGTTGCCCGTTCGGACAAAATTCGCGCCGCCTTCTCCCGTTGCAACAACTCCATGCGCTCTTGCTGCGCCTGCTTGCGTTCATGAATGTCCGTATTCGTCCCAAACCACTTCACCACATCCCCCTGATGATCCCGCATCGGCACCGCTAATCCCAGATGCCAGCGGTAAGCGCCATCGGAACCCCGACGCATTCTGGCTTCAATTTCATAAGGTTGTCCGTTTTCCACACAAGCAATCCAGTGATCGTGACATTCGGACAAGTCGTCCGGATGCACAATCGGCTCCCATCCCCAGCCTAACAATTCCGCCACACTCAAGCCGGTGTACTCACTCCAGCGCTCACTTATGTAATCTAGGGTCCCATCGGGGAGGGCGGTCCAGACCATTTGCGGAATCGCTTCGCTTAGGAATCGATAATACTGCTCGCTGGCTTCCGCCTGACTTCTGGCGGCTTGTTCGAGTTGTAACAGTTTCATCCGTTCCGCTTCCGCCTGTTTGAGGGGGGTAATATCGATCGCCGACCCAATGAACCCGAGTAAATTGCCCTCGGGACTCAATCGGGGAACCCCAGTTTCTAACATCCAGCGATAGGCTCCATCGGCTCGTTGTAGCCGGTATTCCTGGGTAAAGGGTTGACTGGCTTTCACCGCTTGCTGGTAACTCAAGAGGCACTGAACCTGCTCCTCGGGATGGATCCGGTCCCGATGGTTGAGGTCCGGGTCCACTTCCATTAATGCACCGATGAAGTTCAACCCCCATTTATTTAAAAAGGTCCATTGTCCCTGGCGATCGGCTATCCATAACAGCACCGGGGCCGTATCTGCCATATCTCGGAACCGTTTTTCACTGTCGCGTAGGGCTTCCTCGGCCTGTTTCCGTTGGGTAATATCGTAGCGGATGGCTAAATATTGAAAGGGCTTGCCATGACTATCTAAAAACGGCACAATCACCGTATCCACCCAATAATAGGTTCCATCTTTGGCCCGATTCTTAATTTCTCCGCGCCACACTTTCCCCCGAGCAATGGTTCCCCAAATATTGACAAAAAATTCTTTAGAATGATAGCCAGAATTGACTACACGATGGTTTTGTCCAATTAATTCAGGCTGGGAATATTTAGAAATTTCAATAAATTTATCGTTGACATATTGAATGGTTCCTTTGGCATCAGTGGTGACAACAATCGCTGACTTATCTAAGGCCAATTGGAAATCGGATAATTCTTTCAAGGTTTGTTGGAGTTCAGCTTCGGCGCGTTTGCGATCGCTAATGTCCCGCACCGATGCCATCAATAAGGAGCGACCCAAATAGAGGGTCGGTTGAATCACCGCTTCTAGGAGCACCGTTGTCCCATCTTTTTTAATCCCGACTGCTTCTGATGCTCCCTCCTTTGTCCATTGGCAGTCAGCCAACATGAATGCTACAGTCTCCTCTGTAAAAATATAGGCTAAGGGCCTTCCTACCAGTTCGTCCGGGTCATATCCAAAGATCTTTTCCAGGGAGGGATTCACGGCAATCATGCGATCGCCCTCATAAAAGAAAATCCCTTCTACTGTGGATTCAGCAAGGGTTTTAAACCGTTGTTCACTGGCTCTGAGTGCCGCCTCAGTCTGCTTGCTTTGGGTGATATCCCGGCTAATTTTAGAGAACCCGTAGAGATTACCCTGGCGATCGAATAATGCCGTCATCACTTCATGGACCCAAAACCGGGTGCCATCCTTTCGCACTCGTTCTGCTTCCTGTTCCAACCGTCCCCGTTCTGTTGCCTGTTTCAAGTCTCGTTCCGGTTGACCTTCAGCCACTGCTTCTGGAGGATACAAGGCGGAAAAATGTTGGCCGATCATTTCCTCGGCTGCATATCCGGTGAGGTGTTTTGCGCCCGGATTCCAGCTACTCACTCGCCCCTGGGAATCGAGCATATAAAGCCCATAATCTTCGATGCCATCCACCAACAACTGAAAGCGCTGTTCGCTTTGCAGAAAAGATTCGAGATGTCGTTGGGCGGTTCTGGCACTCTGGGCTGAAAGTTGTTTTGTTTGTTGCCATGAACCCAGGGCGATCGCAATGGCCGACCCTTCAATTAGAAATAAAATTAACCGTAATATTTCGTCCCGACTGCTTTCTATCAGGGAATCAGGGAGAGATAAAAATAAATAACTGCTGACTAATCCGGCCAGAAATGTGGCCACAAGTCCCGCTTTCTTGCCTCCAAACCCAGCGCTGACCATAATCGCCGCAAAATAGATCAAAAAGGGGCTTTCCCTTGAGATGAAGGGTTCCAGGGCCATTTTAATCCCCGTGGCGAGGGTGACAGTGACAAGGGCAATCCCCAATGGGTACAGGAATTGTAGCAAGGGCGTTGAATGCTGATTTCGGGGATAGCAAAGCTGACGCAGTTTTCTGAATAGACGCAGGAGTAGGGATGGACCTATTTTCATCATGGTTTGGAGGACTCAGGAGCTTGGGGATGGCACTTTCAAGGTGTGAACAGCAGAACGTTAAGAAACCGTTTTATGAGATAGCGCGGTGCTTTTTTCCCTTTTTTGTGCTAACCACCTGTTCCGATTTAACCTCAGCCTCTTTTTCGTTCTATGCCTATCATTTTAGAATTTGGACTTGATTTCTGGGGAAAAAAACCGATAAAACCCAGTTAACCCGTAAATATACTTAGCGTGAGTCGTTCCTATTTTCTCTCCAAATTGCTCCTAGGTCAACTCCAGTGACTCCCAGGGCAACTGTAATTACATTAGAATCGCGTCGAGTAGACATTAGTAAATCGGAAAAGTGGAATGGCGATGGATGAAATGTTAACGGGCCCATCTTTACCTCGGAGGCCCCATCTGGTCACCCCCTTACCGGGACCCCGCGCCCAAGAACTGGTCCAGCGCGATCGCGCCGTGACTTCTCCCTCCTATACCCGGGGATACCCCCTAGTCGTAGCCCGAGGAGAGGGCTGCTCGATCCAGGATGTGGATGGCAATGTCTTCCTCGACTTTACCGCAGGTATCGCCGTCACCGCCACTGGACACGCGCATCCGGTCGTAGTGCAAGCGATTCAAGCTCAGGCGGCCCAGTTACTCCATATGTCGGGGACCGATTTTTACTATGAACCCATGATAGAACTGGCGGAAGAGTTGGCTAAACTCGCCCCGTTTCCCCAAGGGGCCAAGGTCTTTTTCAGCAATTCCGGGGCGGAATCTAACGAAGGGGCGCTCAAATTAGCCCGCTATGCTACGGGTAGATCTCAGATTGTAGCCTTTCTGGGAGCATTCCACGGGCGCACCTTCGGGGCCATGTCCCTCACAGGCTCAAAGGCGGTGCAACGGCAAGGATTTGGACCATTGTTACCCGGAATCACTCATATTCCCTACGGCACTCATGCCAGCTTAGATTATCTGGAGTTTCAACTGTTTAAAACGGTGTTACCCCCGGAGGAATTGGCGGCAGTCGTCGTCGAACCGATTCAAGGGGAAGGCGGGTATCTGGTTCCCGAAGAGGGATTCCTGGCCCGAATTCGGGAGATTTGCAGTCGCCATCACTGTTTGATGGTGGTGGATGAAGTACAATCAGGCATGGGTCGCACGGGCAAGTTGTTCGCCGTGGAACATTGGAATGTCATGCCCGATATCATTACCCTGGCGAAAGGGATTGCCAGTGGATTACCCCTCGGGGCAATTCTCGCTCGTCCGGAACTGATGACATGGCCCCCAGGTTCTCACGCCACCACCTTTGGCGGGAATCCGGTAGCTTGTGCCGCAGGGAATGCGACGTTACAGATCCTCACTCAAGGGGCGATCGCCAATGCTACCCAGATGGGTGAGTTATTACAGTCAGGGTTGAGGAAATTAGCCCAACGCTATCCCCAACTCTCACAACCGCGAGGGAAAGGGTTAATGGTGGCCGTGGATTTACTCAATGAATCCGGGGAGTTCGACCCGTCCTTACGCGATCGCGCGATCGATGAGGCATTCTATCACGGACTGTTACTCATCGGTTGTGGCAAATCTGCTATCCGCTTTTGTCCCCCGTTGGTGGTGGATGCTGAACAAATTCAGGTGGCGTTAGAGATTCTCGATACCTGTTTCGCCAAACTGTTGACAACCCGATAGCGGTTCGGTGGCCTCATGAGGTACAGGTCTTTAAAGGAGTGCGAGCATCTTGCTCGCTATCCTAGAAAGCGAGCAAGATGCTCGCACTCCTTCCTTGTCTCTATCCGTCCCTCATAACTAGGGGAAACGCTATATAACAACAGCTTGGGTTTTCTGCATTGGGTCATAGGGACAAGAAACCTGGTTTCTAACCTTGACTGAACCGACCCCGAGGCCAGTCGCCTCTCCTGTTTATCTCACAATTTCCGGAGATCTTCCCATGAAACCCGCATTAATCGCCCAAGCGCTATGGCATCAACTCTGGCTAGATTATAGTCACCGTGTTCCCTACGCCCGAATTTACGAGGCGGCCATTTCTGAAGCGGGGGGAACCGTTGCCAATGATCATATCGCCTTTCGTTCCCTGGCCCTCTCCATTGAAACGGCGATCGGAACGGTGAATTTAGGCATTCCTCACTTGGAACCCCTGCTGGAGGGGTTGGGGTATGTGGGAATGGGAGAGTTATCTTTCCCCTCGCAACACCTCTATGCCCGTCACTATCGCCATCCCCAACAGGATGAGTTTGATTTGCCGAAACTGTTTATCAGTGAGTTAATCGTGGATCAGTTGCCCCCCGAGGTGCGATCGCCTCTGGAAACCACGGTGCAGTCGGGTTTAGATATAGAGGGGTTATTAGGGTGTCAATCTGCTATTCAAGACCTAAGAAAGATGGAGACTCAACCCACGGACCCTCACATTCTAGTCCAGCGACTCAAATCTCTGTTTGTTCGTCCCTGGATGCCTCCAGTGCGATCGCACCTGGAACAGGTCAATGCGGTTACTCAGTATGGGGCTTGGGTCTTGCTGCATGGCTATGCCGTTAATCATTTTACCGGCTATGTCAACCGCCAAAATACTCCCGCTTACCCCGATATCGAAACCACCGCCCAAGCACTCCGGGATAGGGGTGTCCCCATGAAAGCTGAAATTGAAGGCACTGCCGCAGTCGGATTACGTCAAACCGCCACCCAGGCGGTACAGGAATCCGTCATCGTCCGCAGTCAGCCCGAGGGTCCTTTTCAGGAAATTCCCTGGAGTTATGCCTATTATGAAATTGCCCAACGATTTGCGATCGAACCCACCCCGGGACATCCTCAACTCTTTCAAGGGTTCCTAGGCCCCAACGCCGCCCAACTCTTTGAAATGACCCGTTCCCAGGGAAGCCTCCCCCATCCCGAGTGATTTTGTAAAAATTTTCCATAAATTCAGTTAACGGTAACTTTCAATACAGTTTGACCTTCTGACTTTTGCTAAAACTTATTAAATAGAAAGCATTGCAGAATAAAAAACTGTTGCTAACGGTAAAGCAGAGAACTTAATCTTTAATTGGATTCTGATTTGAATTGACGAATTTAAACCGGGATTCAAAAGAATTGAGTGAACCTCGGAGTGGTTCTGTTTCTAAGTTTCACGTTCAAGGCTTAGAAACAGTTGTTGGTTACACGGCGGGATATAAAGCCCGAAAGATAATAGCAGTAAACCTGTTACTATCTTTCGGGCTATTTGTTTCTAGATTCTCCAAGTTCGTAGTAACGACTTCAGTCGTTATCTTATCTTCGTTCGTAGTAACGACTTCAGTCGTTATCTTTTCCCCTGTTCAACGTCCCGACTTCAGTCGTTATCTTTTCATAAGTTCGTAGCCAACAACCGCTGGGGGTTAAAACCCCCAGCTAATAGCTAAAGTCGGTTAAAACCGACTAAAAACACTCCTGAACAAAATTTTCACAGTCGGTTAAAACCAACTAAAAACCTCACTGAATAAGACTTTCACAGTCGGTTTCAACCGACTTTAGCTATTAGGCGGGGGTTTTAACCCCCGCCGGTTGTTGCAACTTAAAACCCCCGCCGGTTGTTGCAACTTAAAACCCCCGCCGGTTGTTGCAACTTAAAACCCCCGCCGGTTGTTGCAACTTAAAACCCCCGCCGGTTGTTGCAACTTAAAACCCCCGCC
>NZ_JAMXOT010000353.1 GCF_024220515.1 Oscillatoria sp. HE19RPO
CAAAAAATAAAACCTTCAAAAAACCCGCAGGCTCAAGCCTGGGGCTACACGGACAAAGCGGTGCCTGCGCGGGCTAAAAGAGCCTTGTTAGGTGCGATCGCATCAAAGCAAGGATGATTTATTTGTTGGAATCCCCTTATAGCAGTCCTATATAGAGCATAAATTAGCAATAAGTTTATTAGACTTCTGGGTAACTTCTCTACTTCTCTTAAGCCCCCCTTAAGAAGGGGGGTTGGGGGGATCAATCCAGATTTCCGGATCATCCCAACCCTTGTTCCGATCGCAAAAAATCCACGAATTGACGGGCAGTGCGTCCAGAACGACCATTATGACGAGTGGCCCATTGTAAGGCTTGAAACTCTAAGTCTTCCGGGGATAATTTTAATCCCGCTTCTGCGGCTAAATGATGGACGATCGCCAGATATTTGTCTTGATTAGCCGGTTCAAAGGTTAAGGTTAATCCGAAGCGATCGCTAAAGGAAAGTTTTTCTTGGAGGGTATCCCAAGCATGAACTTCATCCGCCTGGGAAGGGCGGGGTCTCTCCTCAAAAAACTCCCGAACTAAATGACGACGGTTCGAGGTGGCATAGACCACTACATTGGGAGGACGGGCGGTCAGAGTGCCTTCTAAAATCACTTTTAATGCCTTAAAAGAATCGTCATCTTCCTCAAAGGATAAATCATCTACAAAAATAATAAATTTCTGAAGGGCATCGCGGAGTTCATCGACAATTTCCGGTAAATGTTCAAGTTGAGATTTGGGGATTTCAATTAATCGTAACCCTTGAGGGCTATATTCATTTAATAATCCCTTGACTAAGGAAGATTTGCCCGTTCCTCGACTGCCATAGAGTAAAACATTTAAAGCGGGTTTACCAGCTAATAAAAATTCCGTATTCTTTTTTAAAGTCTCGCGCTGGAACTCATAGCCCACTAATTGCGTCAACCGCACCGGGTCAGGGTGTGGGATGGTTTTTAGTTTCCCTGACTGCCAAGTAAAGGCTTGATACTCTGTAAATTGCCCGGTACCCTGTGTTTGGTAATAGGCAACTAACTCCTGGAGAGTATCAGGCCATTTTTTTGTGGATTTGAGGGCTGCGATCGCCCGTTTTCTGGAACCGAGAGGCAATTGATCCATCGCCTCGGGTTCGGTAGAAAATGAATTCCAGAGTAGGGGAGGCATGGGGATACCACTAGCGGCTTCCACCCATTGACGGAGGCGATCGCCGTCACAGTCATAGAAACATTGCAATGCCTCTAAATCATGTTTGACTGCTGCTACTAAAGGGGCCGGTATTGTTTCAAACGGCTGACGTTGCACTTGATAGGTAAAGGGATTTTCGTCTTTCAGGAGGCGATCGAGTAGATAGTCTTGCCAGCTCATTTCTTCTGCCGCCAAGCGTTTAAACCAGCAGCCATAAGCCTTCAGACAATTTAATCCCACCCGGCCTCCCGCGCCTCCCCCGGAACTTTCATAGATCAACTGGATCAGTTTTAGAAAAGATTTCCCCAGTTCACTGCGAAACACCCCTTGATACAGCAATAAAGATGCCGCTTTGATTTCTAAATATTGAATTGAACTAACCGTTTCACTATCCATTTGATGACAAAATCAGGAGTGACCAATCAAAACTTAAGTATTGGGTAAATAGTTGAAATATTTAGCCCGCGTGAGCGGGCTAAATATTTCAACTATTTACCCTTCAAGGCCGAAATTTTTTCCTAAAATTACCCTTACTTTTTCTTTTGTTTCAGAACTTTTTTAACCAGACCTGGAATTTGAGCAGGACTAGAAGCCACGGGAATTTTTGCCGCCTTAAAAGCCTGAATTTTGCTTTGAGCCGTATCAGGATCAGCGCCGATAATGTTAAAGGTTTTCCCTGTAGAAAGTCGGGCAGCCATAATATCACCGGCATGACCGAGGCGCTGGCCTTTTGGGGCATGATGACCGGCGACATAAGCCACCACGGGTTTATCAATGGCAGCGGCGATATAGTGTGCAGCTTCCTCTTCACTACTGCCGCCAATTTCGCCGACTAAAACGATCGCCTCGGTGTGGTCATCTTCATCCAAAATTTGCAGCCATTGGGCAAAGGAGGAACCCAAAATCGCATCACTGCCAATCCCGACGGCGATCGACTGACCTAACTTAGCCTGAGTGAGTTGCAGGGCAATTTCATAGGTGAGAGTGCCACTGCGACTGATTAACCCCACAGAACCGGGGGTATAAAAATCGCTCTTATGAATACCCAGCAAAACCTTGCCAGGGACAATAATCCCTGGGGTATTAGGGCCGAGGACGAGGGTATCCGTCGCCTCCGCCTTTCTCACCAGTTTGACCATATCCAGAGGAGGCATTCCCTCAGTGATGATAATAATCTGACGGATGCCAGCAGCGATCGCCTCCAACGCCGCATCTAGGACCGCGTAAGGCTTGACAAAAATTACCGTAACATCCACTGGACCGACCTTACGCAGGGCCTGTTCGACCATATCAAAAACCGGAATTTCCTGAACCGTTTGGCCCCCACAACCGGGACTAATTCCGGCGACCACATTGGTTCCATAAGCTTTCATTAAAGCCCCATGAGTGGAACCGATCACCTCCGTAATCCCTTGAATTAAAACTTTGGTATCCGGCGTAAAATTCATCAACCCTCCTTTAGCCATTTGTTGCCAACGACACAGACAAAGCGATCGCCTCATCCAAGTTTTCCACCACCGTGACCTCTACCGCCTGCAAAATTTCGCGCGCTTGGTCAATTTCGCTCCCATATAAACGCACGATCACCTTCACCTGGGTTTGGGGATTTCCAGTGGCGGTTTCCCGCTGACTCTGTTTTTGGTAATGGGCGATCGCCTCTACTGCCTGAGTGCAGGAACACAGACCCCCGAGCAAATTCACCAACACCACCTTGACATTTTTCTTCTGACTCACCAGGGCCAACCCGAGCTTGATGCGATCGCACAGGAGTTCCGGGGTCAAATCCCAACGACATTCTCCACCAATATTCACAAAATTAGCAGGCTTGCCTCCTGCGGCATAGACCAAATCCAGGGTCGCCATGGTCAGGCCCGCCCCATTACATAACAGGCCAATATTCCCATCAAGTTCCACAAAATTCAATTCCGGTGGCACCGCCATCACCGGAGAACCGAACCCCGCAACCCCTGCCTCATCAGGGGGAGTCTTCGGCAGCAACTGTAACAAACTCGAATGGCGTCCGAGGGCTTCATCATTCACCGTCACCTTGCCATCGAGGGCCATCACGTCACCGCTGGGACTAATCCCTAGGGGATTAATTTCCACCAGGTCCAAATCCTTCTCCACAAATAGCAGATACATCTTTTCGACGATATCGCTCACCGCCTCAATCAGGGGACCCGTGCAACCCATCTTCAGGGTTAAGCGACGGGCATAAAAGGGCGAAAAGCCCTCATCCACCACCACCTGCTGCATCTGTTCCATCGCCAATTCCGTACTGGTGCCCCCTTGACTCGACCCCAACAACAGGGGACGACGGGCGGCGCGATCGAGGACCACCGCCAGATAAAATTCGCGATCGGTGTCATATTTAGCCTCAGCTAGAAGCACCTCGGGATATTCCGTATTGATAGGAAGGTGAAAAATATTTTGAGCCGCTGCCACCGCATCAATCGTATTCGCCACAAACTTGATGCCACCTGCTCTCCCTCGCCCTCCTGCACGGACTTGGGATTTGAGGACAACGGGATAGGGAATCTTGAGTCCCTTTAAGTCTTTGGGATGGTCGATCCGTTGCGAGGGCAAAACTGGGATGCCCATTTCCCTGAATAATTCTTTTGCTTGATACTCTAATAAATCCATGAATGTATGAAAAACGGTGGGTGTGAACGATCAAAAGCTGAACAATATAAGGGCATAAAAGCCAGTTTAAATTATCGCAATTCGGGGCCTCTCGATTCTGGGGTTTACTCCGTTTGTAGTGTGGCCTACTTTTGATAAAAGTGCCAATCCATTAGGGATTGAGGGTCAGGGCCCGAGCGCATCCGGCAGACCCGACTTGCGATCGCCGGTGTTGGCTATAGGATTTGCCATCTCTAATCTGGATTTGTTAAGTCTCAACCCCACCAAACTTGATAGAATACCACATTCGGTTACCCCAAAGGGGCGATCGACCTCCGTCCCCGACTCCCCAAACCCTTGCCGGTCGGTCTTCTATCGCCCCGCTCACCCCGGTTGCGTCAAAAAAAGCTAACTTATGACCGTTTTGAGGATGTTGTATGCTATCTAATAATTAACTTGAAGGCTTGCCAGTTCGTAACCCGTGCCGGTAAGCACCAAACCTGCACTAACAGGATGTGTACCGGGGGTAAAAACTTATGACAACAGCAGTCCGCCCAGGCGATTTAAAAACCATTGCCGAACTCATCGAAGAACGCTTGCACGCCGAATTGCCGGAAAATTTGCCGTTGCGAATTCGGTGCGCCTATAAGCAAGGAAATTTAATCGTCCTCGGAGAACATACTCCGGAGGTCAAACTCGACCTACCACCGACCTTTAAAGCGATTCAACAAGCGATTCTAGCCCTGGTGGGCTATCTCCCGGGTCAGTTACGACTCTATCTGAGACTCAAGGGGCACAAAACCCCCTACGCTTACCATGCCTTTAAAACCCCCCAACCCCTCGGGGCAGTCATGGATCCGCAAGGGGGCCAACCCGTACTCCTGCTTGATCGCCCTCCCTATAGCGCCCCCAATCTCCGGGAAACTGCCCCTCCGGTTAGCGAAGAGGCAAGGCAGGCAATGGATTTGGCTGCCGCCGCCTTTCCCCTCAATCCCTTTGATACGCCGCCACCGGAGGAAGCGTTTGAGGAGCAACTGGAACCGGAACGGCAACGGCAACGGCAACGGCAACGAAAACCCCAACGGCAACGGCAAAGAAAACCCCAACGGCAAGGGAAGTCCCGAAACCACCGGAGTTCCTGGTTACTACCCTTTAGTGCTTGTGCTTCCGTTGCCTTAGTCCTGGGGTCAGCCATGTTTTACGCGCTGTCTCGTCCTTGCGCGATCGGCACCTGTCAGGAAATTGTCACCGCTAACGAGTTGACCCAGGATTCTGCGGAACTGCTGCAAGGGGCTCAATATCAACAACAAATTCAATCCGCCAAAGGGCAACTCAGCGCTGCCAGTCAACTGTTAGCCGGAATTCCCCTGTGGTCCAAAGATTACGGCACCGCGCAACGCCTACTCCGGCGAAATCGCAACCTGACTGCCGGTTTGGATGAAATGGTCAATGCCTTGGATAGCGCCTTAACTGCCGTTGCTCAAGGGAAAAATCCCCCCCATCCGTTGCAAGTTTGGGAGGGGGTTGCCTCGAACTGGCAACAGGCGATCGCCCTTCTGGAATCCGTTCCCCCCGATAGTCCGGTTTATCCTCTGGCGTTAGAAAAATTACCCACTTATCGCGCCAATTTAACCGAAATTCAAGGGCGGATTCAGGCGGAAAAAATCGGACGCGAACAAATGCAGGGGATTCTCTCCGTGGCTAAAGTCGCTCAAGCTCGCAGTGGTGTCGCTCAGTCCGTGGATAGCTGGGAAACCATCCATGCCAGTTGGGAACAGGTGATTCAACAGTTAGAGGCCCTGCCGCAAGGCACGATGGCCCATCAGGAAGCGAGTCAACTCCTACCTAGCTATCGATCGCAGCTTGAACTTTCTCGCGATCGCAAAACCAAGGAGAAAATCGCGACGGAGGCGTATGAAGAAGCCATTCTCGCTGCCGATCGCGCCGAAAATGCCACGCTCAAGAATCAATGGTCCCAAGCGGTAGACCAATGGAATCAGGCTGTTGCCTCAGCCGGACAAGTCCCCACCGGCACCTATTACTACCCCAAAGCTGCCGCCTCCCTCCAGGAGTTCAAGGCACAACGAGAAGTGGCCCAAGAGGAACTCAAAAAAGCCAATCTGATCGCCAAAACTCGGGCGGATCTGAACAATACCTGTCAAGGCAATCCCAAAGTTTGTGAATATACCTTGACCGATAGTGTGATCAGTGTGTGGTTAAGTGCTGACTATATTCGGAAAATTCAACAAACCGCAACCGTTGCCAGTACAAACCCTGATCCAAAAGTCCGTCAAGGCTTGGATCTGCACGTGAATACGCTGCGAACTGCCTTAGAAGCGATCGCTGATAACGCCCAGCTTCCCCTGGAACTTTACGACCCTTATGGGGCCTTTATCGGTCGTCATACGCCCAACTGACCTGGGTAAGTAGGACTCAATTAAATCTATCTGGAGGTAGATTTAATTGAGTCTGGACCTGAATTCAACAGGACTGACGCCTATTTGCAGACCCAGACAGCCCGCGCATTCTTAGGCTCCGGCTGTGAGCCTCCACCCTTGAGGCCCCTTCAGTGTTTGCCAACCTCCTTTTATACAAAACGGGCCACCCGATCGCCAGACAGAGCCGGTAAAATGCGATCGCCAAAAACTTTGATCGCCCCCTCCTGTTGACCGTTGACATGATCGAGAATCAGTCGGTTAAATCCGAGTTCCATCTCATCACGCCCCCCTGAATCTGCTGTTCTAAATCCGCCTCAACCCCTCACTTGCCCGTCCAAATCATCGGGGGTTGACCCACTCAGAACTTACGCATTTAGGGATGAAACCCGCTAAATAATGTAGAGGCGATTCCCTTTTGATCCCTCTACATTTAGGGTTTAATGTTAAAGATTATGTAAGTCCTGAAGTGTTCATGAGCCGGGTGAGCAGCAAATTCAGTCATCATTTTTTCTCTCCTCAGTTCTGGGTAATTTAATCAAGAGACCTCTTGCAAAAAAAAGGATTGATACCCCTTTCCCCCCCTGATTATCCCCCTCCCGTCCCCCTGATTATCCCCCTCCCGTCCCCCTGATTATCC
>NZ_JAMXOT010000354.1 GCF_024220515.1 Oscillatoria sp. HE19RPO
TTGCGCCCCTACATTGACTTCGTTGAGCATTCACTACGAACGAACGTTTTGGAGATTTTATTTTTTGGAGTTCCCTTAGTGGTCCCCTGCATTGGTGTCTCTATAGCACCCCACAAGTTCAACAAGCGGCTCAAGATTACCTCCAGATTATCTTCCTGGGAATGCCTCTGCAATTGCTCTCCATTGTTGCTGCTGCCGCATTGCAAGCATCGGGGAATACTCAAATCCCCTTTCTCGTGGGACTGATTGCCAATGGGGTCAATATTTTGCTCAACTACTGTCTAATTTTTGGCAATTGGGGTGCACCCGAGTTGGGAATAGCCGGTGCAGCGATCGCCAGTGTCACCGCAATAGCAATTAACACTGTGATTTTAGGGATAATTTTGTATCGGGGGACTGCGCGCTTAAGCTTACGGGCTCGCGGAGGGGAACTGCCAGCCTTGCGGCGATTATTCCGTGTCTCAGTCCCCAGTTTCAACGAACGCCTGTTTCGCAGCTTAGGGTATTTGGGATTTAGTGTCGCGATCGCCACCTTGGGAACCGAGGCAATGGCAGCTTATGAGATTACCTTGGGAATTGAGGAAATCTGCTACTACATCGCCGAAGGATTTGGCATTGCCACAGCGGCGATCATTGCCCAAGAATTGGGGGCCAATCGACCGAATCAAGCCACCACCAGCAGCATCATTGCCACCGGATTAGCCGTTTGCTGTTTGAGTCTGGGTAGCCTGTTATTTTTGGGAATTCCCGGGGTATTGTTGGGGATTTTTTCCAAAGATGCAGCAATTATTGCAGCAGCGGTGCCTTGTTTATATATCGCCGCAGTGGCGCAACCGTTTATGGCGATGAGTATGGCGATCGAGCAAGCACTCCGAGGTGCTGGAAATACGAAAACGGCTTTTTATGTCTCGGCGATCGGCTGGTTTGGGGTACGATTGTTGGCTACCTATACCTTTGCATTTGTGTTGAATTGGGGATTAGTGGGAGTATGGATCGCGTCCACCTGTGATTGGATGATCCGGGCGATGATCCGGGCGATCGTATTTTGGCGCGGCAACTGGCGTGAGGTTCCCGTCTAGGGGAAGCATCCTTGGCGATCGCCGCGATCGATTTCTGGCATTCAAAGCAGGTAACCCGAGGCGGCATAATAGAAATGAGCCTCTGCTCGTCCACCTTCAGTGCTTTGAGCGCAGCTTTTATGGATAGATCCTCAATAGAACCGTTACTGGAAGACCTGAAAAACCCAACGCAGAGAGTGCGCGAGCGAGCCACTCAAGAGCTTTGGCGAATCTGGTTCCACCAAAAAGGCGTCTATGGGTTGGACTTTCTCCAGCGAGCTCAAGTGCTGCTCGATCGCGGGAATTTGAAAGAGGCAGAGGCGGTCCTGACGGAACTGATTGAAGATCAGCCGGATTTTGCCGAAGCCTGGAATCGACGAGCGGTTTTGTATTACAGTACGGGTGATTATTACAAAGCCATAGAGGATTGCCGTGTGGCGATCGAACTCAATCCGGTTCATTTTGGAGCGCTACATGGACTGGGATTGTGTTATGCCACCCTCGGAAAGTACCGAGAAGCGATTCAGGCATTCCAACAAGCCCTCGCTATTCAGCCTTTTGCCCTGATTAATCAACGCTTAATTTTAGAATGCACCGCTCGATTGAGCTAGGGTGATTGGTCATTGGTCATTGGTCCTTTGTCATTGGTCGCTTGAACCCTGAACTTTAAAAAAAACTACACGAAACTCGTGTAGTTAGAACCCAAATATCTCACTAAATTGTTGATTTAAGAAGGAATTTAAAGTTGAATTGATGAGGGAATTTAATGTTTGAATCGAGAGATCAAGAGAGTTAGGGCTTAAATTTTGATTGGTTTTTAGAAAGCATCAGGGGAGCAAAGGTCTAGGGCTGGGTTGATTACTCGGTGATTTTAATCCATCCCCGGCGCACGGCGTGTAGTAGACGGTCGATCGCCGCATAGTCTTCAGAATTGAGGGTATTTTCTAAAAGGGCAACCATCAAACCTTCCCGTTGATTGACCGTTAGGGAACCGGCATTCCAGGCTTGACCGAAAACTTCAGCAATCAGGGAGGTGGAGTAAAGGGTGGGGACTTGCATGGTGAGGTGGGGTTAAAATCTACTCTTTTAATATCTCCTGAAATTCCAGCTTTTACAGCGATCGCAAGGGTGGGTAGCTCGTGATAATCGTCAAAATGGGCGGTGATTTAAAGCCCAGGGCAACTGAGGACCGGATCAGCTCTTGGTTGTGATCTGCATCACCGGAAACTGGAAAGCAGCCCCCGAATGAGGCCCAGTTATCATCCCCCACAGGCCAAAAAGCCGGAAACGGTTTAAGTTTTCAAGGCTGTCAATTCTCTGAAAAGATCTGGATAGACCGACTGCTCTGGCGTATTGCTAATCCAGACGAGAATGCCACCGAACCTGGAGAATCGCGATTTCTAGAGAGAATCACTGGATTCTGTGGGCGATCGCCATACCACCCGGGGAACGGTAAGCAACCCCTGGAACTGCTCCCCAGCCGGTTCGGTCAGCATCTCGACGCCCTCAAAATTTAGAGTAGAACCCGGGATGATGGAATTCCCAATCTACGCTAACGTTATTAAGATTGTTGATGCAACGCGGGGTATCCAGCGGGATAGATTTAAAGATGAAATTGATGCGCTTAGTATTGCGAATTTTCCAGCCCAGACAACCGAAGCGCCGCAGGGGTGCAACAGGCCAGTTATTAACCAACCTGTGGTCCCTATATCAGCGCATCGTGCGGACTTTTTTCACGGGAAATCCACTCAAAATTCAGTTTGCAGTCTGGGGTTGTTTACTCTTGTTATTGCTCAACGTTCCACCGGGGACCGCGCAGTATCCGCGCCCGGTGATGCCGCCTGCGGTTGCCCCCCCCACGGCAGTCCCTGCACCCATCAACAACCCTGGCGTTGAGCAGAACTCCCCTGAAATGACCCAACTTCCATTTCCACTCCAAGCTGATAATCAGGTGCAAAAACTCGTCAGCGTCGGCCATCAGCGAGAATTTCGCGGGGCCTGGGTGGCATCGGTGGCTAACATTGATTGGCCCTCCGCCAACACCCTGTCCGTAGAGCAGCAAAAAGCGGAACTGGTGCAAATCCTGGACCAGATGCAATCTTTAAATTTGAATGCTCTGGTCCTGCAAATTCGCCCCAATGGAGATGCCTTTTATGCGTCGCAAATTGAGCCTTGGAGTGGATGGCTGACCGGAACCCAGGGACAAGCGCCCCAACCTTTTTATGACCCCCTGGAGTTTGCGATCGCCGAAAGTCACAAGCGCAATATCGAGCTTCATGCTTGGTTTAACCCTTACCGCGCTAAAATGCCCGGAGAAAAATATGCCCTGACTGCCAACCATATGGCCTCCATGTTTCCCCAATATGCCTATCAATATGGGGATTTACTCTGGATGGACCCCGGGGCTAAAGAGGTCCAAGACCGGGCTTATAACGTGATTATGGATGTGGTCCGTCGCTATGATGTCGATGGCATTCATATTGATGACTATTTCTACCCCTATCCCCAAGAAGGGGTGCGCTTCCCCGATAATGCGACCTATGCCGCCTATCAAAGCAGCGGCGGAACCCTTGGACTGGCCGATTGGCGCAGAAAAAACGTCAATGATGCGATCGAACGGATTTGGAACGGCATCAAAACCGAAAAACCCTACGTTAAATTTGGGATTAGCCCCTTTGGAATTTATCGTCCTGGAAAAGCCCAGGGAATTGTCGGATTTGACCAATTTGATGGACTCTATGCCGATGTCAAAAAATGGCTCGATGAAGGATGGTTAGATTATTTGGCCCCTCAACTCTATTGGCGGATTGACCCACCCCAACAAAGCTATCCCGTCTTATTAGACTGGTGGAGTCAAAATAATCCCCTGCGTCGTCATATTTACGCCGGAAACTATCTGAGCAAACTCGATGGCAGTGGTTGGCCGATTTCTGAGTTTGAACGGCAGGTAGAAATTTCTCGCCAAGAAGTAGATAAACTGTCCCTAGGCAATATTTTCTTTAGCATGAAAGTGTTTAATGAAAATTGGTTAGGAATCAACGAGCGTTTTAGAGCAGCGGTCTATCCCTCTCAGGCCCTGCCTCCCACGATGCCTTGGTTAGATGCAGTTCCACCGGCAGCGCCAACGGGTGTCTTTGCGGGTGAGAATGCGATCGCCTGGAATTCGGGGAACAATGATGTTCGCTACTGGACCGTTTATCGTCTCAACAGCAATCAATGGCAACTGGTCAAAGTGCTGAATTCCGGTAGCAATTCCATCACCGGATTACAACCGGGAAGTTATGCGGTTTGTAGTGTAGACCGCATGGCCAATGAAAGCCCTGGCGTTGTCGTTTCTTTGTAACTTAAAATTGGATTAAATTAGCCCCCCACCCTGAAAGGTGGGACTAATCGTTCGTAGTAACGACTGAAGTCGTTAAAAAAAAGCCCGCTCAAGTGGGCTTTTTTTATGGTTCGTAGTAACGACTTCAGTCGTTTCTTTAATACTGCCGTAAAATTAGGCAGTAAAATTGTTCTCTTAAATCAAAGAAGACCCCCTTTAATGGTAGTATTTACAGCTAAAATTTTCAACTTATTCTAATGTCCTCACAGTCAAGACTTGAGGCGGCACTGAATCCGGAGGATAGAGAAAATCAACCTGGACCGATCGCACCTCATTCGGGGCTAAATTCAAAGTTACTAATGGGTCAAGAAGCTGTCCCCGACGATGCCATAAATGCAGGTAACGGGTGATGTTTTCTCCATTATCATCGGTGTACCGTAAGCGCACCGTTGAGCGGAAAAAGGGATAATCCCAAGGAGGTTGACGAAAGATTAATCCGCCTTTGGATAAGCGTTCCTCTTTCATCGGGGTTTCCAGGGTAACTGCTACCTGTTGCAGGCGATCGCTCTCGTTTCGCAAAGGTAAAGTTAAATCATAATGCACGCCATAGTTCGCATGGGATTCGTATGCCGTATCCGGATACCGAACTAACAGTTTTGCTGCTTGACTTTGACCTGTTCCTAATGTCCCAGCGCGTAAGGTACTAATCACATAAGAAACGGCTTTTTCTGGTTCAGGAAGTGCTAAATACTCACTCCCTTGATCCACTAAATTTGCCTCCCATTTTGACCCTTCCTGAACTCCGGCGACCCGACTATAAATCAGTTGGCCGCTAACTTGTTCCGGGGGACTGGGGGTTTTATCTCGGGGTAATGCTAGATTTCCAGCCGTTAAAAGTTGCTGCCATTCTTCTAAATTGGGTGCGCGTTCGCTGCCATTGGCATCCGTCTTAGCATAGAGGGCTAAGGAAGCTAAATACACCGGACCATTACTCTGTAATCGCAGAAAGGTAGAACGACCATTAATCGGTTTTTCTAAGCCTTTGACGGGAATCGGATGATTCATTAACATCCGATTTTCTCCTGGGGGAATGACTAAGGTTTCCGGTAAATCTGCTTGTCTGATTCCCCGCAATACATTATCGACGGCGCGAATTCCCGGTCCTGAATAAATCTCCCCATTGGGATTTTCACTCATGGCGGGTTTTTCCTTGAAAGGAGCATCAGGTTCTAATAAATAACTTGCGCCTTCTGGGACGGTTATTGTAACAGGTTCCGGGCCGGGATTGTTGACTAGAATTCCGATATAGAGGGTTTGTAAATTGGGGGGAGTATGGGTAAAATGGTGAGCAAATAGTTCAAATTTGTCGTTAAAGGCAAAGTTGAGATGGGCGGCAGGGACTTGTTTGCCTTCTGGGGGGAAGGTGGAGAGTAAAATGCCTTCAACTTTGACCCATTCGGGGCTGTTACTATTAAACATGGGGACTGTATCTAATCCACCGGGAAGTGATCGCACCACGTTGGATTGCACAATTTCTTGAGGGGATGCCGCTTGGGCGGAGTTGGGGGGTTTGCCATCGGGAATTCCCGCATCAATTCCCGGTTGATTGGGTTCAACCTTCGTAACACAGCCGCCTGTAAATAGCACTAACAGCCCACCGAAAACTATAGCACTCAACCGACTGACCGAAGTCTGCATAAAATTTGATGCTTAGTATTAGTTTTTCTATTATAGAGTATTAAAAAAATAAACTTCGTTTGATCGTGAAGCAATTGTAGGGTGGGCATTGCCCACCCTACTCTGACCGAAGTCTGTATAAAATTTTACGCTTAGTATTAGTCTTTCTATTATAGAGTATTAAAAAAAATTTGTTCGATCATGAAGAAGGTTACACCAATGACATTTAACGATGCAGTTTTATGTAACCGGGTTGACTCCTCAAAACTTATGGGGAATCCAAATCGATGGATTAGTTTCAAGGAGAACCCGGTTGGACTGGTATTAGCGGACTAAGGTGACTTCTTTTTCTTCCACAACCGATGCCTGGGGTTCAGCAACTTCCGTGGGGAAAACCTCTGAGGCGGGAATCAACTCATCCGTTGAGGAAAATTCGGGATGTTCGGGACTGCGATCGCCTGCCAGACGACGGATTGCCAAAATACTAGCACCGGCTGCCAATACTGCCCCGCCTAGAAAAGCGGCTTTCGTCGTTCCTGTAGGATTGGAGAGGTTTTGAGTCGATTGACCCAATCCTTTAGCGAAGGGACAGCCCAATGCCTGTGCCTCAGCGGTGATTAAAATTCCAGTGGCAATAGCTGCAGTCGAAAGAATTCCGGCTAAAACGTGCTTGGGTTTCATCAGCAATTTTTTAAAAGAAATGACAACGCTTTTCCCTATTATGTACAAAATTTTTAAAATGGCAAGGGTTGTCAGGGAACCCTCAATTTCTGAAGGTTACACAGCGGACTAACTCCGGTTCTAAGGGGCAGGGGGTGACCCCCAATTGAGTGTCCGAAGGCAGAAGTACCGAGATTGAACTCCTGAAGTCTTGATCGGCATCTGTCTTTCGGTTGATTTTGGGACAAGTTTTCCCGATTGTTAGTTGGGGACATTATCTAACGTAAAATTAAAATGAAGGGAGAAAGCCGGCTAGTGTTCGATGCCCGTTGCAATGCCACCCCCGATGATTTTCTTCTGTAGGGGTAGTGAGTGTTTCGGAATGGGAGAGACAAGGGTTGAATCTTTCCGGTTGGAGTCCGGGCAACTTAGGAGATGAACCAGTCAAGATTCAGAATTTTTCATGGGTTAAGTCGCCCTCTGTGACCCGAGGGGAGGGTCTTTCCGGGTCAATTGGGGGATGTAGATTGTATAAAGATGATAGAGGAAATCGATGACGGTTAGAATAATTTTGTTTGATTTTGATGGAACGATTGCGGATACCCTAGATTCTATTGTAAAAATTACCAATCGATTGGCTGGAGAATTTGGATATAAAAAACCCACCCTAGAAGAGGTCGAATATATGAGAAACATGAATTCAATGCAAATTATTAAAACCTCGGGAATTCCTATTTTTAAAGTACCCTTTTTATTGCAAATGGTAAAACTTGAATTAAATCATGAAATTCAAAACTTAAAGCCTATACCAGGCATTGTAGAAGCTTTGGAGCTTTTAAATAGTAAAGAGCATCAACTGGGAATTGTTACTTCTAACTCCCTAGAAAATGTCAAAGGATTTTTGGAGAGAAATGATATGACCAAACTTTTTAAGTTTATTCATGCAGGCTCTACGTTGTTTGGGAAAAACAAAGCTATTAAAAGATTTTTAAAAAAAGAAGGTGTTTCCTCGGAAGAAGTGATTTATGTGGGAGATGAAACCCGAGATATAGAAGCTGCAAAAAAAGTTAAAATTAAAGTAATCGCCGTGAGTTGGGGATTTAATTCTAAAGCCGTTTTAGCTAAACATAACCCAGATTTAGCCATTGACAAACCCCAGGACTTGATGGCGGCGATCGCCAGCTTACAGTAATCCAGCAGTCCTCTATTATTGAGAGAATTATAGGGTACTTTTTTAAAAATCAAATTAGGGGTCAATCCTCAACTCAAAACGACCCCCATGATTTAGACTAGAGATCAAGGTATTTTACCTCAGTCTGTAACCCCATCCTAAAATGCGAGTTTAGTAGCGAGAAGACAAACCGGCTTGTTCTATAAAATTCCCGCAAAGAAAGCCACCATTAGACTAGGCTGTTCAAGAATGAACCGATGTGCGGGGGAGATTGATGCCAGATAGGTCATCCCCACTCCACCCATTGATAACCCGAAAATTGGCAGTTTATTGAAGTTAAATTGCTCAAGACTTAAGAAACTTCCCCCATCAATAGAGATAAAAATCTGTAGGGAGTAGGGAAGGGACTAAAATCAAACAATATGGTGCACAAATCAAGAGTGATTATGGCAAAAATTAATCTAGTAACTTGGTTGCAGGAACGAACGGCATTGAGTCGTTTATCCGAATCCGTTTTAACAGCGATCGCCGAGGTCATCCAAGAACAAATCTTACCGGCAAACCAGGCGATCGCCGAACCCGGAAAAACTCCCAACGGATTCTACATCCTCCGAGAAGGAACGTTACAGACTTCCCTCAAAACTCCCCCCCGTTCCCCAGATGAATTCAATCCCGGTTGTACGATTAACCTCCGAGAATTACTGTTAGACCAACCCCCAGAACAGACGATTTCCACCGTCACCGAATCTAAACTCTGGTTTGTCCCAGGGGAACGAGTTCAAGAGTTAGTTCAGCAATACCCAGAAATTACCCAAACCCTGACCCGACAACTCGCCCAAGAACTGGCCGAAGTGTCAAATGCGTTAACGTATGAACAACAACGACAAGATGATTTACGCCCCTATTTAGTCACCAAAGCAAAACGGGGAATTGTCGGGAGAAGTCGCTATGCCAAACGTCTGAGACAGCAGATTAGAGAGGCGGGTTCTGACAGGCGATCGGTCTATATTTTCGGAGAACCGGGATTAGAAAAAGATAATATTGCCGCCCTGATTCACTACGGTTCCCCTCACCGTCGGGAATCCATTGTCAAAATCGACTGTGGGATTCTCCAAAAAGGGGGGGCAGAACTGTTTGGACGGGCGGGAGGGAAACCGGGAATCCTCGAATGGTTGGGGGAAGGAACCCTGGTTTTAAACAACATTGATGAACTGCCGGAGGAACTGGTGGAGGCGATCGCCACCCTGTTAAAAACCTCAACCTATACCCCCGTCACCCGAGAAGGAGAGACTCCCGCCACCCCTAAATCCACCCCGGCCAAAATTCTAGCCATCTCAGAGAAACATCTTCCGGCGATCGCCCCGAATCTGGACGAAACCCTCAAAGTGCCTCCCCTGCGCGTCCGAAAAGCCGACATTGCCGCTCAAGTTGATTATTATATTAGCTTGTACTGTCGCGCCAAAGGGCTGACCAGACCTAAACTCACCCCCGAAGCCCTCCGTCGTCTGCAATCTTATGATTTTCCCGGCAATATTCGGGAATTGCAAAACTTAGTAGAACGGGCGATCGTCCAGTCAGATTGCGCCCGAGAATTAACCGAAGAAATTTTCTGGGCCGCCCAAGGGAAGAAAAAGCGATTTCGGTTCAATTTACTCAATGCTTATCCTAAATTGCGCCATTTTCTACGCAGTCCTTGGTGGCCCGATCGCATTAATTACGGCTTTACCGTCGTTGCCTTTGCCCTAGTCGTTGCCATCTTATTTCTCGGTCCCCAAACCCGCGATCAAAACTTTGCCCTCAACTTCTTTTGGGCCTGGTGGTGGCCGTTAATCTTATTCGCCTTTCCCTTTGTTGGTCGCTTGTGGTGTGCAGTTTGTCCCTTTATGATTTATGGAGAAATCACCCAAAAAATCTCCGAAAAATTATTAAAACACAACCTCAAACCCTGGCCCCGACAGCAAGCAGAACAATGGGGCGGCTGGTTTTTGTTTGGCTTATTTACCCTAATTTTCCTCTGGGAAGAACTCTGGGATTTAGAAAATACCGCCTATCTCTCCGCCTGGTTACTCCTCTTAATCACCGCCGGGGCAATGATTTGTTCCGCCATCTTTGAACGGAGGTTTTGGTGTCGATATCTCTGTCCCATTGGCGGCATGAATGGACTGTTTGCCAAACTTTCCATGACCGAACTCAGAGCACAACAGGGAACCTGTTCCGCCGAATGCACCACCTATCAATGTTATAAAGGCGGTCCCCAAAAAGGGGAAGGACTGGAAACCAATGGCTGTCCTCTCTATTCTCATCCCGCCCAATTAGAAGATAACCGGGATTGTGTCTTATGCATGACCTGTTTAAAAGCCTGTCCCCATCGGTCCGTTGAATTCAACTTACGACCGCCGGGAATTGATTTGTGGACCACTCATCAACCCCGTAGCTATGAAGTCGCCTTGTTGCTGTTACTTTTAGGGGGAATCTTTCTGCATCGGTTACCCGAAATTAATGCAGTCCTCGGATTAGGCATTGATTTAAGCCAATTTTGGCCCCATTTGGGATTGTCCCTGGCGGCATTAGGGGTTCCTGCGGCAGTTGTATTAGTCGCCGGGGCAGTCATTGCCCAACTGAATCGCACCTTCAAATCCAAACCCTTTGTCCAATTAGCCTATGGATATTTGCCCTTAGTTTTAGGGGGAAGTTTAGCCCATTATTTGCGCTTGGGATTGGGAGAAGCGGGACGAATTTTACCCGTCACCTTTGCCACCTTTGGGCTGAGTGGGGAAGGGTTGCCGGTGTGGATTGCCCATCCTGCGGTGATTGCGTTTTTGCAAGGAACCTCTCTGATTGCTGGGGTGGGGTTCAGCATTCTGTTAACCCAAAAAATTGCCAAAGAGTCCCTGCGATCGCTGCTACCCCAACATTTAGCCACCCTCGGATTAGCTTTGGGGATGTGGGTTATTATCGTTGGGTAAAAAAGATGGAGATGCGTTCGCACCCCCCTCTAGAATTAGAATCAAATCAGGAGTAACGAGATCGTGCTCGATAGTCTCATTAAAATTACCGTAATCGGCGTCGGGGGTGGCGGGTGTAATGCCATCAACCGGATGATTGCCAGCGATCTGTCTGGGGTAGAATTTGTCGGGATCAACACCGATGCTAGAGCTTTAGCCCAATGCCGTGCCGATCGCCGCATTCAAATCGGGCAGAAACTCACTCAAGGTTTGGGGACCGGGGGAAATCCCATCATCGGACAAAAAGCGGCAGAAGATGCCAGAAGTCAAATTGCCGCAGCGATGGAAGGGAGTGATTTAGTCTTTATTACCGCAGGCATGGGCGGGGGGACCGGCACTGGGGCCACTCCGATTGTCGCGGAAATTGCTAAACAACAAGGGGCACTCACCATTGGGGTCTTGACTCGTCCCTTTGTCTTCGAGGGGAAACGGCGCAGTCATCTTGCCGATGAGGCGATTACGGCATTACAGAGTCGCTTGGATACAGCGATCGCCGTTCCCAATGAGAAATTGTTGTCCGTGATTTCTGACAATATGCCGGTTCAGGATGCCTTTAGCGTCGCCGATGATATTTTGCGCCAGGGGGTACAGGGGATTTCCGATTTAATTGTGATTCCCGGGGTGGTGAATGTGGATTTTGCCGACGTGCGATCGGTGATGAGTCGCGCTGGAACTGCTTTACTCGGCATCGGAATTGGGGAAGGACAATCGCGCGCTAGACAAGCGGCACTTTCAGCGATGTCTTCTCCCTTTTTAGATTCTTCCATTAACGGTGCCAAAGGGGTGGTATTTAACATTACCTGCGGCATGGACCTCACCTTACATGAAGTAAATATGGCAGCGGAAGAAGTCTATAACGTGGTGGATCCGGATGCGAATATTATTTTTGGGGCCGTGATTGACGATCGCCTGCATGGAGAGATGAGAATGACCTTAATTGCCACCGGATTTTCCAATGAACCCCAGGTTTCTCTCCCTCAAACCCGGGTAGTCCCCACGCCTCCTCCTCAATCGCGGGTTGCCAAACCGCCGAGTCCCCCCCCTCAACCGGAAACCCCGCCTCAAAGTTGGCCCGGATTGGACCTGCCTGATTTTTTCCCCCCGAGGCGGTCTAGGTAGTTGGTCGTTGGTCATTTGTCCTTAGTCCTTAGTCATTGGTGATTGGCCAAATGACAAATGACCAAGGACAAATGACCAATCCTGACTTAAAAGCGCAAAAACATTTCCGATTCCAAGGCATCCAATGCTTCTAATCCCATCAATTGCAATAGAGTTTCCCATTCTTGTTGATTAGAACCATCCTCTAGGGGAAGTTGACTGACATTAGCTAAACTGCTGAAGGCATCCATCCACAATCCTGCTTCAGCATAAATTTGGGGATGACTGCTGGGAGAGGCATTTTGTAACTGAGTCGCCAGATTCCTGGATAGGGGGAGGCGCTCAACTGTCCCGGTTAAGGTTAGATTCTGGGATGGAGAGAGGGGATTACAAATAATTGAAAATGACCAGGCATAGATTTTTTGAATTTCTAAGGGTTCTAGGTTGATAAAACCGGGGAGTTCCAGGCGAATTATCCCGGGATTTCCAGTTATGGCAAATCGGAGTTTATAAAGGATTTGATTACTGTCATTGGACAAGACCAATTCAGCAGTTTGGGCTGAGGTTTCCGGAAGGTAAAAGAAAAAAGAGGGAAGTCCTTGGACCGTTGAAATTTCACTCTGATTGGGGGGTAGTAATGCCATGACAGAGGCATCCGTTGTCGCCCCCGGGTTACAGGCATTCGTTTCTTCTACTCGGGGATTTTGAGTCATCTGGGAAGGGGGAATCCATCCACTCCGTTCCGTGGCGATCGCCCTGTTGGGCAATTGAGAAGCCCCCAAGATTAAAAACGACACCAGATAACTCACCCCGATCAGTCTGTAAAGCGGTGTCTGCAACATAGTGGTTCTTTAAGAAAAGCGCTACAAAAACGGTAGATGGATTGATTCTCAGCCCTCGGTCGGATGACATGGATTTGCAGCCCAGGTCAAACTGGAACGAATTTTCGTGAATAATATTGGAGTCCTCCTGATATTGTAGCAACGGATAACGGTTGGGGATTGAACCGTTTTTCAGCGAACCTAGTCAAAATTATAAGGAGTCCGGCATTTTTGTCGAAAGGGCAGATTTTTATCCCTCTTCTGCATCCTTAAGATATTGAAATTAACTTCGGCTTAAACAACTACGGTCTGCTAACCGATCATTATGCGGTCTCAATCTCCCCCATCTATTCGTCAAGGGTCCCAGCAGCAGTGGGATAGTTCAATTCAGCGCAACCCAGGGAACCGATCGCCCTGGCAGTCTTTCAAAACCGGGCGGCTATTGTTCTGCATGGTCATCGCCGTGGGATTAGTCGGCTGTCCCAGCATTTTTAACCGCGAGGCGGAAGGTCAACCCGCCACCCCGGGTGGGTCCAGAGAACGACAGCGCGGACCCAGTTCTCCCAGTGTCGAGGTGGCCCTCGCTCGCACAGATACTTTACGCGAACCCTTGGTTTATAGCGGCAATACAGAACCGTTTCGAGAGGTTTCTGTGCGCGCCCAAACCGAAGGACGCTTACTCGATATGACCGTAGACCTAGGCGATCGCGTTGAACAAGGCGAAATCCTCGCCCAACTCGATGGCACCTTGTTAGAAATCTCCCTCTCAGAAGCCGAAGCCGAATTAGCCGCCCGGGAATCCGATGTGGTCCGCGCCCGCAATGAGGTCAGAAATGCCCAAGTCCAGTTGGATCAAGCCCTGGTAGAACTCCAACAAGCTCAAAAAGATGCAGAACGGTTCCTCAATTTAGCGGCTGAAGGGGCCGTTTCTCGTCAACAGGGAGAACTGGCGGAAACCGAAGCCCAAGTGGCGGCGCAAACCGTGCGATCGGCCCGAGAACAGATTCTAATTGAACAAGAATCCGTGAGTAGTGCCGAACAACGGGTAAAGGCCCAACGGTCTGTAGTCGCCCAAGCCCGAGAACGTCGGTCATACAGCTTTTTGCGGTCCCCGATTACCGGCGTGGTGCTCGATCGCCTGACGGAACCCGGAAACCTCGTGCAACCGGGGGGCGATGTCTTAAAACTGGGCGATTTTAGTCAGGTGAAGGCGATCGTTCCCGTGGCCGAACTCGCCTTAGCTCAAATTCGCGTCGGACAACCCGTTACGGTCAGTTTAGATGCCTTGGGCGGGGAAATCGTAGAGGGTCGAGTCAGTCGCATTTCTCCAGTCTCCAATGTAGAAACGCGCCAAATTCCCGTAGAAGTGACCATTCCGAACCCCGATGGTCGGATTGGGAGTGGGTTGCTGGTTCGGGTCACCTTTGACACCCAAACCACGGAACGAGTCGTGATTCCAGAAAACGCCTTGCAAGGGGAAGAGGAAAATACCGTCTTTGTACTTCAGGAGGGAGAGGGGACCCCTACCGTAGAAGCGCGAATCGTCCAAATTGGGGAACGCTTGAATAATCAAGTGGAAATTCTCTCAGGACTTTCCCCAGGGGAACGCTATGTGATTCGTAGCAGTCGCCCCCTGACAAGCGGGGATGAGGTGCGCTTGAGTGCCTTGTCAGAATAATAAATTGGGTGTGAGCAAAAAACCACACCCTCAAGGGTGGGGCTATACGGACGAAGCCCGCCTGCGCGGGCTAACCCATAAAATCGACTTGAGACAACCGGATTTGGTATTACCGGAATCCTGTTGTGATAGCAAAAACCCACACCCTAAAGGGTGGGGCTATACGGACGAAGCCCGCCTGCGCGGGCTAACCCATAAAATCGACTTGAAACAACCGGATTTGGTATTAAAGGAAATTTATTAAACTGCCAGTCCTGGCAGTTTGCTCTTTTCAAAGTCCCTCTCCTCTTAGGAGAGGGATTTAGGGAGAGGTTCCTAATGCTAGGGAATTGAGCCGATCGCCTGAAAGAAATCTGCCACCCTTGATTCATCTTACTTGTCATTTGTCATTTGTCATTTGTCCGTGAATCCCTCCCCCACGGGCCAACTGTTCACCGTTAGAACCCGAATATATGAATGGATTCAGCATCAGTGCAACCGCAATTCGCCAGCATATTGGCACCTTGGCCCTCGCCACCACGGCGATCGTCCTGGGGGTGTTCTTCCTCACCTCGATTCAAGTGGATCTGCTTCCCGCGATTACCTATCCTCGGATTGGACTGCGCCTGAATTCCCCGGGAATCTCCCCGGAAGTCGCCATTGAAGAGATTACCAAACCCTTAGAACAAGCCCTGAGTACCACGGAAGGGGTGGTTCAGGTTTACTCCCAAACCCGGGAAGGTCGAGTCAGTGTCGATTTATTCTTTGAACCCGGGGGGGATGTGGACCTCGCCCTGAATGAGGCAACTGCTGCCTTTAACCGCGCCCAAGGACGTCTCCCGGATACGGTGGACTCCCCGCGATTGTTTAAGGTAGACCCTTCTCAGTCTCCGGTTTATGAGTTTGCATTGCAGTCCCCGTCCCTACAAGATGTGGAGTTGCGGGTGTTTGCCGATGAGGAGTTAGCCCGAGAGTTAGGAGTGGTTCCCGGTGTGGCGTCAGTAGAAGTCTCCGGGGGAATCACGGAAGAGATTCAAGTACGCATTGACCCGGTGCGATTACAATCTTATGGACTGGGGTTAACCCAGGTTTTGAATGAGTTGCGCGATCGCAATATTGATGTGGCCGGGGGTCGCTTATCGGGGGGGAGTGAAGAACCCCTAACTCGCGCCCGGGGACAATTTGAATCTGCTGATGAAATTGCCAATCTCTCGTTTGAAATTCCCAATCAAGGCCGAGTCTATCTCCGGGACTTTGCGGATATCATCGATGGTACTGCTGAACGGCTAGTATTGGTCACTCTGAATGGCGAACCGGCGGTGAAAGTGAGCATTCAAAAACAAGGGGATGCGAATACGATTACGGCAGTAGAGGGGGTCAAACAGCGACTCGAACAGTTGCGTCAGTCCGGGTTAATTCCCCCGGATATGGAAATTTATCCGACTTTAGATGAGTCGGTTTTTATTAGAAATTCCATTACTAATGTGGCAGTGGCCGGGTTTACGGGTGCAGGACTCGCCGCCCTGGCGGTGTTACTGTTTTTGGGTTCGATTCGCCAAACGGTGATTATTGTCCTAGCCATTCCCTTGGCAACCCTGAGTTCTATTGCTTTAATGCAAGTTTTTGGGCTTTCCCTGAATGTGTTTAGTTTAGGAGGATTGGCCCTGGGGGTGGGGATTGTGGTTGATAATGCGATCGTGATGTTGGAAACCATCGCCGAAGGGGTGGGGATGACCCCGGGAAAAAGTCAGCAGAAGAAACGGCTAACCTCCTCCAAGGCGCTCGCCCAATCGGAAGCCAGCAGTCGGTCTATTGAGTCCGCCTTACTCGCCTCCACCACCACAAACTTAGTCTCAGTCTTACCTTTCTTACTGATTGGTGGCCTATTTTCGCTCCTTTTTAGCGAACTCATTTTAACCATTAGTTTTGCCGTTGCTTCCTCCTTACTGATTGCCTTAACTGTCGTTCCGATGTTGACCTCCCGCTTATTAGCCATTCCCTATACCAGCGGATTAAGTCAATTTTTTCTAATCCGGTTATTTAATGCGGGATTCAATGGATTTAGTCGCCTTTATCAATGGATTTTAAAACTGGTTTTACGCCTGCGATTAGTTGTTATAGCCCTGGCTATCATCGTTTTAGGCGGCGGGAGTTTTTGGTTAGCTGGAGGACTTCCCCAGGAAATTTTACCTCGAATTAATACAGGACAAGCTCGCTTATTTGCCCAGTTTCCTCCGAATACAACTGTTGCTCAAAACCGGCAAATCATGGCCAAGGTTGATGAAATTTTACTGAATCAACCGGAAACCCTGAATGCCTTTACCACTGCTGGCGGCTTTCTTTTTGGCACCAGTGTTTCTCCGAATCCTCTCCGAGGTTCGAGTACCATTGCCTTAAAACCGGGTACAGATATTGACGCTTTTATTACCCGCGTTAATCAGGAATTTGGAAAGCTCAATCTCGTGGATGCTCGCCTGCGAATGAGTCCCGAAAGTGTCCGGGGGATTATTCTGACAAATTCCCCAGTTCGCGCTGAGTTGGATGTGACGTTACAAGGGACCGATGTTCGGGCGTTGGAACAAGTGGGAGAAGAAGTCCTGGCGGCATTAGATGAACAAGTCACTTTGGCAAGTTTTCGTCCCGATGCCGACCCCCCACAAACGGAGTTACAAATTCGCCCAGATTGGGTGCGGGCCGCCGAATATGGGTTGTCGGTGAATGATATTGGATCGGCGATTCAAACGGCGATTCAAGGGGCCGTTCCCACTCAACTCCAACGGGGCGATCGCCTGGTTGATATTCGCGTGACCTTACCGAATAATGTAGTCCAACGGGTCACTCAGTTAGAACAATTACCCCTATTAGTAGGCAATTCTCGGTCAATTCGCTTGCAGGATGTGGCAACGGTAGAACGGGGACAAGCACCGGGAGAAATTCAACGAATTAATCAGCGTCAGGTGTATATTATTGCCGGTTCTTTGACCGAAGGTGCAACCCTGGGACAGGCAAATGACCAGATTGCAGAAGTCCTGGCGGGCATCGATTTTCCCCCGGGAGTGAGTGTGGTTCCTTCTTCTTCCGCGCAAACAAATCAAGAGTTACAAAACTCCCTGAAACTGTTAGGCGGATTAGCAGCCTTTTTGGTGTTTGTGGTGATGGCGGTTCAGTACAATTCCCTCGTTGACCCCTTGGTGATTATGTTAACGGTTCCCTTAGCCTTAGCCGGGGGAATTGTCGGACTTTATGTCACGGAAACTCCGGTGGGGGCGACGGTATTAGTCGGGGCGGTGCTGTTAGTGGGAATTGTGGTGAATAATGCCATTATTATGGTGGAATTTGCCAACCAAATTTATAAAGAAGACGGGATTAACCGCAGGCAAGCCATGTTGAAAGCGGCACCCCAACGCTTGCGTCCGATTTTGATGACCACGATTACGACGGTGTTGGGAATGTTGCCTCTGGCGTTAGGGGTTGGGGAAGGGTCCGAGTTTTTACAACCCTTGGGGGTGGTGGTATTCTCGGGGTTATCCTTAGCGACGTTTCTAACTTTGTTTATTATTCCCTGTTTTTATACGTTGCTCCATGATATCTTCGGGGGCAGACGTCCGCCTTTAAGTCCGGATCAACTGGAAACGGTGTTCCAGGATTCGCCAGATTTGGACAATGTAGCCTCTGCGTCTGGGGTGGAATGGCGATCGCCTGAACCGGAGATGTAAGCAAAAACCCGCACCCTCAAGGGTGGGTCTACAGGGACAAAGCCTGCCTTCGCAGGCTAAGGGAACTCCAAACAATCAAATATCCAAAACGTTCGTTCATAGTGACTAACGGAATAGCCCCGTCAATGTAGGGGCGCAATGCTTGCGCCCTGGGGCGCAAGCATTGCG
>NZ_JAMXOT010000355.1 GCF_024220515.1 Oscillatoria sp. HE19RPO
TAAGGGAGTCCAAAAAAATAAATTATCCAAGTTCTGCGGTGAAAAACTTGACTCTTCAGCCTGCGTAGGCAGGCTTTGTCCGTATAGCCCCACCCTTGAGGGTGTGGGTTTTGGGTATTTTATTTTTTGGAGTTCCCTAAGTAAAATCCGTAGGGGTTTCCCTGGGATTCCCTTACCCCGATAGCGCGGCTAAATTAGGCTAAAAATAGAATTAAGGAGTGGGAGCATCTTGCTCCCTTGCTGCAGTTAGGGATCAAGATGCTCCCATTCCTTAAATGGACGGGTCTAATTCGGGCAAGATGTACTATAAAACCCCACTCAAATTTAATACAATTCATATTTGAGTAAGGAACAGGGCAAAGAACCATTGTAAAGGGGAATGCGCTTTGAGGATTTCAGGCCGATTTTTTTAGTGAGTTCTTTGTTGCCCGATAAAATATAAGCCGTCCACCCGGTAAACTGCTGTTTTAAAATATCGCCCATAGATTTATAGAAATCCCCCAGTTGATGGACTTCACCGAGACGTTCTCCGTAGGGAGGATTGCAGATCAAAATTCCGGTTTCGGCAGGGGGTTCGATGTGATAAAATTCTTGGATGGAGAAGTGAACCTGGGCATCTAATCCGCAGTTTTCCGCATTCAGATGCGCTTGTTGGATCACAGACCGATCGCGATCGCTGCCGTAGATGGGGGCCGTTAATTCAGCTTTTTGACCGTCTAGGGCTTCTTGGCGGATATCCTGCCAAAGTTCTAGGTCAAAATCTCGCCAACTCATAAATCCGAACCGTTCTTTAAACAATCCTGGGGCAATATTTAACGCCTTTAAACCCGCCTCTAAAGGTAAAGTCCCGGACCCGCACAAGGGGTCTAAAAAGGGCTGTTCTGGGGAATATTCAGCGAGTTCTAAAATAGCCGCAGCTAAAGTTTCTTTGAGGGGTGCGATTCCCATTGCCGGACGATATCCGCGCCGATGTAAGCTGTTGCCAGAACTATCTAAACTGAGAATGGCGCGATCGCCATGAATATGCAGATTCAGCAACAAATCCGGGTCCTTCGGGTCCACCGTTGACCGTTCTCCCGTGCGATCGCGCTGTTGGTCTACGATCGCATTTTTGACCTGTAACGCCGTAAAATGAGTGTGATTGAGTTTATGATTGCTGCCGGTACAGTTCACCGCCAGGGTATTACCGGGGTCGAGATACTCTTCCCAATCAATAGACTGGATTTCTCGATACAGCATTTCAGCATTGGGACAGAAAAATTCTCGAATCGGAACGAGAACGCGAAACAGCGTTCTTCCCCACAAATTAACCCGGTAAAGTAAAGCGCGATCGCCCGAAAAATGGACCCCTGTAAAGTCCGGACGAACGTCGCGAGCACCTAAGCGTTCTAATTCTTGGGCAGCAATGGGTTCTAAACCCCGAGCAACAGTCGCAAAGTATTCAGTCATCATAAGTGATAGTTTATCAGAAAAGCACCAGCACAGACCCGTTAGGAAGTCATTTCCACTTCCCCAAAATTCGGGAAGCGGCAGAATCCAGGCAGAACGGATCGGGGGAACCGGGTTAAGATAATTATCCAACTTGTTGTGAACTCGAATCCTCTTCTCGCTGTCGGCTATACAAAGGAAGCCTAACGGTAAAGGCGGTCCCGAATCCCACCTCACTTTCAACGGAAATTTCCCCACAATGTAAATCGGTACTGCGTTTCACCATTGCCAATCCCAACCCTGTACCGGGGATATTCCCGACATTTCCGCAACGGTGGAAGGTTTGGAAGAGGCGGGGTATTTCTTCGGAGGGAATCCCGATACCCGAGTCTTTAATCATAAAAATCACCTCAGTTTCGGTACAGGTTAATTCAAAATACACCTCTCCCCCATCTGGGGAGTATTTAATCGCATTGGAAAGCAGATTGTTGAGGATATATCGTAATAATTTTTCATCAAAACAAGGCTTGCGGGATTGGTTGTTCAAGAACTCGGTGGAGTAATTCTGGACAAAATTAATCGTGTAATTTTGGGTTGAGGAAAACTGAAATTCTTCGACAATTCCTTGACAAAAGGGGGTCAGGTCAAGGGGAAGGGGGTTAAACGGAAGTTGGCTCATTTCGGCCCGTCCGATGAACAGGACATCTTCCAGTAATTGGGTCATATTCACCGTAGCCGATTGAATGCGTTGGAGGGCTTGGAACTTTTTATCCAGTTTGTCATTGGGCCATTCCTCTAAATAATATTCGAGTAAATCAGCCGAAGAAAGAATCGTGGTCATGGGGGTGCGGAATTCGTGAGAAACCATTGAAACAAACCGGGTTCTAAACTCCATGATTTCGCGTTCTTTCGCCAAAGCATGACGCAGTTGCTCCTCAGCGCGTTTGATTTCGGTGATATCTTCAGAAATTCCGGCAATGCGGTAGATTTTGCCTTCTTCGTCACGGATGGGAAAGCCCCGATCGCGAATCCAGCGAATGGAACCATCAGGTCGAATGATCCGATATTCGCGGTCAAGGCGATCTAAAGGCATTAATCCGGTGAGGACGGCTTGGCGATCGTCCGGATGAATCGCCTCTAACCGGGCGGTGGGTTGCTCATACAATTCCTGGCGTTCTAGTCCCCAAATTTCCTCATAAGCCGGGGAAACGTACAGGATTTGGCTATAATCTGGATCGCTAATCCAAAAGACCTCTTCGATATTTTCGGCTAATTGGCGGAACCGTTCCTCGCTGGCTTGGACCGCTGCCTCGGCTAACTTTTGTTCGGTGATATCTCGCCCCACAGCTTGAAACTCACTCAACACCCCCTGAGCGTCGAAAATGGCGCGATCGGTCCACTGTTGCCAACGGACTTCGCCATTGGGCAGGACGATCCGGCGTTCCCGGGTGACCACCGGCATGGCGATGGGGTTGCGATCGATATCCGGTATCAAGGAAACCACCGATCCATCCATGAGTTCTTTGCGACTCACTCCAAAATAGCGACAGTAGGCATCATTGACAAAGGTCAGGGTGCCATCCGGTGCAAACCGACAAATCAGTTCGGTTTGATCTTCGACAATGGCCCGATAGCGAGCTTCCGAAGACCGCAGGGCCACTTCCGCTAAGGCCCGTTCTTTATGAAGAGAGACGGCAGCAGCAGCAGCGCGAAGGATGGAGACTTCTGACTCGGACCACACCCGAGGTTCCATGCAATTGTCAAAGCGAATAAATCCAAAGAATTCCCCATGCACCATCAGGGGCAAGATCAGCAGGGATTGAATCCCGGATTGTTCTAACAGTACCCGTTCAGAGTCGGGAAAGTTGCTCACAACATCGGCAATGACTTCTCCTCTGGCTAACAGAGAGACCCACCGCTCAATCAGCAGAGGGGCCTTTAAGGAAAAACATTGCGCCGGTTGGGCAGTGGTGTCGGATCCGGGTTGAATTTTTAACTCTTCGCAACTCCACTGAGCTACCAACAGCGGGGAGTGACCTGTTGGCGCGCAATTCCCCGCAGACAGGGGTGGATTTTGGCAGAGGTAGACTCGACTGGCTTGAGCCGCTTGTCCCAAGGGTTTGAGAATTTCTGTGTAGGGGTAGCTGGGACTATTATCCGTGGGGGGATCTCCTTTAAAGGCTAGGAGTCGGCGCTGCACCTCAACTAAGGCTTCTAACTGCTGATTGGCTTGGCTGAGTTCCTGGGTTAAGCCATGCAATCGTAAGGCGGCACGCACCCGGGCTAGAAACTCTTCGGTTTCGATGGGTTTGGAGAGAAAATCATCGGCTCCGGTGTTGAGTCCCTTGATGCGATCGCCCACTTCTTCTCGGGCGGTGAGCAGGATGAAAAACATCGGTGCGAGTTCCGGGTCGGACTTGATTTTCTGACAGACTTCTAATCCATCGAGTCCGGGCATCATCCAATCGCAAACGATTAAGTCAGGTTCCAGTTCTCTCGCCAGCCGCAAGCCTTCCGTCCCATCCGAGGCCACGGTGATGCGATGTCCGTCGCTTTCGAGTAAGTCCTGGAGGACGAGCTGCACGGTTACGTCATCATCAACAATTAGGATTTTAGCCATAGTAAAAAATGTAGCACTGTAAAAAAGAAAGGGTCAACTTCACTCGAATACTTGTTTGATTCTTCAAAAAGGCTTTTTTATACTTCCCATTCTTGGCTACCCAATTGCTTTAGCTTGTATTCTAAATAAATCGTAGATGGAAGCATTTACCTCAATCTAATTTATGTAGCCCTCGCAACGGACAATCCCTCGGTTTATTGATCCAGGCGACCTAGGGGCGATACCCGCTTTCTTTAGAATCCGCTCCAGACTGGGGTAAACAAGAGGGCGTTTTTCCCCGGTGAGCACTCCGTAGAGGCTCTAGGAAAAGTCAACGGTTTCGCGAAACCCTTAACCCTAGCCGCTCTGAATCAGGATCAGTTAGAGTCTCAGAGAGTGGCTACCCCAGCAGGGGGCGTCACCCCAGAGGATTTAGACCCCACCCTAGCATTAAGCTGCTTCTCCACCCGATATTTTCCCCCTTCTATCTTGTTAGGGTACATGGAGTGGGGAACAGTTCAGTGACGAGTAGAACTTAATTGCAATTGCAATTAAATTCTCTCGATTCTGACTCGACAGGGTAGAAAATCCGGGTATCATAATTGATGGCCTAGGTTTGAGGAATCCGAGTTACGGCCTCCGACTCAAAAATGGCGGCCTCGGTTGCCATCCCCTCATCTGTAGCTATACTGCTGCTGTTCTTCCCTGGGGAGGGCTCTGGATTCGGGACTGGGATCCCTGGACCCAATCTATGCCGATCGCCCAGGAATTGTCCGTAGGTACAAAAGCCATCACAGTCCCAGGCAATGCTTCAATCCTCTAGGCAAAACGCTACACTAGAATACACTCCTTAATTCCCTAAGCGTATGTCCTATTTCGACGGAACCCTCAGCTATCCCCAGACTCGTAAAGGCGATATCGTGGATGACTACCACGGTATCCAGATTTCTGACCCCTACCGTTGGTTGGAAGACCCTGACGCTGAGGAAACCAAAGCTTGGGTAGAAGCGCAAAATACGGTCACCTTTGCTTTTCTTAACGAAATTCCCCATCGCGATCGCCTCAAACATCGCTTGACGGAACTTTGGGATTATGAAAAATACGGCATCCCCTTTAAAAAAGGCAGTCGGTATTTTTATTTTAAAAACGATGGACTCCAAAACCAAAGCGTTCTCTATGTCCTCAATCACCTCGACGATCAACCTCGGGTCTTGCTCGACCCCAACAAGCTCTCTGAAGATGGTACCATTGCCCTAGCCGGTATCGCCATTAGCGAAAATGCTCAATTCATGGCCTATGGTCTCTCTTCCTCCGGTTCCGATTGGCAAGAATGGAAAGTTCGCGACATTGAAACCGGCGAAGATTTATCCGATCATCTCCAATGGATTAAATTCTCCGGTGCTTCTTGGACTCACGACCATCAAGGGTTTTTCTACAGTCGCTATGATGAACCCAACACCAAAGGCCAATATGAAGATGTTAACTATTATCAAAAACTCTTCTACCATCGCCTCGGCACTCCCCAATCCGAGGATATTTTAATCTATCATCGTCCGGATCAAAAAGAGTGGGGATTTAGCGGGGGTGTCAGTGAAGATGGCACCGTTCTGATTATCTCCGTCTGGCGCGGTACCGACCCGAAAAACTTAGTCTTTTACAAAGATTTAACGAATCCTGATGCTCCCGTTATTGAATTAATTACCGAATTTGAAGCCCAGTATGGGTTTATCGATAAAGAAGGGGATTTGTTTTGGTTTCAAACGGACTTGAATGCACCCCGAGGACGGTTAATTTCTCTGAATATCCGCACTGGCGATCGCAACGAACTGATTCCCGAAGCGCCCGAAACCTTAGAAAGTATCGGTCTTTTAAATAATCAGTTTGTCGCCGATTATCTCAAAGATGCTCGCAGTCAAATTAAACTATTTAACCTCGATGGTTCCTTCATCCGGGAAGTCGAATTGCCGGGAATCGGTTCTGCTGGTGGATTTAATGGCAAACGCCACGATACCGAAACCTTTTATAGTTTCACCAGCTTTACCACCCCACCCACCATTTATCGCTACGATATGGTCACCGGAACCAGCACCGTTTATCGTCATCCCCAGGTTGAGTTCAACCCGGATGACTATACAACAGAGCAAATTTTTTACACCAGTAAAGATGGCACTCAGGTACCGATGTTTATCATCCATAAACAGGGAATCCAACGGGATGGGAATAATCCGACCTATTTGTATGGATATGGCGGATTTAACATTTCCCTCACTCCGAGTTTTTCCGTCTCCCAAGTCGTCTGGATGGAACTTGGCGGCATCATTGCCATTCCCAATCTGCGCGGTGGAGGAGAATACGGAGAAGATTGGCATCAAGGGGGGACGAAGTTAAATAAACAGAATGTGTTCGATGATTTTATTGCTGCTGCTGAGTGGTTAATCGAACAGAACTATACGCGACCCCAGAAACTGGCGATCGCCGGAGGCAGCAATGGCGGATTATTAGTCGGGGCCTGTATGACACAACGCCCGGACCTGTTCGCTGCCGCCCTCCCTGCCGTTGGCGTCATGGATATGTTACGCTTCCACAAGTTTACCATCGGCTGGGCCTGGTGTTCCGATTACGGTTCCCCGGATAATCCCGATGAATTTAAAGCCTTGTATGCCTACTCTCCCTTACATAACCTCAAACCCGGTACCGCCTATCCAGCCACTCTGATTACCACAGCCGATCACGACGATCGCGTTGTTCCCGCACATAGTTTCAAGTTCGCTGCTGCCTTACAAGCCGCACATAACTCAAAGGCACCAGTCCTGATTCGCATTGAAACTAAAGCGGGACATGGTGCCGGAAAACCCACGGCTAAAATCATCGAGGAAGTGGCAGATAAATGGGCATTTCTAGTCCGAACTCTAGAAATGGATATCCCCGCTAAGTAGTAACAACTGAAGTCGTTTCTTCCCATGTTCGTAGTAACGACTTCAGTCGTTATTTCCGGTGTTCGTAGTAACGCCTTCAGGCGTTATTTCCGGTGTTCGTAGTAACGACTTCAGTCGTTTCTTATTGTTCGTAGTAACGACTTCAGTCGTTTCCGGGTTCGTAGTAACGACTTCAGTCGTTTCCGGGTTCGTAGTAACGACTTCAGTCGTTTCATAAGTTCGTAGTAACGACTTCAGTCGTTTCCGGGTTCGTAGTAACGACTTCAGTCGTTCTCTTCTCCATAAAACCCACTCACCATCGTCATTAAACCCCACAAATCAGCGATAATTTGAAACCCTGCCGGTTGTTGCTGGATGAGGAAACGACTGAAGTCGTTACTACGAACTTAAGAGTACGACTCAAGTCGTTACTACGAACTTAAGAGAAGAGTACGACTGAAGTCGTTACTACGAACTTAAGAGTACGACTGAAGTCGTTACTACGAACTTAAGAGAAGAGTACGACTGAAGTCGTTACTACGAACTAAGAGTACGACTGAAGTCGTTACTACGAACTTAAGAGAAGAGTACGACTGAAGTCGTTACTACGAACTTAAGAGAAGAGTACGACTGAAGTCGTTACTACGAACTTAAGAGAAGAGTACGACTGAAGTCGTTACTACGAACTAAGAGTACGACTGAAGTCGTTACTACGAACTTGGAGGGTTAAAAGTCATTGTTTAACTGGTCGATCGCCCGTTCATAGATGGATCTTGCAAAATCAGTCCACATTCCTTGTCCCCAGTAGCGGAAACAACTGGTTTGAGTTAACAAATTGTTCAGTAATGCTTGACGATAGCGCGGTTGTTGGGTGAGGTTCTCATCTCCCAGTAACGGGTCAATTTTTTGATGAAATAGGGCGCTGAGGGAATTCATCGGTCCGACTACATTTTCATAGCCTTGCACCCAATTGAGGTTATTCGTCCAGGAAGATCCATCTACATGAAATTGATGGTCTTCTTGCGTTAACTGCCCGATCGCCTCGGCCATTTTTTCCGGGGTGACATTCTCTGGATCAAGCCGTTGCCAGATTTTATGTTGTTGCACTGCTTGGCAGGTGGGATAATCATCCGGGGAACAGCCAGCGGCTTCAATTAGTTCTAAATATTCGGTCCCATTTAAGGCAACTGTTCCCGATTTACCTCCATTATTTTGGGCAATTTCATAGGTGGTACGTTTGAATCCATCGGGGAATTCATTCATCATCACGCCTCCATTTTCTCCGTCGCCAATTTGGGTAACAATTGGGGGAACAGTGACGGAACCAATTTGCTGTTTAGACAGGGTTTTGGCTTCATAATAGGGCTGCATTTGAGCCACTAATTTCGTATCAGACCCTTGGGTTTTAATTAAGGCGGTGATACTGGTGGTTTCCCCCTGGGAATTGCGCGCCATTAGGCGGTGGGGAAGATGTTTGTAGCCGAGACTGTGACCCTCTAAGGTTTCCACGGAATGTTCCTGAACCATAATCCAGCGATAGCCACTTTCTTTGAGGGCTTTGATAAACTCAAATAGGGTATCAGGATGGTTGGGTAGGTGCATTTCTGGGGGGGAAAATCCTTTGACTCGGGCGAGGGCTTCCCAGCCAAAAATTGAGGCAAAATAATGTTGCCATGCTTGAATATGTAGTTTGAGATCCGGCAGGGGAGTGGAGGGAACCACGGCATGACTCCACATGGTTCCTAACCATTCAACATGGAGATAATATTGGGGGTCGCAGGTGATGCGTTTGAGGTTATCGATGACATCATGGCGTCCCATTTGTCGCAATCCCCACAATAAATTGCCGGAGTAATCTAACATGACTCGGGGATTACAGCCGTTGGCGACGAGTTCGGGAATGAATTCCCCCATGCGACTGTAGCACCAAGAGAAGGGTCCGGCATTGTGATTATCGCCTTCGCCGGTATGTTCAAACATATATTGCAGGTGGCCGATATATTCACCATTGGGTCCGGCAGGGATGGTGGGTTGATGCATATGCAAGGCGATCGCAAATGCAGCACTAATGTCTTCTAATCGGATATTTGTAATAGGCAAAAATACAGGTTTGTTCTGTTGAACGACGGAACGAACTGCGTTTTCCCACCCGCAAATATTGGGTAATCCTTGTGAAAATTCCTCTAATTTGGGAAGTTCTGTGGGTGTGGGAGCGATGGAAACCATAATTTTAATTGCTGCTTTAACGTGCTATTTTTAGTTTACCATTGATTGAGTGTCTTGGAACAGATACTTTTTAACTTGAGTCAAAATGATGTTTCCGAGTTTTCTGCCTTCTGATGTTGAGTTTTTGACGGAATCTACTTCGATCGCCCTGGCACAGAGAATCGAATGTCAGGATGTCCTGACTTCCTTATGCGATCGCCCGATTCCCACGAGTTTCGTTCGCGAAGGTCGGGGGGGACCGCCGATTTTGTTGCTACATGGGTTCGATAGTTCCGTGTTTGAGTTTCGCCGGTTGCTGCCGTTGTTGGCAGGGGAACAGGAAACTTGGGCAATGGATTTATTGGGATTTGGATTTACCCAGCGCCTGCCGGAAATTCCAATTACACCTGCGGCGATTAAAACCCATTTATATGAGTTTTGGACCCAGTTAATTCAACAGCCGATGATTTTAGTTGGAGTATCGATGGGGGGTGCAGCAGCACTTGATTTTACCCTATCTTACCCGAATGCGGTGCAAAAATTGGTATTAATTGATAGTGCCGGGTTTGCCAAGGGTCCGGCGATGGGGAAGATGATGTTTCCCCCCCTGGGGTATTTGGCGACCCAATTTTTAAGAAATCCGCGAATTCGCCAACAAATCAGTTTGAAAGCGTACTGCGATCGCACGTTAGCTTCGGCGGATGCCTCCGCTTGTGCGAGTCTGCATTTGCAGATGCCAGGATGGGATCGCGGCACGATCGCCTTTACCAAAAGCGGGGGTTACAACTTTTTAGCGGATAAAATTGAGCAGGTAGACAAACCGACTCTAATTTTATGGGGAGAAAATGACCAAATTTTGGGAACAAGGGATGCTGACAAGTTCAAAGAAGCGATCGCCTCAAGTCAGCTGATCTGGATTCCCAACTGTGGTCACGTTCCCCATTTAGAACAACCCCAGTTGAGTGCAGATCACATTCTGGAATGGTCCAAACTCTGAACTGATCCTCTGCTGTTCCCCAGTTGCCAAAAAAGTTTGGCAACTGAGACTTTTTCGAGACAGAATGTAAAGAGATAGCAAACCCTAAAATTAGGGAATGCAGGCAGTGCTAACCCTGACGTAAAATCTTTTGGTCCTTTGTCCTAAAAGCCAGGGATCAGCAGACTCCCCCGGATCTGGAGTCCAGAAACCCGGATGGTTAAGGCCAAATCCGAGATCCGGCAGGGACCGAAACTCGACCCCCGATCTTTTGGGGGTCCTCGGTTGGAGGTCCATAGGAAAGCCACTGCCTCTCGGAGATAGGTGTCGTGAAAACATACAGGGGATTGAGTTCGGGAAGGAAGGAATGCAAAAGTTTAGCCAACAGCCAGAGGACCGTTTGACGAACTGGGCCGCCCCCACCCCTCCCCCTTTGGAGGGTCCGGAGAATCTCCAATCGGAGGAGGAAGAACTGCGGCAGGCGTATCAGCGATTAACCTTTCATGTGGAAAACTTTCCCCTAGGGGCGATCGAGTGGGATTGTGCGATCGGGGTGAAGCGATGGTCTTCCCAAGCGGAACAAATTCTCGGCTGGAAGGCGGCAGAGGTGATGGGTATTCCTCGGCAAAAATGGCCTTGTAACTATCCTGAGGATGAAGCCCTGGTTGCCGAAGCTGTTGGTCGTTTACTTGAGGGAAGAGAATCTCACAACGTTGTTTGTCATCGGAATTACACAAAAACGGGTGAAGTGATTTGGTGTGAGTGGCATAATTCGGCTCTGTTAGATGAGGCGGGAGATCCGATTTCGATTTTATCTTTAGTACAAGATAGAACCGAACAGAAACAGGCGGAGCAGGAACGGGATCAATTGATTTCTAAAATCGATCGCCAGAATCAAACCCTAGAAGCCTTGGTGCAAGAGCGCACGGCGGAATTAGCCCGAACGGTGGAACGGTTGGAAATTGAAATTGCTCGCCGGGAACAACGCGATCGCCAGTTTTCAGCGATCGCCGCCAATTTGCCCGGGGTGATGTATCGGGCGATTATTCGCACCGATGGACGAATTACAGTGCCTTTCATCAGCGATGGCATTGAGGAACTCACGGGGATTGACCCAATGGATGCGATGGCGGATTTGTGGGGATTATTTGGTCGGGTGCATCCGGACGATCGCGAGGGGTTTCGTGAGCGCATCGCTTCTTTAGGCGGCATCCAACAACCCCGGGAACATCAGGAATTTCGGATCATTAGTGCCTCGGGCGAACTGAAGTGGGTGCAGGATAATACCCATTATACTTGGATGGAAAATGGGGATGTGATTGCCGATGGGGTGATGCTGAATATCAGCGATCGCAAACAGGCGGAAGAGGCGATGCGGCAACAGGTGGAACGGGAACGGTTACTCGGGGCGATCGCCCAACGGATTCGCCAATCCTTGGATTTAACCACCATTCTGAGTACCACTGTGGAGGAAGTCCAGCAAGTGCTCGGGTGCGATCGCGTCTTAGTCTATCGCGTTTGGGCGGATGGGACCGGCAGTGCGATCGCTGAAGCCGTCAAACCCGGTTGGCTGAAAGTCTTAAATCGGGTTTTTCCCGAAGAAGTCTTTCCCCCCGAAAATTATCAACGGTATATCGAAGGCCGAATTTGTGCTTTAGTTGACCGGGATTCCGGACAGACTTTACCCTGTTTGGTGGAGTTTATGAAAAGCATTGAAGTCCGAGCGAAATTGGTCGTTCCGATTGTCGAAAAAGACACCCTGTGGGGATTATTAATTGCCCATCAATGTTCGGGACCCAGGCAGTGGCAAACCGGGGAAATTGACCTGTTAGCTTCTTTAGCCACTCAACTGGCGATCGCCATTCAGCAGTCCGAACTCTACGAACGGTTGCAAGTCGAATTGAGCGATCGTAAAAAAGCTCAATGCCAAATTAAAGCCTCCCTCGAAGAAAAAGAACTCCTCCTCAAGGAAGTTCATCATCGGGTCAAAAATAACTTGCAGGTGATTTCCAGTATTTTTTCCCTGCAAAGTTCTTATATTGAAGAACCGCGAATTTTATCGATTTTACGCGATAGTCAAAACCGCATTGCTTCAATGGCCTTAATCCATGAAAAACTTTACCACTCGGACACCTTGGCTAAAATAGATTTCAATGATTACATTGAAAGCTTGACTAGCAACTTATTTTCATGTTATAGTATTAATGCTCAAAAAGTTTTGTTAAAACTGGACATCGAAAATGTTTCCCTCAACTTAGACACCGCAATTCCCTGCGGATTATTGCTCAATGAACTGGTGTCAAACTCCCTCAAACACGCCTTTCCCGACAACGGATCGGGAACCATCTTTATTGAATTTACCGCCCAAACTAATCAGCAATTAAACCTGATGGTGCGCGATACAGGTCGGGGCTTACCCGAGGGATTAGACTTCAAAAAAACCAATTCTTTAGGACTGCGCTTAGTTCGTGCTTTGACTAGACAATTACGGGGAACCCTGGAGATTAAAAATAGTCACGGAGCTTGCTTTCAAATTACCTTTCCCTCTCCTCAAGGTCTTTAACCCTATTCCGGGGACCCACAAGCGGGTGTAATATAAAATCCCTTTTGGCTTTACCCCAGACAATTTCAGTTTTATAATTGACACAAAACTTGAGGGACAGGAATTCTGTCTCATCATACCGATTAAAGTTGGGGGAAACCTGTCATGTCACCTAAAATTCTGGTTGTAGAAGATGAAGCCATTATTGCCGAAGATATTGCCCTCCGTCTCGAAAAAATGGGATATGAGGTGGTGGATATCGTAGCTTCAGGAGAAGAAGCCATCAAAGCGGCGGCGATTCATCAGCCAAATTTAGTATTGATGGATATCATGCTGCAAGGGCTTATGGATGGGATTATGGCAGCGGATAACATTCGGGAAACCTTAGAAATTCCCGTAGTTTATTTGACCGCTTATGCCGATGAAAATACCTTAAAACGAGCCAAAATAACCCAGCCTTTGGGCTACATTCTCAAACCCTTTCGGGAAACTGAACTCTGGGTGACTATCGAAATAGCTTTATCTCGTCATCAGGCCGAATTGGAAGTGAAAAAAGCCGTTTCTACCGCAGAAACGAAGCGTTATAAGGCCGAAGAAGTGAGCCAAATCAAATCTCAGTATCTCTCGATGGCGGCCCATGAATTTCGCAATCCCTTGACGACGATTCAATCATCAGCGGAATTAATTCAGGAGTATGTGGATAATTGGCCCCCGGAAAAAACGCAAAAACATCTTGAACAAATTGTGATGGCAACGGAAAGCCTGAATCAATTACTGGAAGATATTTTAAAATTTGGCAAAGCCGATTTTCAAAAAACCCGCTTAAACCCGGCCCCTTTAAATTTGGCATCATTTTGCGAGGGGATTGTGGAGACCTTTCAATTGACTTCAGGACATGAATATTGCCTAATTTTTACCCAACAAGGAGAAGCGCGGACTGCCTACCTCGACCCAAAATTACTGTGGCATTTGTTCAATAATTTAATTGCCAATGCGATTAAGTATTCTCCCACAGGGGGGGAGATTTTGATTACCCTATCTTTTGAACCCGATGAGGTGGTGTTTCAAATCTGCGATCGCGGAATTGGCATTGACCCCGAAGACATCAATACCCTATTTGTACCCTTTTCTCGCGCTTCTAATGTGGGGACTATCCCGGGAACTGGGTTGGGACTGGCGATCGCCAAACGGTCCGTGGATTTACATCACGGTCAAATTACCGTGGAAAGCCAACTGGGTCAAGGGACAACGTTTACCGTTACCCTTCCCCTCAACCCAGTCCCATAACCCTTACCCTTTCACCCGTTCTCCCAGACCCTGTTCTAATCGGTCCAATAATGTATCCACATCCGCAGATACCGTTTCAAAACATTGGGGAGGGGGTGGATCGGTGACAAATTCTATCACCTTCAACTGCCCTTGATTAATCCCCACGAGGAGAACCTCTGTTTCAGGATTAAATCCCTCGACAATTCCCACCACTTCTTGTAAAAAACTCCCCACGGTTTCATTGAGTTTGAGTACCGCCTCTTTGGGACAGTAAACAAAATGCGGTGTGGGTTGTAAATCGATTCCCATCACACTGCCATTATGTTGATTTTCCAGCCATAGGCCCCAGGAAAGAGCAGCTAATTCCTGTTGGTGAGCTTTGGCAAAATCTGCTAACTCATAACGCCATCGGTCCTCTTCTTTCTCTGGCTGAAGGTTCCCCGGTAAAAAACCAGTCATTGCTATTTCTCTTACGTTGCGATTGGATGAATTGGATTACTTTAAACCCATTTGCACGCGCCATAACCCTGCATAAATTCCTTCTCGTTCCAGAAGTTCCTCATGAGTGCCGCGCTCTATTAATTCTCCCCGATCCATGACATAAATGCAATCGGCATTTCGGATCGTGGAGAGACGATGAGCGATCGCAATCGTTGTCCGGTTTTGCGTAATCCGTTCCAAAGAACGCCCGATCGCCGCTTCGGTTTCATTATCCACTGCTGATGTCGCTTCATCTAAAATCAAAATCGGCGGATTTTTCAACAGGGCCCGGGCGATCGCCAACCGTTGTCGCTGTCCCCCGGAAAGTTTCTGCCCCCTCTCCCCTACAATGGTGTCATACCCTTGGGGCAGTTCCAGAATAAAATCATGGGCTTCTGCCAGTTTTGCTGCCTCAATCGCATCCTCATAACTGGCATCAAAACTGCCATAAATGATATTTTCAGCCACAGTCCCATGAAATAAAAACACATCCTGACTGACTAACCCGATCGCCCGTCGCAAATCCTGCAACTGAATATCGTGCAACTCTATCCCATCTAAAGTAATACTTCCCGACTGAATTTCATACAGTCGCAGCAACAACTTCACCACCGTACTTTTCCCCGAACCTGTCGCCCCCACCAGGGCAATGGTTTTTCCCGCAGGAATTTCTAGGGATAACTGATTAATCACCGGATTGCGATCGAAATAGGCAAAGGTAACATCCCGCCATTGGATTTCACCCCGTACTGTCTGAATTGGTAACGGTTTATTTCCCGGATGAATGGCGATCGGTGTATCTAATAAATTCATCACCCGGGCGACAGAAGCCGTTGCCCGTTGATACAAATCTAAAGTCTGACCCAAGCGCGTTAACGGCCATAATAACCGCTGGGTTAAAAAGATTAAAACGCTGTAAGTCCCCACGGCTAAATTGCCTTCTACAGCAGATAAACCGCCAAGCAACAAGGTAGCGGTAAAAGCCACCAGAATGATGATTCTAATTAAGGGAATAAAAGCGGCAGACAGGGCAATTGCGCGTCGATTACTTTGGCGATAATTTTCACTCAACCGTCCGATGCGTTTGCTTTCATAAACCTCAGCCGTATAGCTTTTAATCGTGGTAATGCCACTTAAATTATTGCTGAGTTGGCTATTGAGCAAACTGACCTGTTCACGCACCTCGGCATAGCGAGGGGTGAGCAATTTCTGGAAGGCGATCGAACCCCAGATAATAAAGGGCATGGGCAACAGTGCCATCCAGGCTACCGTTGGCGCTAACACAAAAAAGACTGTGCCAATGATAATCACCGTCGTGATTACCTGGAGAATTTCATTGGCCCCGACATCCAAAAAACGCTCTAGTTGGTTAATATCATCATTTAAAATAGACATAAACCCGCCGGTAGAACGCTCCTCAAAATAGGCCAAGTCTAAGTCTTGTAAGTGGCGGTAAACATCCAGGCGTAAATCATGTTGGAGGGTTTGAGCCAGATTGCGCCAAAGGCGATCGTAGGCATACTGAAAGACCGATTCCATCACCCAGACAATAAAGGTAAGCCCGCTGAGAAGCAGTAATTGTCCGAAGACATCGGTCACCCCAAATCGGGCAATGAAAGAGTCTTCTTCATTGACAACCACATCCACTGCTGCCCCAATCAGGGCCGGAGGTGCCAAGTCAAATAATTTATTGAGAATAGAACAGGCGATCGCCTGCCAGATTTGAACGCGATATTGATGTCCATATTCCAGCAGACGCCCCAAGGGATGCCCTGAATGTTTGCGGGTCATAGTGCGATTGACTGACACGGAATTTATCAGTATAGGGGTTGAAGGTGTCCATCTATCATACGCCTGCTACGGAATCCGGTTGTTTATGGACCTTTGAAAACCGGATTCCGGATGAGATTAGGGCTCCCCCCAGTGCGATCGCCCGGTTTAGGGGATTGCAAAATATAAATCCTCCAAACGCGCAACTGAAAGGAAGGTATGTGTAGGGGCGCAATGCTTGCGCCCCAGGGGCGCAAGCATTGCGCC
>NZ_JAMXOT010000356.1 GCF_024220515.1 Oscillatoria sp. HE19RPO
CCTACACATACCTTCCTTTCAACTGAAGAGAACGACTGAAGTCGTTACTACAAACGAAGAGAACGATTGATACCCAATTTGGTTGTTAAAATTTTTCTTTAGCCCGCGCAGGCGGGCTTCGTTCGTATAGCCCCACCCTTCCAGGGTGCGGGTTTCTGTATGTTTTAGCCCGCGCAGGCGGGCTTTGTTCGTGTAGCCCCACCATGCACGGGTGCGGGTTTCTTTCCTAAACAGTCCAGGGCGCACCGCAGAGCGCCCCTTCTGCTTGATTCTGAGATTGGATGCCAATTCGGAACTGAACCCTTATCCCTTCAACCTAAGCGCGATAATTGACAATTTTGCCCCAGCTATCCGGGGTGAGGCTGGCTCCACCGACCAAAACCCCATCAATTTCCGGCTTTGCCATCAATTCATCAATGTTGTCTGGTTTCACCGACCCGCCATACTGAATCGTCACATCTTTATTATCCAATTTCGAGCGAATCAACCCGATGACGCGGTTTGCTTCGTCGGATTCACAGGTTTCCCCAGTCCCGATCGCCCAAATCGGTTCATAGGCAATCACCAACTTCGTTTGGTCAATCCCTACTAGGTCTTTTTCCAGTTGACCTAAAATGTGAGATTCCGTCTCATTAGCGGCGCGTTGTTCCTTGGTTTCCCCCACACAGAGGATGGGAATCAGTCCATATTTCTGGGCTGCTTTCAGGCGCAGGTTCACCGTTTCATCGGTTTCCCCAAAATATTGACGGCGCTCGCTATGCCCGATAATGACATAGCGCACGCCGATTTCCGTCAGCATTGGGCCAGAAATTTCTCCCGTATAGGCCCCTACTTCTTCCCAGTGAATATTTTGAGCACCGAGGCGAATGCGACTCCCGTGCAAATTCTTGGACAGGGCGCTCAAAGCAGTGAATGGCACGCACAGAACCACTTCCCGATTTTCCGGGGCGTCCTCTACGGTGGGTTTGAACCCCTCTAAAAACTCCAGGGCTTCTGCCTGGGTTTTGTACATTTTCCAATTACCGGCCAGAATGATTTTTCGCACGGTTAACTCAGTCAGATACAGAATTCGACAAAATACTGACTATGAGTGTAAAGCGAATTGGGATCGTTTCACGCCAATCTTGCTAAAAAGTCCCAAAAAGTCTGGGTGGGGCCGTAGGCTTTTGAGGGCCTCCGGGGTGACTCCCGACTCAGGGTCTGGAGTTTTGGGTTGCTAATCTTTGATGATGCATTATGAATTTTAATGAAGAGAGCGATGCAGTGGTCACTACAAAAAACTGAATAACCGCTCAAGTCATCCCTCGGAAGTCAGAAAATTCATAGAGGCGTCCTCCCAGGTTCTTCCCCGTTTGTAGTAACGACTTCAGTCGTTCTCCCCTCTTCAAAGTAGAATGGGCATAACCCAACCTCAACCCAACTTTCAGAGGAAGCGAGGGGTCTGAAGTCCTGATTCAACTGGATCAAAGGCTATAAAAATTGTTAGGGTTCGGGAACCATTTTGGTGTCGATTGTAGCCCAAACAGCCATTTAAAATATAAAATTAAGTAACTCTCCTACCACCCTAAAGGGGATAGCGGTTTTCAATATGGTTCAAGCTACTATCTCATATACCATAGGCTTTATCAAACAAGAAGCGCATCAACTGGTCAAACAAGGCATTCTCAGCCGTCAACAGCCGATTTATACCCTTTGCAAGTACATTCCCGCTCGCGAATGGGGAAACATCGAGCGAGAGTTAGAACAACATGACTTTTTGCTACGCGATCGCATCTGTGACTTGTTAGGTCGGGAAGATTGGGGCGACGATTAAGGTTAGATTAGGTCCACCCTCACCGTTGTGGTTTAATTTACTTACGGGTTAGGCATGAACTCCACCGCCCGGGGATATCCTGGGTGGGGTTTTTGTTTTGCCCTCAGAAACCGCGATCGCCCGATGGAAATGCAAAAAGCTTCTGAATTTCAGAAGCTTTCTATCACTCACTCTCACTTATAACCGATGCTCAATCCCTGTGGGCGGGCCATGAGCGACCCCTCCAGGTCAAATTGGAGGGATAAAGCTAGACTTTTCTACACGAGTCCTGCTGCTTCCCGAGCAGCTTGTGCTTCATCGGGATGAATGTTTAGACGAGTGAGATTGATCCGGCCTTTGTTATCAATATCGCGGACTTTAATCACGACTTGATCACCCACGGCGAGTTCATCCTCAACCTTGCCGACTCGGTAATCCGCAATCTGAGAAATGTGAACCATCCCTTCTTTTCCAGGGAGGAATTCCACAAACGCACCAATCGGAATAATCCGTGTGACGGTCCCCAGATAAACATCTCCTGCAGATAACTTGCGGGTCATGTTTTGGATAATGGTGACCGCACGCTGTGCCTTTTCACTTTCGATCGCCGAAACGGTGACGGTTCCATCATCTTGGATATCAATCTTCGCCCCAGTTTCCTCGGTAATGCTCTTAATCATCTTACCGCCCGGACCAATCACCATGCCAATGAATTCCGGATCAATCTTGATCGTCAACAGGCGTGGTGCGTAGGGAGAGAGTTCTTCCCGAGGCGTATCAATCGTCCCGAGCATTTTTTCCAGGATATGCAGTCGCGCTGGTTTCGCTTGCTGAATCGCCAAGGCGATCGTCTCCATCGACAACCCGGAGATTTTCATATCCATCTGCAAAGCAGTGATCCCCGTATCGGTTCCCGCTACCTTGAAGTCCATATCCCCTAAAAAATCCTCGATCCCCTGGATATCGGTCAAAATCCGAACTTCATCGCCCTCTTTAATCAAACCCATTGCTGCACCAGAAACGGGTTTCTTAATCGGGACACCGGCATCCATGAGACCCAAAGTCGAACCGCATACCGAACCCATTGAGGTGGAACCGTTGGACGAGAGTACCTCAGAGACAACGCGAATCACGTAGGGGAATTTGTCATAATCCGGTAACACCGGCAATAAGGCACGTTCTGCTAAAGCGCCATGACCAATTTCCCGACGTCCAGGCGATCGCATCGGTCGAGTTTCTCCCACAGAAAATGGCGGGAAGTTGTAATGATGCAGATACCGCTTTTCATCTTCCGGATGCAAGTCATCGGCTAAATCTTGGGCATCTCCAGGAGTTCCCAAAGTGACCAACGATAATACCTGAGTTAATCCCCGGTTAAATAAAGCGCTACCATGAACCCGCTGGGGCAACAGTCCCACGCGACAGGAAACAGGCCGTACTTCGTCCAATTTCCGACCATCGACGCGCACACCATCTTCGACAATCTGCCGCCGCATCAGTTTCTTGGTGACTTCTTTAAAGACTTTCCCCAACGCTTTGCCATCGGCAGTTGCTGCAACCCGGACGGGTTCTTCCTCGGGCATTTCGGCAATTTGCGCTTGGATACCCTCTTTAATCTCATCTAAGCGCGTATCCCGGAGGTTTTTGTCTAAATACTGAGACAAAATCCCTTTAATATCATCGGTCGTCCGTTCTTGAATGAACGTTTCCAGGGTCTGATCAACCTCTGGGGTGGGTTCAATTACCTGCTCAATTCCCAACTCTTCCATGATTTCCCGCTGCGCCTGAATCAAGTCGCAGGTGGCTTCATAGCCGAAATCAATGGCTTCGATGATATCCTGTTCGGGAAGCTGATTTGCACCGGCTTCCACCATGATCACCCCGTCGGGACTTCCGGCGACCACCAGATCTAAATCGCCCGAGGTGATTTCTTTATAAGTGGGATTAATGATAAAATCATCACCCACCAAACCGACGCGCACGGCTGCCATTGGACCATGAAAGGGAATTCCGGCTAACTGCACGGCCACGGAGGCACCTGTCACCGCCAAAACATCCGGGGGCACTTGGGGGTCCATTGACCAAGTTGTAGCGACGATTTGAATATCATCCCGAATCCACTGGGGAATCAAAGGCCGCAACGGACGGTCAATCAATCGACAAGTTAGGGTGACCTTTTCCGGTGGTCTTCCTTCGCGTCGTAAGAAGCCCCCAGGAATTTTTCCCCCTGCATAGAGGCGTTCTTCGTAATCGACCAACAATGGAAGAAAATCAATCCCTTCTCTGCCCTGAGAACGGGTCGCCGTCACGAATACAGCCGTATCTCCCGACTGAATCAATACTGCACCACCCGCCTGGGGTGCAAACAACCCAATAGTGAGTCGAATATCCCGTCCATCAAAGGATATTGACTTTTCAATTTCTTTCATGCAGTCCTTTTTCTATGTAATGGGTCTACAGATTTTTTAAAAGGCCCTCTCGTTTCTAGTAGAGGGCCGTCTTCTTCAATCCTATCTTACTCTTTTGGGTGCAGAACCTTCATTAGTTCTTCAAAAAGGATCTCTACTCCCTTTGCTGCG
>NZ_JAMXOT010000357.1 GCF_024220515.1 Oscillatoria sp. HE19RPO
AAGTTTGTAGTAACGACTTCAGTCGTTCTCTTCTCATAAGTTTGTAGTAACGACTTCAGTCGTTCTCTTCTCATAAGTTTGTAGTAACGACTTCAGTCGTTATCCCTCATAAGTTTGTAGTAACGACTTCAGTCGTTCTCTTCTCATAAGTTTGTAGTAACGACTTCAGTCGTTCTCCCTCATAAGTTTGTATTTGCAATACCATCCACTGCCTACTGGGGCTTACTCAAAAGGGTCAGGACTTCCGCGATCGCCTAACATCAAACCTTAACTGTAGGGGCGATTCGCGAATCGCCTCTACATTTAGGATTTGACTTTCAAAAATGCGTAAGTCATGAGGGTGCAAGATTGAACTAACTACGAACTTAGAGAAGATAACGACTGAAGTCGTTACTACGAACTCAGATAAGAGAACGACTGAAGTCGGGACGTTGAACTATTGAAGAGAACGACTGAAGTCGTTACTACGAACTTAGAGAAGATAACGACTGAAGTCGTTACTACGAACTTAGAGAAGAGAACGACTGAAGTCGGGACGTTGAACTTTGACAAGAGAACGACTGAAGTCGGGACGTTGAACGGGGAAATAATAAACACTGATGGATTAGTATGCATAAAACTTGTGCCTGAGCAGTTGCTCAGGCACGAGTTGAAGGACAATAAGTTTGAGTAAGATTTGAACTACAAGAAGGGTTTGTGTTGTCCTTTTTTGGACAAAACACGATGAATTTCATGAACGAACTTTACTAAGGGTTTATCTAATCAAATTGGGTTGGAGAATATCTGGGAGATAGTCTCTTTTGTTGGGAATGAAATAAAGTTGACGCCCCAGCATCCCCAGCTTTTCTCCCCATTGGGAACTAAGCAAGAGACGGAGGTCGCCCACTGTTGGGACTTGGGTAAAACTTAGCACGGTTATTAAAACTCACTGCTAAAACGAGGTCCTTGGTCTAAACCCCATTCATGTTTCAGGAATTGCTGATACATGGTTTCCCTCACCATCATTTGTTTGTAAAGTTCTTTGAGAAAATGCTGAGACTGTTCATGGCTCATTTTCTCAACCTGGGTTTCAAAGGCGCGGACGTTAAATTGTTGTTCCAAAGATAGCTCGATTGGTTGGCTCATTGTAAAACTCCTAATGTTTGATAGTCACCAGGGCTGGAAGGAGAGTTGTAAAGCGGGTAACCCCGTCTTTATCTGTTGTCTCTTTCTGCCTTTGCTGGGGGCGGTCAGGATTTCCTTGTTGCCTCCTGTTAAGAAATATAACAAAGATTTGACAAAATGACAAACTTGCCCTTGAGGTTTTATCTGGAAACGATGACTTAGCAGGTTTCACGGGTAGAAGCCTGGGTCTAAAGTGGTTGTATCAAATCAAATCTTTGAAAATTGCTCAGTTTGAACCAAATAGGTATTTCTTCCGGTTGAGAGACCGATTGTGGCTCTTACTGTATCTCTACTATGACGGATATGAAGCTCTGTTGCCCTCTGTCGCCAGATACGTTTCAGGAGGCTTTCTAGCCCTCTAAGCGATTAGTTTTGGTAAAAAATGGATCAAAACGTAAAAAAACCGCTTCTGAATGGCAGAAGCGGCTCTATCCGATGGATGATCGACAGGTGAATTTTTCTGTCTGGCTATTACCATCTTTCTAGAGCATCGGCACTGTAGAAGAGGATGGGAATGGGAAAACCGGAAGAGAGAAGCAGTTTGGGATTAAAAACCCGGTTTCGGGCCAGTTTTGGTCAGGGTTTCTGGGGTGATGAAACGGTTATGTCTGGAATCCCTGACTTAGAGGGATTGGCGATCGCCTTAGTCGAGGGTAATGATTACCACGGTAATGTTATCCCGTCCCCCTTGATTTTTAGCGGCATCCACCAGTTTCTTAGCCGCTTCGTCACCGGAGAGTTGCAATTGCAGATTAGGGCCGATCGCCTCGGCAGAGAGTTCCTCGGTTAATCCATCACTACAGAGCAATAGGCGATCGCCCGGTTGGACCTCAAACTCTTGCAAATCAATCTGTTGTAAATCCTGGCGTCCCAGACATTGAGCCAGAACGTGCCGCCAGGGATGCTTCCGCGCTTCCTCCACGGTGAGGTGTCCAGCTTTGAGTGCTCGTCCCACCCAGGTATGATCTTCCGTAATTTGAGTCAGTTCCTGTCCGCGCAGTCGGTATAACCGAGAATCACCGACATGAGCGCACCAGGGTTGATTGCGATCGCGGAACACCACCGCCACCGCCGTCGTTCCCATATCTGAGCGCTCAGGATGGTCTAATTGATCGTCAACAATGGCTTGATTGGCCTTCAAAAAAGCTTCTTTCAACAGATCGGGAGTCTTCTGGGAAGACTTCCAGCGTTCCACTAAATATTTTTCAATGGTTTCCGTAGCGATTCGACTGGCCTCTTGGCCTCCCGCATGGCCTCCCATACCATCGGCTACGATAAAAAATCGCCCCTCCGGGTCATCGATATAGAAGGCGTCCTGATTCACAGAACGAACGAGTCCCGTATCCGTCAGACCCGCGAAAGATCGTTTCATAACTCAACGCTTACTATGACAACTTTTACAGGGGGAATAGAAAATTGGGTTTAGATTGAATAGGCGATCGCGCCTTCTTTCAAATCTAAGGGTTCCAAGTTACAACATTACATCATTTTATCTGACCGCTCGATCCGCATAATCAGGCGGATCAAACTTCCCGCCAGCAATAGTGCCACAGCCCCGACAATTAGGGCCAGCCAGATTTTATCGTTCACCAATAAAATCGTTGCCGAGAGGGTAAATGCACTCACCAGTAAGGCTAAGTTGGTCCCCATTTGAACGTTACCAATGCGCCGCAGCACCCGATCGGTTTCAATGGATCGGACGCGGATGCGAATGTCCCCACGTTCTAGTTTCTCTATAGTATCCTCAATTCGGCCCGGTAAACCCAACGCCGTGGTTCCAACTTGCGCGGCTTGCCGTCCAATTTCATTGAAGAACGTATTGCGATCGAGCGAGTTACCATTCGTCATAATCTGCATTGCAAAAGGTTTTGCAACCTCCATAAAGTTAAACTCGGGATCCAGACCCTTCCCCACACCTTCCAGGGTTGAAAAGGCACGCATCACGAAGGTAAATGTAGCGGGAAAGCGGAAGGGTTGATCGTAGGCGATCGCATAGAGATCATCACTAATCGCCGCCACGGACTGCTCCTCAAAGGGCTGATCCATCAAATTATCCAGAATATACTGGATCGATCGCCGCACGGGTCCCATATCATCGGTGCGAGCCAGGGCCTCCAACTCAACCAGGCACTCCACCACGTCCTCTGCATTTTTTTTGGCAATCCCAAAAAACAGGTCCAGCAGTTTGACGCGAACATCGGTGCGGATCCGCCCCATCATGCCAAAGTCGTAAAAAATTAACGCCCCATCAGGACTCACCGCCAGATTCCCCGGATGGGGGTCTGCATGGAAAAACCCATGATTGAGGAGTTGTCTCAAATACGCTTCTGCTCCCAGTTTCGCTAGAATTTTGCGATCGAGTCCGGCTGCTTCTAGGGCTTCATAATGGCTAATCTTAATCCCCGGAAGGTATTCTAAAGTCAGCACCCGAGGGGAAGAATAGCGCCAGTAAACCCGAGGCACGCGCACCCATTCTTTATCGCGAAAATTGCGGCGAAAGGTATCCGCATTGCGACCTTCATTAATATAATCAACCTCTTCGTAGAGGATCTTGTAGCATTCGTCATAGATCCCCAACCAATCCCGACCTCGACCCCAACGGGGGTGATTTTGGAAATAGTGGGCAATCGTTTTGGCGATCGCTAAATCAATGCCAAATAGGCGTTTGAGTCCAGGACGCTGGACCTTGACCACAATTTCTTCCCCAGAATGGAGTTGTGCCTTGTGGACTTGACCCAAACTGGCTGCTGCCAGGGGCACCGGATCAAAACTGCGGAACAGGTCCTCTACTTTGCGACCAAAATCTTCTTCAATAATGGCTTGAGCCTGTTCATAGCTAAATGCGGGGACTCGATCTTGGAGTTTAGCCAACTCCTCCACATATTCACCAGGAAACAGGTCCGATCGCGTGGAAAATAACTGGCCCAACTTAATAAACGTTGGACCTAGTTCTAATAAGGTCTCGCGAATCCAACTGGCTTGTTTTCGCCGTCGGGCGATTTGTTTGGCTTCTGTGAACCCCCCTTTATAGGTCCAGGGTTTATTCAGGGACCACAGACTCGCCAAAAACTGTAAAACAAAATTCCAAATTTCGATCCGCCGCCGGTTGGGGGAGTAATTGGCACGACTCCAGCGGTATGCCTTGGGACGATAGGGTACGGTTCCCCCTTTCCCTCGAATGGCGAGATGACCTCCCGATCGCCTCATTAATTTAGGACCTTCTGGAGTTTCAGGACTTGGGATGGGATCGTTTAAGAGTTCAGACACTCGGGTTTGCGACTGCTATATCTAATCGGTCGATAATTTAAGGATGACAAGGATTGCTGCGGATCTAGGATCCGGAATCCAGCTTCAGGTTGCAGACAACGCGGCGATCGCGGCATAGTCTGTCCCTCTGTGCACTTAAGAACGGCTCCGGTAAAGCTGTAACTGAGCGCGAACTTGGGCAATTTCTGCACGTAACTCATCAATGGTCGCTTGCAGATCCCCCGGTTCAGGAATTGGGCTTCCGATGGGACCCGAGATCCCTGAGTTCGCAGGGGAGTTCATCACGAACCCGGATTCGCGACTCGCTCGTTCCATCACCTCTTGGGTGAATAACCGCAGACGCTCTCGCTGTTCTGCATCAAATTTACCCAAATCGCTCAGGGCATTGGTTAGGGTTTTTTCTAGCTCGTGGTAAAGCGCTTGGGATAAGGCTCTCCCCACAAAAAAGGCATCGACTACAGGTTTACTCATCTAAATTATTATACGCAGGCTTCCGTAAAGAATTATAACGTTGATGAGTGCGATGGCGCAGGCTCTAATAAGTGGTCTTCGGGCTAAAAACCACCTATAGCCAACATCTGCCTCGAATTTCTTGCATTAAAACGCTAAAAAGACCCCTGAATCCGTGGGGTCTTCGGGCGATCGCCTCAGACTAGGGCCACAGTTCTAATAAAGTTTGAACCCAATTTGACCGTTAATCCCTCGCAGGTTGTGGTATCCCGCCCCAAAGAAAAAGTTACCATCGGGCAAGATTTGCACCCCTGCCGAATAAGCAAACTCTTGTCCATTATCGGGGTCGTTATAAAGCCCCACCCCGACATAGCCGGAAATCTGACCAATCAATGGGGGGCTGATAAATTTCATCACGTCAATCCCCACCGCACTCTCATCGGTCAACCCCAATTCTAGCCCTAAGCCCAATCCCCGGACTCCGACAGAAAAGGTGGGTTCACTCTCTTGCACTCCGACGGAAACCCAGGGTTGCGGTAACAGTTGCGCCCTGGCGCTAGGGGCGAGGAACAGGGTGGATAATCCCAACAGGGTGGAATAGAGCAGGGTATTTTTCATAAAGTTTCTTCTCGGGTTTCCCAGAATTGTTAGGAATTCTTGATTTTTCAGGCTTCATCATACCTTGGGTTTCCTCGTGGCAACACCCGACGGGGGTTTTAACCCTAGCCCTGTCAAGGTGTATTGATTTGTAGGGGCGCAATGCTTGCGCCCCTACAGGAAATAACGATTTTTCATCATCAAATTTACCTCTTGGACAGGCGCTTCTCGAAGCGCCCCTACAGGAAATAACGATTTTTC
>NZ_JAMXOT010000358.1 GCF_024220515.1 Oscillatoria sp. HE19RPO
CCAAAAAATAAAACCTTCAAAAAACCCGCAGGCTCAAGCCTGGGGCTACACGGACAAAGCGGTGCCTGCGCGGGCTAAAAGAGCCTTGTTAGGTGCGATCGCATCAAAGCAAGGATGATTTATTTGTTGGAATACCCTTAGTGGACTGTAATGCACTTTCATCGGGAGCATCTCAATTTTGCCTAAAATGGGAATTGACAGGTCTTGCTCCCCCTTCCCTAGGAGGGAAGGAGGCTGGGGGGTTAGGTCTCTTCAACAAATTGAGATACTCCACTCTCATCGGCTGACTTGGCTCAAAATTGTGTCAAAGATAGCGCCATCGTCAAAGAATTTAGTTTGCACTGCATCCCATCCTCCCAAGTCAGCAACGGTGAACAAGGTTTGGATCGGCGGAAATTGATTGCTAAATTCAGCAGAAACGTTCGGATCTACAGGCCGAAAGCCGACTTTTGCAAATTCCCGTTGAGCGGTTGGAGTAAATAAATATTGGACGAAGGCTTCTGCCACTTCCCTTGTGCCATGTTTATCCACATTGGCATCAACCACAGCAATGGGATTATCGATAGAAATATTCACATCGGGAATCACATAAGGAAGTTCTTGGCCATTTTGTTTTGCCAAAATTACTTCGTTTTCATAGTTGATTAAGACATCCCCTTGACCTTGTTTGAAAAAGACATCACTGGATTCGCGAGCATCTCGGGGAAGGACGGGGACATTCTGGAAGACTTGACGAGTAAATTCGTTGGCAGTGGTATCATTCCCTCCGGTTTGGGTGATGGCACCCCAAAGACCTAGGAAATTCCATCTTGCACCCCCAGAGGTTTTGGGATTAGCGGTAATCACGCTGACATCATCTTTGGCTAAGTCTTGCCAGGTGTTGATGCCTTTAGGATTCCCCGCTCGGGTGACTAAAGCAGCAACAGATTTATGCACGATCGCATTGTTAGGTGCTTCTTGTTCCCACCCGGGTTCAATCAGTCCAGCTTTTTCAATTTGTTGGGTATCTAATGCCAAAGCTAAGGCAACGATATCCGCTTCTAATCCATCAATGACGGATCGGGTTTGGGAACCAGAACCCCCATAACTTTGGGTAAAGGTGACCTCTTGGTTATGTTGTTCTTTCCACTGCTGTGCAAATTGCGGAATGATTTGCTCATAAGCGGCACGAGTGACGGCATAAGACACGAGGGTGAGTTGGACGGTATCACCGCTTGCTGTGGGACCTCCACAAGCGGCGATCGCCGCGCTCAAGCTCAGTCCCACTAGAAACCATGACAGTGATTTGGGAATACTTCGAGACTTCCCGCGATTTGTAAACCATTCTTTCCCCCAACGGACGAGGGTCCCTAGCCTAAAACCCCCACTCCCTAATCTGCGGTTTTGAGCAGAGGGGTTTTTTTCGTCTGCGATCGCTTGCCATTGCGCCATATATCTACCTCGGTTTAATCTACGGCAACTTGGTCGGGATACTGTTGTTTTGGGATGACAATCAACAGTATCGGAAAATTTAATAAAAAGCAAGTGTTTTTTTTAAAATTCTGAGAGCGCTAGAAATAGGCTACTCACAGGGCCTGAATGCTCCCGGAGATGGGGCTTGATTCTCCTGACATCAGTTGGCAATTTGTAATTTATGGGGAAGAGAGCCGCTCAAATCGATTGCTCATCAGGATTTCGCAAGAAATTCAATAAATTGGAAAAAACCCCTTGCTTTTTTCCAATACCTTATGCTACATTTATAAACTGTTGGTGAGGACGCATAGCTCAGTTGGTTAGAGTACCACGTTGACATCGTGGGGGTCACTGGTTCGAGTCCAGTTGTGTCCATTGAAAAGATTATATATAACAGTCAATTGGGGATTATCCCCCGTGCCTGGATTGTCAGGGAGTCTTGTGATCACACAGACTCAAGCCGTTGCCTTTAACCCGATGGGGTTCAAGGCTGTTTTTGCGGTAACCAATGACTGGGTAGTGGACTAATGCTTAGGGGATTGCAAAATATAAATCATCCAACCGTTCAACTGATGAAAGGAAGGTATGTGTAGGGGCGCAATGCTTGCGCCCCTACATTGACTTCGTTGAGCATTCACTACGAACGAACGTTTTGGAGATTTTATTTTTTGGAGTTCCCTTAAGAGGCGATCGCCTGCCCAGTCTCTCCCCTGAATGCAGTTACTCCTCCACACCACAACCGGCAAGCCATGACTTCTAGGAATAAAACATCTCCAAACCCTCGCATTGGGAACACTTCCAACGGTTATGACGGGTGAATTTTTGATGGATTTTATGGCTATTTCATGTCCCACTTAGGGGCGCATCTAGGAGTTGGGGGAGGAGTCCCGTTCGGGTCTGTATCGGGAGCCGCTTCAGGGGAGGGGTTGGGGTAAAATAAAAAAGGAATGTGATTGCACACATTCCTTTTCCAAAAATTTTTCATGTACCTCTATGATAGCATTATTGGAACGAATCATTGATGAAATCCTTTCAGGGGAAACCCGCATCCTTAAGCTAGAAACAGCTTCTAGCCTGGGAGCCATTGTTTGGGTGGCGTGGGAGATAGGATTATCCGTGGCAAGAGTTCTGGTTGAAAACGAATTATCTCGTCGTGCCAAATTACCAACCGAATGGCCCCATTAGACCTCTTGCAAAATAATTTTATGCTATAATGAAAAGTTTTGCTTAATTTTGGCCGAATGGTTTCCGTTGTAATTTGTTGGCAGCACTTTACAATTATGAGTTGGCTCTGGGGTCTAAAATTCAAAACTTCTGATTATAACATAGATTTTTTTTGCAAGAGGTCTATTGTCGGTTGCCAAATTAAATGTCGTCTTGCCAAATTAATGTCGCTGAACTTGATAGGCTGAATCCCTCTGTGCATAAAGGTTTAGGCTATTTTTACACTTTAACCCACCCCAAACTAGGCTTGACAAATTAAATGTCGTCTTTTGTAATTTTGACAAATTAGATGTCGTTTCTTGTAAAAGGTATTGGCAAGGGATTGTAAGTAGGCTTCTTCTGCGCCATCGGCAACTGGAGAATCAGAAATCAGATAACTGCCGAAACCGTGGGAGAAGCACCGACAAAATGATTGATGCCAAGGCGACATTAATCTGTCAACGGCGACAAATAATGTGGCAACCGATATGAGAGTTATCCGGTTGAGTCCAGGGGCGATCGGTTCTGAGATAACTGTTAGGTCTGAGAGTTATCTGATTGGATTCGGTTGCGATCGCCTCTCTGCGAACCCGACACTTTAGGGGGAAACGGATTCGTTGCGGTAAGCGCAGCTATGCCGTAGGCTTATCGCGTTTTGGTGGTTGCGAGCGATCGGCTGCACGAATCTGCTTGTGGATCCGTGACTGTTGATGCGATCGCGTTTTGGTGCTTGTGATGCGATCGCGTTCTGGTGGTTGTGATGAGATCGGGGGCATCAATCTGACTGTGGATCCATGACTGCTGGATGCGATCGCGTTTTGGTGGGCAGTCGCGTTCCCGTGCAATGGCGATCGCTCTGGTGCCTGGATGCGTGGGGGCAGGGTGAGCAGATGTCGGGTTATTTATAAGGAAAGCATTTTTCAGGGGACTTCTGCTCACTCTCAAAATGCTTACTGTGTCTGGATTTCAGTGATTTGGGACTCGGCACTGTAGCTGGAACGCAACCGAAGGGCGCGAGCGGCACGGGATGAGATTCGATTGCCCTTGTTGACCGAGTGGCGATCGGGATGAGTGGATAGCTGCGCTTACCGGGCGATCGCACTGGAGCCTACTGATGCGATTAGATTATTAGTTGAATATAACATCAAAGGTTTTTCTGTAGCGATTGCTACTGCATTGCGAGCTATTTTTAGCTAAACCATTCGTTGAATTTAGCATCAACTTGCGAATCAACTACTTTAGGGATTATTTCGTGCAAATTAATGTAAATTATTTGCTTACAGTCTTTACAGTATAAAGTTTTAAGGAATTTTTCTTTAATTAAGTGCAATATATCAACGTGAAAAACCCGCGAATTTAATAAAGTTTTATTACAAAACTCGTAAAAAAGCATAAAAACTAGAGACTACTTCTAGAGATAGAGATAGAATCATAAAAACTATGATGCTTATGTACTTACAGGTCGCAAGCCAACTCATCCCGAACGGGTTTGGGAAGGGTTTGCGCGATCAACTCCAGTCGATGCTAACTGCCATTAAACCGATGCACTCAGAGGCATCCGGCACTTTTTTTCGTAGCGTTCAACTTGACGGCTAGAAGGCAGATGGATAACAAGAATACTCAACCGATTTTTTCGTCGTCTGCCTGCAAGACAATTTCGCTCGACCAAATTTCTCCCTCGCAGTTCCAACCCCGGAGCTACTTCGATGGAACGGCAATGGCGGAACTGACTGCCAGTGTCAAACAACATGGTATTCTTCAGCCGGTTATCGTGCGACCAGTTGGGGAAAACCAGTATGAGTTAGTAGCGGGGGAACGCCGGTATAAAGCCGCCAAAACCGTTGGACTGACTGAAATCCCGGTGGTGGTGCGGTGGTAGACTGGTCACTGAATCTGAGACTCAGAGCAATGCGCGATCGCTTAATCCCAGTACCAAATCCCCATTGGCGACCCCAGCCGTTTCAGCCTCTAGTGCATCGACTACTGTTACTCCGTCCAATACAAACACCAATACGAATGCAATGACTACCGATTAAAATTAATCAATTTTTAGTCAGTATTTTTATAACTTATCGTTATTAGTTAAACTAATTTATTTTGCTGATTCCATGCCCAAGAAACCGAGCTATAACATGCTAAAGACTATATTAGATGTAACTCTGAGGGATGGAGGTTACCTAAACGATTGGCAGTTTTCGTGGGAAAATGCGAACCATTTATTGGCCTTTTTACATCAACAGGGTTTACGCAATATTGAAGTTGGGTTTGTCCGATCGCCCCAATTGCAAACAACTGCGGTCAATGGTTGTCCGCCAGAATTTCTCGCTAAACTTCGACAGTTTCACCCAGACATGAATCTAGTCTGTATGTTGAATCCGGCAGATGGGGATTGGCAAGCCGCAGTAGCTGATAAACTTGAGCATATTTCACTATTACGAATGCCTTGCACTGCCAAGCTGATAGATCATGCCTTAGAGATAGCTCACGCCATCAAGCAACAGTATAATGATATCCGCATCAGTCTCAATCTCATTTGTGTATCATCTTATTCCCTTGAGGAAATTAAGGGGTTACTTAGCAGGATCGCCGTCTCCAGGGATGTCGATATTGTCTATCTTGCCGATTCTAGAGGGGCCCTTTATCCCAGCGATGTCCAGACATTGATTTCGAGTGCGCGGGAAATTTGCCCACAAGCCCTTGGTTTTCATGCCCATGATACTCAGGGATATGCGATTCGGAATTCCGATCGGGCTGTCGCTTATGGTTGCGAATGGATAGACGTGACGCTAAACAGTTTCGGGTTAGCTGGTGGCAATACCTCTCTAGAAGGATATCTGACCCATCACCAACTTCAGCCTGAAGGAATCGACCTGGAAGTGGCAGTCAGAGAATTTTGTCAAGATCATTTACCCCTTACCCATCCTCCTCTTGCTGTTCAACAGCTTTATCGAAAATTGGCAGAGAAAAATATCGATCCGGTTTGGAGTCAACAGTTAGAAGAGAAATATACCAACAACCTGCATGATTTGGTCAGCCGGGTGTCCCGACAGGATTATAAGACCCTGGAATCAGTTTTAGGCGCGATCGATACCTTAAGATCCCCCGTTTTGTGATAGAACGCCTTATGAGAAAACACATGAGGTAGGTACATCTATGAATGAATATTACTGCTCTTATCCATCATTGGCGATGGATGTTGTTATGGAGGCGTTTGAGACAACTGAACATCAGGGGTTTGAACCGATCAACCTGGGCAAGGGGATGTCCTCTTTCAACCCATTCGATCGCGTTAATGTTCAACTCAGCAATACGTTGCTGAAGGACTACATTGGTTATGGTGATATCAACGGCATGATGGATTTGCGCCTTGCCATTTGCCGGTATTATCAGGATTGGTATAACTACGATCTAACACCCGATCGCGTGTGCATTACGGATGGCGCATCGGGTGCATTGACGATCGCCTTAGCGATGCTGCTGAAACCGGGAGGAGAGGTGATTTTGCCAGAGTCCTGTTATCCTGCCTATAAAGTGATGGTAGAGATATTGAATGGGACTTGTTGCCTTGTCCCCATGAAGGGTTGCGCGATCGATCTCGAAGCGTTACCCCAGTACATCTCCTCCCAAACCCAAGCCATTATTATTAATTCTCCAAGCAACCCCTACGGAGCTTTCCTAGGTCAGGAAGAGTTGGAGGCGATCGCCAGCTTAGGAGTACCTGTGATTTTTGATGAAGTTTATCAATCCTTGCCCTTAACCGATCAATTTATCCCAAGTGCTATTTCCTATTGCGATCGCCACCTGATTGTCAATAGTCTCTCTAAATCTCTGGCCATTGCAGGTTTTCGAGTCGGGTATTTAATTGTGCCTGAAGCTCAGGTTAAGCTGATGACTAATGTAAAGGCTGTTTTGAATATGTGTACTAGTTTACCCAGTCAAATCATCGCTGCCAAACTGATGCCCCATTGGGATCTTTTGGTGAACCAACATTGTAGAATGCTCCGGCAAAATTGGGATTTATTCAAACAGACAGCCCAAGATTTAGGCTTATCTCTTCGCACTCACCCCCAAGTCGGTTTTTTTGCCTTGGTTGATGTGACGAAAGCGGAGGAAAGTGCAATGGCATTATCTCTCGATTTGGCTCAAAACCATGCCTTATGTTCGACTCCGGGGGTTGATTTTCACCAGAGCGATAATGCTTTTCTCCGTTTAAACTTTGCTTGTCCTTCTCATCATATTGAGATAGGATTATCCCGATTAGCCAATTATTTAATGAATGCACAATTTGTCGCGAATCCATCTTCCATAACCCCAAGAAAATCGCTGCCAGCCAGAAGCGATCGAACATACAGCGCTTCGCGCTGTTATGAGGTACAGTAGCAACAATGAGCAAACCAATTTCTTAAATGTTTCGGATTAATTAAGTCAAGGGCTACAGCCAGAAGAGTATCAATCATAGAGCTAGTAGTAGGAGAAAAATCAAAAATAAAAGACTTCAGTTGTGACCACCACATTTCAATGGGATTAAAATCTGGAGAGTAGGGAGATAAATACAGCAGTTTTCTCTGTTATGAGGTACATTAATGGCGGTTGTTATAGATCGCTAAAATACCTCACTCGCTAGATTGAGTCTGTTGTTTACTCCCCCCATTCCCCCATTCCCCCACAGAGGGCGCAAAGCGCTGTATTGTCAGTTTATCGGTCATATTCAAGTAATCTTTTCTAAGACTTGCCAAGCAGCCTCACCCATTGCGTTACCTTTATTATCCAAGACAGGATTCACTTCCGAAATCTCCAAACAGCAGACTTTAGGATTCGCCACGATCGATTTTAGCAGGGCGATCGCCTCAGACAAATACAACCCATCCGGTTCAGGCGTTCCCGTGCCAAAAGAGACGGTATGGCAATCTAAACTATCCACATCAAAGGAAACATAAACGCGATCGCAATCCTGGATCTGCTGATTGATTTGCTCGATATGCAATGCTACACCTTGCTCTCGGATGTCGGCCACACTGTAGAGCGTAATTCCTAATTGTTGAATCAAAATAGAATGCTCCGGTTTAAAGAAGCGCACCCCAATCAAAATTAAGTCTTGAGGCTGTACCTTGGGTGAAATGCCTCCCAACTCCTTCAGGTGCGTCCATTGTTTTTGGGTTGCCAAGGGCAAGGGATTGGGCTTAGTATTCAACCATTCTCTGGCTTCTGCATCCAAGCCTAGCGCACTACCGAGGGGCATTCCGTGCATATTGCCAGAGTGGGTGGTGTAGGGAGAGTGCATATCGCTGTGGGCATCAATCCAAATAATGCCGAGGCGTTCTTCAGGATAGGCTTGCTTAACTCCGGCAATGACTCCGGCAGCCGAGGAGTGATCTGCTGAAAACACGAGAGGAAACTCACCCTGCTCCAATACTTCTGCGACTGTATTACAGGCGATTTGGCAGGTTTCGAGGATATAGCGAAGTCGTTTGACGTGAGAACAGCCTTGATTGTGCTGGCGATTGGATAACAAATAATTGCGATCGGGCAATCGAATCGTTGGATATTTGCTAAAAAAATCACTCCCCGCTTTGTGGGCAGCCATGCGAATTGCATCAGGCCCCATACTCGCTCCCAATTGGGCCGCACCGAGTTCAGAACAGATTTCAATGATTTTGATAGATTTCATGATTAAGCAGTCTCAACATTGCTTCAAGAGCGATAAAATAGGAATCAATACCAAATCCATAGACAACTCCTGCGGCTGCCACGGATAGAACTGATTTGATCTCTCGTTTATCAATATTGGTGATATGAATCTCCACATAGGGAGGGGCAACGTAGGTGAGGCAATCTCTCAGAGCATAAGCATTGTAGGTGAAGCCTGCTGGATTTGCCAGGATGCCATCAATGCCATCCGTCACACTAGCATAGACTTTATTAATCGCTTCACCTTCAATATTGGTGTAAAAAATATCGAGTTTGTAGCCCAATTTACTGGAATGCTGTTGCAACATTTGATTAAGTCGATCGGCTGTGAGATCGCCATAGGTACTACCTTGTCGATCGCCCAGAGAGGCCATGTTCGCCCCCTGAATGAGTAAAAGCTTGAGAGTCATCGCAAAATAATCCTGACAGAATACTAGCTAGTGCTGAGTTTGCATATAATCGGCAAGGGTTTGACTAAAAATTTTGATCCGACGCTCAAAGGCAGCTTGGGTATACCAAGCACGGCGAGGTGTCAAAATAGTGTTAGGCAGGTTCAAGAATCGATCGTCCTCATGGTGAATATCTAAGCCCGCATAGGAGAGCTGACCCTTGGTTAAGGCGCTTTGGAGGGCAGAAAACTCAATGAGATCGTCAGGGGAAATATTGATGAGAATAGCACCGGGTTTGACTTTAGCAAGGGTGTCTTGATTAATCATCTGACGAGAAGTCTCATTTAAGGAGAGAGTTAAAAAGATGATATCGCTAGTGTTCACTAATGTATCGAGATCGACCTGCACCCCAAAATCACTGACCTTCTGAGTGCGGTTACAGTAGACAACGTTGATCCCGAAGCCCTGTAACATTTGGGCAACCTGCGATCCAATCCGGCCCATGCCAATAATGCCAGCTTGAGCGCCAAACAGTTCAATGCCCTGATGCTCAAAGATTTGATAGTCACCTGTGCGAATTTTGTGGTTAAAATCAACCAACCGTTTTGCTGCGGCCAACATTAGGGCAACGGCATGTTCAGCAACGGATGTCCCCGTGAAGCCAGGGGTATTAAGGACTTTAATGTTGTGCTGTTGACAGTAATTTTTATCAATGTAGTCAGTTCCCGTCGTAATCGTAATAATCAGTTCAAGGTTGGGAAACTGCTTAAGATGAGCTGCACTCCAGTCCATCAGGGTGGTGATTAAGATCTCGGTGGTGGGATTGTTGGTGATGGCTTCTTCTAAGGAAAAGCGATCGGAATGATCCTGGTACCACACCATATCAATACCAGAAATATGGTCAAAACAGGTTTCAGGGTAAGGCTCGCGATTATTGACAAACAAACAGGTTTTTACCATTTTTTAACTTGCAGATTATTGGGCGCTATTTCGATCCTATTTTTTCACATCGCTTTGACTGAAAACACCCAGTAATGACCATCGGCTTCAGCACCGAGATAAGGCTGATTCATCCGACAATCAATCAGTTGAATTTTACCCTCTGTTTGTAATTGCTTGTAATAGCCTTCAAAATCGTAGGTGTCGTAATAGGTTGTCTTGGTAGACAGGGCGACAAGTCCTCCCGGTTTAGTAACTTCGGCTAACCATTTCAAGGACTCAGGTTTGACAAAATCCAAAGCAAATACGCCACAACAAATGGTCAGATCATACTGACCCTGTAGAAAAAAGGGGAGGGGATGATTTAAATCTTGCCAGCCAATCAGGGTTTGATAGGCTCCTGTTTTTTGAGCTTCCCCGATCATGCCTTGGGATAAATCTGTTCCATCGATATGGTGATAACCCTGGTTTCGTAAGGCTTGACCCACGAGGCCCGATCCACACCCCACATCAATGACTTTGAACTCAGGGGTTGGATGAATAGCAATTTGCCCTTTGTCTTTTAGCTCCATAAGATAGTTGACAATATATTGGGGGCCATCATAGTTTCTTTCTGCAACATCTTGATTGTAATCGGGGGCCCAGCGATCGTATCGTTCTTGATGACTAATCATGATTTTAAGTAATGCTATGCTTGGCTACATTTTGCCCTGCCATGCGACCAAACACAATACATTCTGTCATGGCACAGCCCCCTAAACGACAAGCCCCATGCATTCCACCTGTGACCTCACCCGCAGCGTAAAGTCCGGCAATGGGAAGATCCCCAACCCCAAGAACCTGTGCTTGAGGATCAATTTTCACCCCCCCTATGGTGTAATGCACTTTAGGCCATAAGCGTACACCATAAAATGGCGGGTTTAAGGGTTTTGCGCGATCGCGTAAGGATTTGCCAAAATCTCGATCTTCATGCAGTTGTCCCACAAAGTAGTTGTATCGATCCAGGGTTTGCTGTAATGCGGTGTCGGGAATGCTATATTCTGCGGCGAGGGAGGATAGGGTTGAAAATTTCTTGACGACTGCTCGATCGGCTAAATAGGGTTCAATATCAATCCCAGAATTTTCCATACCCGCCGTATCAGCGATGCCAATACAAGGATGTCCCAGGGTCAATAGGGTGTCTACCCAGGTTTTGCGATCGGCCAGCTCATTAATAAAACGCTTTCCAGTTACCGGATCAATGGCCAACCCATAGGCTAAAACGGTGTAACTGGCAAATAGAGGGGCAATGCCATATCCCGTTTCATCCGGTGAGACCCAGGGGGCCAGCTGTACTTGATCCAAATCAATGCCTTGGGCACCAATCCGTATCGCTTCAATCAGGGCTTCGGCGGTGGCATGGGGGACGTTGGTATGATCCAGTCCAGTCGGTAAGTGGGGAGCCTGTTGGTGCAGAAAAGTGCGATCGCCAGAAAACCCACCAGTCGCTAATACAACGCCCTGATTTACCCCAATCTGCTTAATCTCCCGATCGGGGGTTTTGACGACAACCCCCGTAACCATCGGAGGCGTGGTGTTCGTTTGAGCCGGTGTTGTCAAGAGCCGAATGAGTCGGGTTTGGGTTCTAATCTCAACCCCTAGGGACTTGGCCTGAGTCAGCATTGCGGTCAGGATTGCAGAGCCTGAAAGCGTTTCAGGGCTGTGATTGCGGGGTACAGAATGACCCCCATACTGATCGACCCGATCCTTGAATTTTACCCCTAGTTCCTCTGTAAGCCATTGCAGCGTTGGGTAGGATTCCTGAACCATCGTCTCAACTAAAGCCACATTATTCAGTTGTCTGCCTGCGGTTAACATATCTTGCTTGAGCAAGGCAAAGGAGTCTGCAATGCCTTCTCGTGTCTGAATCGGGGAACCCACGACGGTCAAAACACCACCACTGACCAGGGAGTTTCCCCCACAGCTTGCTTCTTTTTCCACCAGAATGACGGATACTCCTGCTTGAGCGGCGGCGATCGCTGCACTGAGTCCCGCAAATCCACTCCCCACTATTACGACATCAGTTACGATATCCATTACGACATCAGTGTTAGTCTTGTTCATGCTTTTCATATCCGAATGGCACTTAGTTAACTGGACAGTGCAAAGTTCTGTGTTAAGTAGAGGAAGTTGATAGGGGAGTGTGAGAAAAGACATTCCCCAGCAGCAAGCCAGGGTTCGGGGTGCATACTGGTAAGGATTTTAACTCTAGCCCTGTCAAGGTGTATTTGTAGGGGCGCCTCTACATTCCATCACTCTTTGGGGCCATCAAATTGCTCTTAGGGGATTCCAACAAATAAATCATCCTTGCTTTGATGCGATCGCACCTAACAAGGCTCTTTTAGCCCGCGCAGGCACCGCTTTGTCCGTGTAGCCCCAGGCTTGAGCCTGCGGGTTTTTTGAAGGTTTTATTTTT
>NZ_JAMXOT010000036.1 GCF_024220515.1 Oscillatoria sp. HE19RPO
CACCACCACCCCCACCAAGACTGCAAAGCTCCAACCCTTGGAAAATCTTGCAAGAAAAGTATGACAAAAAGGAAATGATTGAGGTTCAGATAACAAGTGTCAATGATGGTGGCATCCTTGTTAAAGTATTCAATCTTAGTGGCTTTATACCTAAAAGCCATCTTGTGCTACCACAGCATACATACGGTGGCCTTGTTGGTCAATCATTAGAAGTTTTAATTTTAGAGATAGAAAAAGCAACTCGGCAATTAAAATTTTCAGAAAGACTGCTTAGAGTCTCGTATTTACAAGTGGGACAACTGGTTGAGGGCAAAATAATTACAATAGAAAATAGGAGGGTAATTATTGAATTTAATAATGGGTTAAAAGGATGTTTACATATAAGTGAAATCAGCAAAAACTATGTGGAATTCATAGATAATATGTTTCAAATAAATCAAACCCTAAAGGCATTTATTATCAGAGTAAATACCTCGGGAACTAGAATTGATCTTTCAACAAAAGCCCTAGAAAAATATCCAGGAGAAATGTTGACAAATATGTCTGAAGTTATGAATAGAAGCCAGATTTTCTGATGCTAGGCAGAGAATCTCTTCCTAGGTGTTAAACTGCATAGGGAGAATCTATATTTTATTTTGAAAAGATTAGTGGCGCTTTGTTTTCTGCTGGGCTAACAAATTCTATTGAGCAGTGAGAGTCCCGCGAAGGATGCAAGAGTCAATCAGCAATCCTTCGCGGGGAAGTGCCGATCGCCTCCTAAAATTGCTGCCATCCGCAATCCTTCTTAAGTGAAGCGGCGATCGCCACCTGTCTTTATTGCTGGATCCCACTCACTTCACCTTTCCTGGCTTCTCGAATTTCCCGCATCCGGTTTTGATATTTTAAGGCGATGTCTGTTGCCAGTTCGCTGGTTGTTCGGGCCTTTTGTTCGGCGAGTTTTGTCATTTCCAACAGTTCAAGCAGGGTTGTTTCATCGGGTAGCTCTTTCATCGTAGTCCCTCTAAGCGATTCAGAATTTGTTCAACAAACCGCAGTTCCCTGGGCCAATGTGAGACCGCCAGGGACGGCAGTTTAGGCTTGAGCCGGACTGTTTAATTGCGCGACTTCCGGGGTCGCTTTGGCGATCGCCTGCAATAATAAATAATTCAGGACTGTTCTCACCGCAATAATCGCAACTAACCGGGCGATATCATCCCACTGACTGGAAATCATGGTTTTTAAAATCGTCGCCCCAATCAGGAAACTTAACCCTAAAGAAAACGAATATCCCATCACTAAGCGGCTGCGTTGAAATGCCTCCATTGTCTGAGGTTTTAACAGAGCATCTTTGACAAAAATAATTAAAGCTCGGGTGACTCCCAGGCCAATCACTAATATCGCTAAAAGTTGGCATAAACTGGTTAGAATGATATTTCCCGATATAACGAGAGTTGTCATTCCAGTTTCAATTCCTTGCAAATTCATCGTTTTTTGATTAATAATTTTTGCTGATTGTTTACCCTAAATCGATGTTCATCGGAAGAGGGATTTTCACGGGCCTAACTCATCAGGAGAGAGGTGGTGGTAACTCTAGTTTAATACAAAGGTGAAGCCATTTCCCTTGGACCTCCAGGAAATCTGACCGGCGATCGCCCCAGGGTCGAGCATCCGAGGCCCGCTGGAAACCCTAGATTTGCCCTGGTTTTGGACATTTCCCGAGGGATGAGAACCCGATCCTAACAAGCCCGGTTAATGGCCCTAATTGGGTACGAATGAGTAAAAGCTTTGAGAAAAACCCTCTTTATCTTTTCCCGACTGTAGCAACACCCGAGGATTTCATCACCAAAATATATCCTGGGATAGTGGGAGACCCACCCGAGACGGGGCTAAACTGGCTCTGAATCGGTCAGAGTTCGAGTTCTGGGCTGAATCAGACCCAGAGGAGAACCTGTGGGAATTTTATCAAATTTTTAGAAAAAGTTGGAGGCACAATTATGTTATATCAACGCATATTAGCACGGGGAAGTCAAGGGGAAGATGTTCAAGAACTTCAACAGATTTTATTAAATATGGGATACGATTTGGGCAAGGCGGGGGTTGATGGAAAATTTGGTCCTGAAACCGAAGCAGCGGTAAAAATTTTTCAAGGAGATATTAATCTGCAATATCCGGAAGCCACGGTGATTATCGATGGACAAGTCGATCGCCAAACTTGGTTTTTTTTGAAAAAAATCCGTTCCTAAATCAGAGACAGGTTCATCCTTAACCCACCTAACAAGCGGTTGAACTGGCATTTGTTCATCCGGGTAACAGAGGGGAAGGCGAACGAGTCTGAAATTCGAGGAGATACTCAGGCAGTCGGCGATCGCCTCCAGTCAGACTCACTCTGTCCGCTCTCACTACCTCCGAATTAAATACAAAATAGTCTCACCCGTTAACTTAAAAAAAGTTAACTCTTTGATGAAGTTTGGTTAAGAAACTTAAAATTATTTGTTTTTTCTTCCCTAAACGAACACAAAGATCCAATTTGTTGTGAAGATAGAGATCAAACGGGAACCAATTATGTTTGGGAATCACAATCAACCCGCCATGAAATTTAAACGTTTATATCGAATGCTTGCTTTTACCGTCTTCCTCCTGAGCATCATTGTGGGATGTGCCAGGAATGCTAGGGACAGCGGTACCCTGGAAGTTTGGGCACACGCGGGCCAAGATTCAGAACGAATCACTCTCGAAGAACAAGTGAATCGGTTTAATGCTGCTCACGATGATGTCACCGTTAGGCTCACATTTCTCCCAGAAGGCTCCTATAATGCCCAAGTCCAAGCGGCAGCAATCTCACGGGATTTGCCCGATGTGCTAGAATTTGATGGGCCATTTATCTATAATTATGTCTGGCAGCAAAACCTCCGACCCATTGATGACTTGATTTCTCCAGAAGTTCGCATGGATTTGTTGCCGTCGATTATCACCCAGGGAACCTATAACGATCGCCTCTATTCCGTCGGTACTTTTGATTCCGGACTGGGAATTTACGGACGCCGCAGTGTGCTAGAATCTGCTGGAATTCGTATCCCCCAAGGCAATGCCGACGCCTGGACCGCAGAGGAATTTAATCGCGCTTTAGCCACCTTAGCTGAAAATGACCCGGACGGACAAGTGCTGGACCTCAAATTGAACTATTCGGGAGAGTGGTTTACTTATGCCTTTATGCCGCTATTATATTCCGCTGGCGGTGCAACCATCGATCGCACAAATTACCAAACCGCTTCCGGCGTCATGGATAGTCCCGAATCCGTCGCCGCAATGGAACAGGTGCAGTCTTGGATGCAAAATGGCTACGTTGATCCCAATGTAGATGACGCCGCCTTTACCACCGGACGGGTGGCGCTTTCCTGGGTGGGACATTGGGTCTATCCGAGTTATGCAGAAGCGTTTGGGGATGATTTAGTGGTGTTGCCTCTGCCCAATTTAGGCAATGGCTCGAAAACTGCCCAGGGTTCTTGGAATTGGGGAATCACAAAAAGAAGTAACAACCCCCAAGCGGCAATGGCATTTTTAGAGTTTCTGTTACAGCCAAATGAAGTGCTGGCTATGTCCAATGCGAATGGGGCCGTCCCCGCGACCCAAAGTGCGATCGCGCAATCTCCTTTATACCGCGAAGGCGGACCGTTGCGCTTATTCTCATCCCAATTGTTGAATAACAAAACCGTTCCCCGTCCCCAAACTCCCGGTTATCCGGTGATTACTTCAGCCTTTCAAGAAGCCTTTAATAACATTCGCAATGGTCTGGAAGTGCAACAAGCCTTAGAACGGGCTGCCACAGAGATTGACCTAGACATCCGGGATAATGAAGGCTATCCTAACGTCAGTTAGCACTCCCAGAATATCCCCAAATATCCGCGAACTCTTTCCTAGCAGTGACCGGGTATTTGAGTCAATTCAGAGATTTTCAAGATGAATTTTAATCTAAACTTATGGCCAATCAAACCCCTCTAACTGCTCAAAATGATGCGCGCAGCGCCCTAGGGATGGCAGCCCCCGCCTTGATTGGATTATTCCTATTTGTGGCCTTGCCTTTTACCTTAGCGGCCATTTTGTCGTTTACGAATTTACGACTCGGTTCGCCGTTACCTACCCGGTTTATTGGATTAGAACAATATGCCCGAATTTTTAGCGAACCCTCTTTTCGTCGCGCCTTACTTAATAATGCGATTTTTGCCCTGGTAGTCGTGCCATTGCAAACTGCGATCGCCCTCGGATTAGCCCTCTTACTCAACCGTCCCCTGCGCGGCATGGCAATCTTTCGCACCCTGTTTTTCATGCCGGTGGTTTTTCCAATGGCATTGGTATCCGTGATTTGGATTTTGATTTACGCCCCCGGTGCCAATGGTATGATGAATTCCTTTCTCGACTTAATTACCTTTGGATTATGGGAACCGCGAGATTTCCTCCGTGACCCCTATCTAGCTTTGCCCTCAATTATGCTGCTTTCTATGTGGCAGGGGGTGGGATTTCAAATGGTGATTATCCTAGCGGGTTTACAGTCAATTCCCAGTGATTTATACGAAGCTGCCGCTATTGATGGCAGCAATAAATGGAACCAGTTTCGGCACGTCACCTTACCCCAATTGCGAAATACTTTGATTTTCGTCATGTTGGTGACTTCGATTCTGTCATTTCGCCTGTACGACCAAATCGAAATCATGACCAATGGCGGACCTTTAGATGCCACCACTACTGTTATGTATGAAGCGGTAAGCGCTGCCTATCAACAGCAAAAAATGGCCAAAGGGGCGGCCATGACAGTGGTCTTTTTCCTAGTCGTTTTGATGATTACCCTCATCCAACGGACTTTGATTAAAGAAGAACGGGCAATTGATTAATTCAAACAAGAGTTATGGGAATTTCACGATAGTTTCCCCATTTTAAATGTTGTTCAGCATAGAGTTCTATGAAACCAATTTCCGGACTACCCAAAGAAAAACCCAATCTCGGTGAGCGAGTTGCCAATCAACCTAATCATCAGGAATTAATGGCCAAGCGCAAAAACCAGCAACGGGTTAGTATCATTCTCAGCTATGTGGTTTTGACGATTTTGGCGTTGCTGTTTATTGCGCCGATTTTATTTATGATTATCGGCAGTTTTAAGCCGGATAATCTGGTGTTAGTCGAGGCGGGTTCATTAAAAGCGTTTGTCCCTGATAATCCGTCGTTGCAGAACTATGAGGATGTATTTGCACGAGTTAATTTTACCCGATTTTTCTGGAATTCGATTTTTATTACTGGGGCGATCGTCCTAGTGGGACTCCTGGTCAATTCAATGGCAGCTTATGCCTTTTCGCGCTTGCAGTGGCGGGGACGGGATATAATTTTCCCGGTGATTATCGCGTTAATGATTATCCCTTTTGAAGCTATTGCTGTTCCCCTGTTCTTTCAAATGACTTGGTTAGGATTACGCAATACTTACACCGCCCAAATCATTCCCTTTATTGCCAATGCCTTTTCCATCTATTTATTTTACACCTTTTTTATCGTCTTGCCCAAGGAATTGGAAGAAGCAGCCAGAGTAGATGGGGCGGGTCCAATCCGGACCTTTTTTGAAATTATCGTCCCAGTTTCTAAACCTGTGTTTGCTTCCGTAGCGATTCTGACTTTTTTAACCCAATGGGGGTCATTTTTGTGGCCGACGATGATTGCTGTGGGGGAAAGAGTGCGTCCTTTACCTGTGGCGATCGCGCAATTTCAAACCTTACCTCCCATCCAATGGGGGGATATTATGGCCTTTGGGGTGATGATGGTTGCACCGATGTTAGTGATTTTCTTAATCTTCCAAAAATGGTTTGTTCAGGGGGTTGCTTCTTCGGGTATTAAGGGGTAAAACAACGGCGGGGGTTAAAACGATTGGCGGCCTTGTAGAGGCGCTTCGCGAAGCGCCCCTACAGTCGCTTAAACCCGACTAAAAACACCACTAAAAACACCACCGCATCAGAATTGCAGTCGTCTTAAGACGACGTAGGGGCGCTTCGCGAAGCGCCCCTACAGGCGGGGGTTTTAACCCCTCGCCGGTTGTTGAAACTATCCACAAATTAAAACAATGGCAAAAGTAGAATTTGACCACATTTACAAAGTTTATGCCAATGGCTTCACCGCTATGAAAGACCTCTGTTTGACCATTGAAGATGGGGAATTTATGGTTTTTGTTGGACCTTCCGGCTGTGGCAAATCGACCGCCCTGCGGATGTTAGCGGGGTTGGAAGATATTAGTGCGGGTAAATTAATCATCGGTCAGGATGTGGTGAATAATAAAAGCCCCCAGGACCGGAATATTGCGATGGTGTTTCAAAATTATGCCCTGTATCCGCACATGACGGTAAGGCAGAATATGGAATTTCCCCTGCGAATGATGAAAGTGGCGAAAGGGGAACGACAACAGCGAGTCATGGAGGCGGCGGAAAAGTTGGGATTGACTCATTTGTTGGATAATAAACCCAAACAAATGTCTGGGGGACAACGGCAACGGGTGGCAATGGGACGGGCCATTGTGCGAGACCCAGCGGTATTTTTAATGGATGAACCGCTGTCGAATTTGGATGCCAAAATGCGGGTGCAAATTCGTACAGAAATTGCGGATTTGCAGCGCAAAATGGGAACGACAACGGTATATGTGACGCACGATCAGGTGGAGGCGATGACAATGGGCGATCGCGTGGCAGTAATGCGCTTGGGGGAACTCCAACAAGTAGCACCGCCTCAAGAGTTATACGACTGCCCCAGGAATGTCTTTGTGGCAGGATTTATGGGGTCTCCAGCGATGAATATCTTTCATAGTGAGTTACGCAAAACCGAAAGCGGTCAATTTGCCATTACCTACGGAACCCAACACCTGGCGATCGCCCCCGAAACCTGCGATCGCTACCGGGAAATTGAACATTATATCAACAAACCCATTTTTGCCGGATTGCGTCCCGAAGCCTTTTTAATCGCACATAGCAATACGCCAGAAACTCAGAAAATTGAAGTGGAAGTCACCACCATTGAATCCCTGGGTCATGAAACCATTATTTATTTCAATTCTCCCATTGCCAAAATTGAAATCCAAGATAAAGATGACCTAGCCAAAGTGCTAGAAAAACCCACAGGAGAGAGTCAATCTATTGCAGTTGCCCGAGTCGGTTCCGCCCAAAAACTGCACCATGCCGACTGCCTCACCCTCGCCGTCGATACCCGCCAACTTTACCTCTTCGATCGCCACGGCAACGCCATCCTCTAAGTATATTTTACCAGGACAAGGCCCTCCCTTGTCCTTTCCTCATATTTGACCCCTCTGTTCTAACCCCATTTTCCCCACCGGACTCATTTATTCTTTCCTCACTTTTTTATCTATTCTCCTCAAGGATGGGTACAGCCGAGATGATAAACCGGGTTTTTCCCCAGTACAGTACCGAGAAGATAACCAGGTTTCTGGTTAAAAATGCAGGAAATAAAGCAGACAATTCGCTCCCCAAACCCTGTCACAGTCCTATTTTCGTTAATCCTTTACCCACACCCTAGCTCAATCCAACTCATAGAAAACCTTTTCTCCGTAATCCTACTGAATTGTTGGGTCCAGGTTCATTGAATCTTCACCAAATTTCCTCAAAATCTGATATTGACAAAAATTCATTCAGATGCATCTCCCCCTCTAGGCTGCATGGTTTTGTTCAGTATTGACAAATACACCTTGAGGAACCGAATAGCTTCATCAAAAATTTATACCTGTGACTATTGACAGCTTCAATCCAGCAAGTTAGCTTATATTTAAGCCTCTAAAAAATGTTTCATTTAGGGGTTGACAAAAAACTATTCTTATGATAAAGCGTTGAGGCTTATATAAAATGTGGACCCATATTTCCCAAGAAACTACAACTTTTTGCCTCTTGAAGAAGAAGAGACTAGCAACTTCCTCAGCAAAATCGGCTTTTCCAAGACTTACATCCCTAAACGTTCCAAGAGATCTGGGATAAAAGCTCACCCTGCCCCCCTAGAACCGCGATCGGTTCAGGTCGTATAACTGCCCAACAGCGCATTGGCGAGATTGGGGGAACTATTCACCCAATCTCGCCTTGATTTAGCTTGGGTTGCATCTACACCACCCGTCTACTTCATTAGAAACATAAGGAACCCGTACCCATGAAACCCCAGGAAAAGACTCAATTTGTGGTAAGTCCCTCCATCGCCACCACTATTCCCAATCGCAACATTGTTATTTTTGACCCCGGTGTAGAAAACTGGGAAAGTTTAGCAGCAGGTGTTATCCCTGGCACCGAGGTTGTGATACTCCATCCGCAACAAGATGGAGTCGCCCAAATCGCCGAACTCCTGGAAAATTGTAGCAATATTGAGGCATTGCATATTGTGTCTCATGGCAGTCCGGGCTGCTTGTATCTGGGCTCGGTTCTCCTCAATACCGATAACCTGGAGAGCTACAACCAGACCCTGGGACAGTGGCGCAATGCCCTGAGTGGGAAAGCAGATATTTTGCTCTATGGGTGCGAGGTAGCAGCCGGAGAAATTGGCGAAAGCTTCGTACAGCGCCTCAGTGAAATAACTGGGGCAGAAATTGCAGCTTCCGATGACCCCACGGGGAATGCAGCATTAGGCGGCGACTGGGAACTGGAAGTCCGCACCGGGGATATTAACACTCCCTTGGTGTTTGTGCAGGAGACAATTGCAGAATACCCAGGGGTTTTGACACGCGAACCGGAATGGATAAAGCAGTTTGGGACGACCTTCCTTGACACCTCTAAAGGCATTACCGTAGATAGCGCGGGCAACATCTACATTACTGGAGAGACCGGGGGCAACTTGGGTGGCATCAATGCCGGGAGCAATGACGCCTGGGTTGCCAAGTACGACAGCAGTGTGACTCAGCAGTGGGTTCAGCAGTTGGGGACGACCGAAAATGAACGCTCTAACGGCATTACCGTAGATAGTGCGGGCAACCTCTACATTACTGGAGATACCGTGGGCAACTTGGGTGGCACCAATGCCGGGAACTATGACGCCTGGGTTGCCAAGTACGACAACAGTGGTACTCAGCAGTGGGTTCAGCAGTTGGGGTCATCCTTATCTGACTACTCTAACGGTATTACCGTAGATAGCGCAGGCAACCTCTACATTACTGGATATACCGATGGCAACTTGGGTGGCACCGATGCCGGGAGATGGGACGCCTGGGTTGCCAAGTACGACAGCAGTGGTACTCAGCAGTGGGTTCAGCAGTTGGGGACGACCGAAAATGACGCCTCTAAAGGCATTACCGTAGATAGCGCGGGCAACATCTATATTACTGGATGGACCGATGGCAGCTTGGGCGGCACCAGTGCTGGTACCGGGGCCGGAGACGCCTGGGTTGCCAAGTACGACAGCAGTGGTACTCAGCAGTGGGTTCAGCAGTTTGGGTCGTTCCCATCTGACTCCTCTAGCGGCATTACCGTAGATAGTGCGGGCAACCTCTACATTACTGGATATACCTATGGCAACTTGGGGGGCACCAATGCCGGGAACTATGACGCCTGGGTTGCCAAGTACGACAGCAGTGGTACTCAGCAGTGGGTTCAGCAGTTTGGAAGTCCTGCTGGGGATTTCTCTAACGGTATTACCGTAGATAGCGCGGGCAACCTCTACATTACTGGATATACGTTAGGCAACTTGGGTGGCATCAATGCCGGGAGCGACGACGCCTGGGTTGCCAAGTACGACAGCAGTGGTACTCAGCAGTGGATTCAGCAGTTGGGGACGACCTCAAATGACTCCTCTAACGGCATTACAATCGATAGCGCAGGCAACCCCTACATTACTGGATTGACCGTGGGCATCTTGGGCGACACCAGTGCGGGGGGCTCTGACGCCTGGATTGCTAAACTTTCCCCAGTCGTCACCATCACCCCAGGCATCACCCCCAACGAAACCGCCCCCACAACAGGCACTTTTATCCTCACCCTCACCGAACCTGCACTCGTAGGGGGAGTCACAGTCAACTACACTGTGGCCGGAACCGCTACCTCCGGCACCGACTACACCGCCTTATCCGGCAGCGCAGTCATTACCGCAGGCAGTACCACCGCCACCATCGACCTCGTTCCCATAGACGATGGGGTATATGAACCCGATGAAACCGTCGAAATCACCCTCACCCCCGGGACGGGTTATGTCGTACAACCATCCACCAGTAACGCCAGCCATACTCTGCATAGCACTGGTGTCAGCATCGCCGCCGGAACAGCAGCCAACAAAACCGTCCCCACCAACGGCACCTTTAACCTCACCCTCACCGAACCCGCCCCCGCAGGCGGGATGACAGTGAACTACACCGTCGCTGGAACCGCAACCAACGGCACTGATTACACCGCCTTATCCGGTAGCGTGCTGATTCCCGGAGGTAGTACCACCGCTACCATCGACCTCCTTCCCATAGACGATGGGGTATATGAACCCGATGAAACCGTCGAAATCACCCTCGTCGCCGGAACCGATTACGACTTGGTGGCAGGCAGTGAAACCGCCAGCCATACCTTGCATAGCACTGGCGTCAGCATCGCTGCCGGAACTCCAGCCAGCGAAACCGGGCCCACCAACGGGACCTTTAACCTCACCCTCACCGAACCCGCCCCCTTAGGCGGGATGACCGTGAACTACACCGTCGCTGGAACCGCAACCAGTGGCAGCGACTACACAGCCTTATCCGGCAGCGTCTTCATCCCCGCTGGAAATACCACCGCTACCATCGACCTCGTTCCCACCGACGATTTCCTCGATGAAGGGGATGAAACCGTCGAACTCTCCCTCGTCGCCGGAACCGATTACGACTTGGTATCAGGCAGTGAAACCGCCACCCTCACCATCACCGACAACGACATCGCCGGGGTGATTATTGCCGAAACCGGCAGCAACACCGCCGCTTCAGAAGACGGCATCACCGATACCTACTCTATCAAACTCGCCACTGAACCCACCACCAGCGTCAACATCGCCGTCACCCCCGACACCCAAACCGACCTCGGTAGTGGTGCGGGAACTGCTGTCACCCTCACCTTCGATAGCAGCAACTGGAATACCGAACAAACTGTCACCGTAACTGCCATTGACGATACTGCGGTCGAGTATGACCACACCAGCACGATTTCCCACAGCGTCACCTCCACCGATGCCAACTACAATGGGTTAACCGTCACCGATGTGACAGTCAGCCTGACGGATAACGACTGGCCTTCAGTCAGCATCGCCGCCGGGGCTAACCCTAGCGAAACCAGTGCCACTCCCGGTAACTTCCAGATTACCCTCAGCGATCCCGCTCCATCGGGCGGCATCACTCTCACCTACAGCGTTGCCGGAACGGCTACCAGTGCGATCGACTATACCGCCTTATCCGGTAGCCTCTTTATTGCTGAGGGAGCCACCAGCGGCACGATCCAGGTAGTGCCGACAGATGACGCGATCGCCGATCCGAACGAAACCGTACAACTCACCCTGAATGCCGGAACCAATTACAACGTCAATGCCGCCAGCGCTACCGCCAGTTTAACTGTCACCGACAACGATACTGCCGGAGTCACGGTTTCTGCCATTAACGGCAACACCAGCGAAGCGGCGGGTACAGCTTCCTTTGAAGTTGTCCTCGACACCCAACCCACTGGCGAAGTCACCGTAAACTTAGTCAGTTCCAATACTGCGGAAGGCACGGTTTCCGTCCCCTCCATCACCTTTACCCCCGGCAACTGGAACGTCCCTCAAACTGTCACCGTAACCGGCGTAGATGATAACGTTGCCGATGGCAATATCACTTACACGATTCAAACTACCGTCACCAGTACGGACAGTATCTACAGCAGCATCAACCCGAATGATGTCAGCGTCACCAATATTGACAACGACACGCCCAATATCTTAGTCACCCAAAGCGGAGGTAGCACAGCCGTCACCGAAGGGGGCACAACCGATACCTACCAACTTGTCTTAACCACTGCCCCCACCGCCAACGTCAACATCACCATTACACCGGACGTTCAAACCGACTTGGGGAATGGTGCGGGAACGGCAGTCACTCTCACTTTTAACAATACCAACTGGAATAACCCCCAAACCATCACGGTCACTGCGACTGACGATACGGCAGTGGAATATGCCCACACCAGCACGATTTCCCACAGCGTTACCTCCACTGATGCCGACTACAACGGCATGGCGGTAAGCAATATTACGGCTAATGTGACGGACAACGATTTACCGACAGTGAATGTGGCGGCAGGAAACAACGCCAGCGAAACCAACACCAGCAGCGGACAGTTTACCCTCACCTTGAGCGACGGGGCCCCGACGGGAGGGATGACGGTCAACTACTCCGTAGCTGGAACTGCCACCTCGGGCACGGACTACACCGCCTTATCCGGGAGTGTGTTCATTCCCGCCGGGGCAACGACTGCTAATATTAACGTCACTCCCCTAGACGATGCCATCGACGAACCGGACGAAACGGTGCAACTCACCGTTGCGACGGGGACGGGTTACAACTTGGGTACAACCAGTGAGGCAACGATTTCCCTGGCAGACAACGACACCGCAGGCGCAAAGCTTACCCAGTCGAACAACAGCACCAATGTTGCCGAAAGCGGTACCACCGATACTTACGAGATTGTCCTGTTGAGTCAACCCACTCAGGATGTCAGGATCACCGTTAACCCTGACAGTCAAACCCGGGTAGTGGGGGAAACAAGTCTCATCTTCACGTCAAACAACTGGAACGTACCGCAAACCGTCACCGTTGGGGCGATCGACGATACAGCGGTAGAGTATCCTCACAGTGGGACAATCTCCCACAGCATCACCAGCAGCGATGCCAACTACAACGGCATGAGCTTGTCTGCGGTGACGGCAAACATTGCCGACAACGACTGGCCCACAATCGGAATTGCTCCGGGAATCAGTCCCCAAGAACAGGGTCCTAAAACTGGCACTTTTAATCTCACTTTAAGCGACCCTGCGCCAGTAGAAGGCATCCGCGTCAGCTATAGCTTCCGAGGTAATGCCACCAGCGGCATTGACTACAACACTTTATCCGGCAGCGTCTTCATTCCGGCAGGTGCCACCAGCGCCAATATCAATATTGTGCCCGTGGATGATTTTATCGATGAAGATGACGAAAGCCTGGAAGTATCACTCAATCCGGGAGCGAATCATAACATCGGTTCATCGGGGACGGGAATAACCCACGTTATTGACAACGATACGGCGGGGATCCGAATTGTGGAGTCGGGTTCGGGAACGGAAGTCACCGAAGGCGGGAGTGCTGATACCTATACAGTGGTGCTATCCAGCCAACCGACTGCCGATGTTCGGATCGACTTTAGCACGGATGCTAATCTTAACCCGATTCAGTCTCTCACCTTTAACGCGAGTAACTGGAACGTTCCCCAAACGGTCTCGGTGAGTGCCGTTGACGATACCAAATTCCAAGGCGATCGCACCATTGCGATCGCTCATACCGTCAGCAGCAGCGATGCTAAGTACAACGGCATGACCCTCCCTAACATCAATGCCTACATCCGCGATTCGGATCTGGCACAAACCACAGAGGGACTTAACAGCGGATTCAGTTTGCTGGAACTCTTCCTTGACGCTCAACTTTCCCAACTTACACTGCCCGTTGTTAACAAATCTCTCCAAGATATTCTCCCATCCGACTTTGCCCAGAAACTTCGCATGGATATCGTGGGAGCAGTTAATGACGTGCTCGACGGGGATACTGAGGAACTCGCCGGGAAACTTCAAGAAAAGCTGTCCTTCGTCTTCTCTGAAGTAGAAGTTGATCGCGAAATCACCGAGGAGGAAGTCAAATTTACGATTAGCGGAACAAACACCATTGACTTGGCAACAATTCCCCTCGACGGCACCCTTGGCTTCCCTGCATTGGGGATAAACGCTCAAGGATCTGCCGATACTGCATTCGAGTATGAACTCTCCCTGGGATTTGGGTATCACAAAGACTACGGCTTCTATTTCGATACCGAAAACACCGCACTGGGTGTTAGTCTCGGTCTGGGTTTGAGCGATGATTTCAAAGCCACAGGGACGGCGGGATTCTTGCAACTCGATCTAGAGAACAATGCCGACGACCCCACCGAAGTTGGTGCCGAGTTTAAAGTCAATCTCAACGATATCGACAACGCGATCGATGATGGCGAACGACTGACCTTCTCAGAACTCCAAGGCGACTACAATCTCACCGATTTATTTTCCACCAGTTTAGATACAAAAGCTAACCTGGGTCTGAAAGCCGTGACCAGCATTGAGGGAAGTGCGGCGATTCCCTCATTTAACTTCGATTTGAAAGCCGAATTCCCGGTATTGAAGTACGAAGATGGCGAGTGGAGTGGGCCGCAAAAACCCACCCTAGCCTTCAACAATATGCAGCTTGACTTGGGGACGTTTGTCACCGACTTTGCTAAACCGATTCTCACTACTATCAATGATGTAGTGGAACCGGCTCGTCCAGTGATTGATGCCCTAAACAAGGATATCTCTTTTTTGTCGCAAATGGATGCCCTAAAGAAGATCTTTGACCAAAATAGCGATGGCAAAGTTACCTTAGTAGAAGCCGGTGCCACCATCGCTGGGAAAAAGGTGGATACTCGATTCTTGGATGGAATGGATAAGATCCCCCAAGTCATCGATTTGGTTAAAGAAATATCCGGCCAGGAAGGCACCCTAAAAATCGATTTAGGGAGTTACGAAGTTGGTGTCGATACCACCGATCCGAATGCGGATCTAACCGAAGCTGAAACGACGACAACGGAAGAAGCGAGTTCGCCGACTCAACAAGCTCAATCCAAAGCGTCAGGCACAACGTCCAAGTTCCTCTCCGCCTTACAAAACATTGAGGGGCTGAGTTTCCCGATTTTGAGCGACCCGGGAACCGCGATCGACCTGCTGCTGGGGAAACCGGATGTCACCTTATTTGCCTACCAAACACCGAAGTTGGACCTAGATTTCGGATTTCAACAAGAATTCCCAATCTACAGCATCCTGGGAATCGGAATTAACGGTCATTTGGGAGGCAGCTTTAATGTCAAGTCAAACCTTGGATTTGGCTTTGATACTTACGGGCTCAATCAGTGGAAAAATGCAGGGTTTGCCCTGGCAGATTCCTACCAAATCTTCGATGGTTTCTACGTCAGCGATACCGAGAATGCAGATGGCACGGGTGCAGATGTTAACGAACTCAAACTGACGGCTACTCTATCGGCTGGGGCGAATATCAGTGCAGCAGTTGTTAAAGCCTATCTCACGGGTGGCGTTCAGGGAACGGCAAAATTCGATCTGCTCGACGTTGGGGAAGAAAATGGCACCAGTGATGGCAAGGTGCGAGGTTCGGAAATTATCTCCCGCATCAGTGATCCGATGTCGATGTTTGAGATCAATGGCACAGTGGATGCCTTTCTAGATGCGGGAGTCGATTACTGGACGTTCTGGGACGGATGGGAAACGGCTTGGTCAAAACGGCTGGGTACTTATAATCTGGCCGAGTTTCGTCTGGGTTCGGGTCCGACTCGTCGCAGTCGCGCCATTGACGGTTACATTAGTGGTGGCACGGTGTTCTTCGATGCCAACTTTAACGGGGTTTGGGATGCAGAAGTCGAACCCTTTGGGATTACCAATCCCGATGGCAGTTTCGATCTGATGGTGGAGTTGGAAAAATTCGACACCAATGGCAATGGCGAAATTGATGTCACCGAAGGCAAGATCGTCATGGAAAATGGCATCGATGTTTCCACCTATTTGCCTCTGGTGACGCCTTTGACTTCTACCTTTGATGCCACCGTGGTGACGCCGTTAACCACCTTGATCGCACAGTTAGTCGAGCAAGGAATCGACCCGACACAGGCTCAAGCGAACGTGGAAGCCGCCCTAGGACTGCCTGCAGGGGTAGACCTCCAGAACTACGATCCCCTGGAGGCGATGGCGAATGGTGATGCCAATGGTTTGACGGTGTTTGCCTCGATGATTCAGGTGCAAAACACGATCGTGCAGACGGCAAAGTTAATTGAGGGAGTGAGTGAAATACCCTTGACCCAGCTTGGCAATGCAGCAATAAAAGCGATCGCAAATCGCCTCAGTAGCGGCACTCCGGTAGACTTAACCCAACCATCGGAAATCGAAGCCCTTGTCAACTCGGCGATCGCATTTGCTGCCGAAGCAGAACCCACCCTCAACTCCTCCCAGCTTGCCACTGTTGCCTCGGCAGCGTCGCAAATCATGGCGTTAGCCAATCAACGGGTTGGGGAAATTGTCAGCAGTGGAAAATCTTTAACCGATGCAGCCACTGAGATTGCTCGCTTGCAGTCAGTAGCACAGGGTGAAATCGCCACGAGTTTGCCAGAACTCGCCGCAGGAACCGTTAGCGTAGAACAGTTCCTCGCTCAAAACACCCGCGAAGCCATCCTAGAGAAGATGGGGAATGCCTTCGCTAAGGATCCCACTATGCGTCCAATTTTCCCAGATTCTACCAACAATCCAATCGATTTTACTGAGGATCTAAATCTCCCTGACTCACCAGGCGGACCGATTCTTCCCCAGGAGTTGGCTGCCAGCAGCGAAGGGGTTAACCGTGGAGACAGCAACACTCTGGCACAAAACCCTCTCGATTTCAACATGAATCTGTTCCTGCGGTTCTTTGATGCCGAATACTATCTGGCACAAAACACCGATGTGGCAGAAGCGGTGGGAAATGGCACCTTCGGCAGTGCAGCGGAACATTTCGGCGCATTTGGCTTCGCGGAAGGTCGCGCACCCAACGAGCTATTTGACACCGAGTATCTCTCACAATATACCGACGTGGCAGAGGCCGTAACTAACGGCACGTTCCGCAGCGGGTTTGAACATTTCATCAAGTTTGGATTTGCCGAAGGTCGCTTCCCCAGCGATGTGTTTAAAGACTTGGAGATGTTCTATCTGTGGAAAAACCCCGATGCTGCTACATCGGTAAGTCAAGGCAGTTATGCCAACGGACTGGAACATTTGGTGGCTGTGGAGTTGGCATCCGGTGGCAATACCCTATCGACTTACGAGGTTCTCGCACAAACCTTTGACTCGCAATATTATCTGATGCAAAATGCCGATGTTGCCCAAGCGGTGGAAAATGGCATCTTCCGCAGTGGGATGGAACACTTTATTGGCTTCGGAATGGTGGAGGGTCGCACTCCCAGTATGGCCTATAGCGACAGCTACTATCTCGCCAACCACGCCGATGTGGATGAAGCGGTGAAAAATGGCATCTTCCGCAGCGGTTACGAACATTATATGATGTATGGCATGGCGGAAGGTCGCATCGGTGGTGAGATGGTGGGTTCTGCAACCTCGGATATTATTCTGGGGACGGCGGGCTCCAATACGATCGCAGGGATGGAAGGAGATGACATCCTGTTTGGCGATGCGGGTCACGATATTCTGATTGGAGTGAATGTCAATGCTGCTAATCCGGGAGTCGGTGAGGTCGATCGCCTGATTGGGGATCGGGGTCGCGATACCTTTGTTCTCGGCGATGCCACCCGCACGTATTACAATAGCGGAGTGGATGCCGAGACGGGACTGAATGATTATGCAGCGATCGCCGATTTTGCGATCGGTGAAGATCAGATCCAGTTGCACGGTTCGGCTGCTGACTATCGCCTTGCTGCTTCCCCAGAAGAAATGTTCCCAGGAATGGCGATTTACCGCAAGGAAGGCGATCACGAGGATTTAATTGCGATCGTTCAGGATGTTTCTGACCTGAATTTGCAGGAAAATTACTTCAGTTTCGTTTAAGGGAACTCCAAAAAATAAAATACCCAAAAACCCCGCAGGCTAAAGCCTGGGGCTACACGGACAAAGCCCGCCTGCGCGGGCTAATACAGTTACGTGCTTAACCATCGGGATTTGGATGATTTATTTGTTGGAATACGGAATCCGGTTGGAATAGGTCTGTAAAAACCCGCAGGCTGAAGCCTGGGGCTATACGGACAAAGCCCGCCTGCGCGGGCTATAAGCAAAAACCGACTTTTACCAACCGGATTTGGTAGAACACCCTAATTGAGTTAACGGTGCGTTATGGCTTTCGCTATAACGCACCCTCTGAACCCCCATTCATAAATCGGTAGTCTACCTCCACAGGACAAGGCACTCCCTTGTCCTGTCTCTCTTTCCCCCTATTTCCCCTCTTCAAACCCAGTCAACATCCCATAAACCGCCCAAATTGCCATCGCCCTTAAATAATGAGAAGCGCGAAAGGTTCCCACTGCCGTAATCGCTTCCGGAGTGCGGAACTGCAAGCCATTTTCATAGACTTGCTGAATCACCGTTTCCGTTAACTTAAACCCTTCCTCCTTCATCCCCATTTGCAACAAAAATGCCGCCAATCCGAAATTAATCCCAGTCCAAACTTCTAACGGATGCGTCGCATCAGGATTCACGGGAGAACCATCGATTAATACGCCATTTGCTGCCCCAAATTTCCCATTATGAAACTGCAAAAAACAGGAGTCATAGACGGTTTTTAAGGCTGATTCTGCACAGGTTATTGGCACAATATCGGCTAACCCTAATAACCGGGAATAGAATTGACCACAAAGCTGATCTGCCATCACCACCTCGGAACCGCTTTCGCTGTCCAGGCGATAATAAGTGCCATTCCAGAGTTTTTCTTGATACAGGGTTCCTGCTTGTTCCAACCAGTCTTGATAGGTACTCAGGGTTGCTTGAATCGTTGCTGGGTCTAGTAATTGCGATCGCTTCTGTTCATAAATCGTATCGGTGAATACGCCGGAATGGGGGGGATTGTTTAAAATTACCTCACCAATGGCGATCGCCGCTTGTAATGCCGCTATCCACAATCCGCCACAATAGGCACTCACCCCCCGCATCGGCCAATCATCGAACGTCTGATCCGGTGCGCCGCCATTTTCGGGAATCCCATCCCCATCGGTATCGAAGGTTTTTAAATAGGCGATCGCCTGCACCATTGAGGGCCAACAATCCCACAAAAACTCATAATCATCCCCCCCAGTCAACAGAAAATTCCGATACACCAGCAAGGCAAAATCACAGGGTAAATCCTTCCACAAATTACAATCCTGATAACTGGTATAATTCGTTTTCACCCAAGGATGTTCATTCGGTGCACCCAAATCGTGAGGCGTCGCATCGGTCACTTTGCGAACTGCTGCCGCTTGATTATACCCAATAATCCTGGGTGTATCATCCCCCGTAGGAATCGCCCGGGCAAACCCTCGCATCACCGATTTTTCCAATTCCGGCCACAACATTAACAGGGCAAAAGACCCGTATAAGCGCACATCCAAGCTCTCATACCAACGATAATCGAGACATTCAAGCACCGCAAATTTACCCCAAGGTTCCTCCGCATCCTGGGCGGTCCATAATGTTCCTCCTTGAGTTAAAATATACAACTCATTAAACAAGGCCATTTTCACCGAGTCGGATAAATCCTCCCGGTCTAATATCGATTGTTGCCAAGTGATGATATTCTCACGCCACATATCCGAATGTTTGAGTGCAGTGCGAATCATGGACCAGGAATTTTTGCCATTACGCCCGAAAAAGTCGGTATAGCGGCGGTATTCCCAGACTCCGGCAGCGAATTCAGTGACGGGAAAATCCCAAGCAAGGATAAAGGGAATTTTGCGGGTTTTTCCCGGTCGAATGGTGAAGCGAACCGCTAATGCGACTCCAATCCGTTCTCCTTTGGCGGCAGGGGTTTCATCGGTACAATCCAATAAAGAACCATCGTGAGAAAACTGTTCCCAGAGTTCTTTGCCGCTGCCGGTGGGATTCCATCGGGTGTTTTTGAAGGTATCGAGAAAGGGATTGGTGGCGGTGGCGATCGCCAGTTCTCCCTCCCCTTCCTGGGGAACTTCTCCCAATTGACCCCCGGCCATCACACAACCAATCCGATGGAAATCTTCAATATAACGGTTAGAATTCCCCTGACTCTGCCCCCATTTGGATTGGTATTCATACTCTGGAGACCCATCATCTCGCACTTTGACTGTCGGGGATTTGATGGCATTGGTAAACCAACCCACCACATTTTCCCAAGTCAGCAGAATACTCAGGGTAATCGGTTCATCGGTGGGATTGTAGGCGGTCCATTCAAAAATTGCCAGAGGATAACTACATTCTTGGTATTTTCCCGGCCAAATTGGGGAAAATTGCTCACAAGTGAGTTGTGCTTTCAAGACATTTTGATAGACAAACCAACTCCGAGGATACAAAGCATGGTAAGTTCCGGTAGGATTCTCCTCAGTCGAGGCGGGATACCATTGCCAGGAATTCAGACTGCCATCGGCGGGAGGTTCGGTACAAAGTGCGTAGGCGTGACGCTGGCTTGAGGTTTCTTCAAAGATGCTAAACTGACAGGCGGGGAGGGATTGGAAGGTATGTTCGCCGCCGTCGAGATGCCAGAGATTGAAGTCACCGCGAGGCGATCGGCCTATACAACCGGCCCCAAACCCCCCGAGGGGCATTCCATGCCAGGGACCATCATCAAGATTACTGCCATAGCGAACGGTATAGGGTTTGTCCCAATCTAAACCAATTGGACGCTGCCAAGTCTGGGGAGGAATTGGAGGGGGAGTGGATGGAGTGGTCATAGTTCTGCTTGAATCAACTCTTTCGATTAAAGCAGAACTATGATGATTACCATCGGGCCCCCGCCCCTTACCCTTCTGCTTCTAACTTTTGAATGGCACGGTTGAGATGTTTCAGATAGGGTTTGACCACTTCGCGATTTTGCTGTTGCAGTTTGACAATTTGGCTTTGCAGTTCATCAAGCTGGGTTTGAATAGCGATGTCGTCAGGGGCCACCGGACTTGTTAAGGCTTGAAACTGGGTTTGAATGTCGGCTAAACTTTGAGCGAGGGTGAGTAATTCGGCTTTAAGATTTGCCAGTTCAGGGGAGGGAACGGAAGGGGGAGATGCTAACTCTTGACGGAGGGTTTGGACTTCGTGGTTGAGGGTTTCTTGGAGTTCGCTGAAGCGGGTTTCGGTGACATCTCTCAGGCGCATGACTCCGCGACGGACGATCGCAAATTCGTGCTGGATGTCTTCAGGATTGGGGTTACTGGAATTGACCCGATCGCCCGGTTGTTGCAAAGTGGCGATCGCCTCGGAAAGACGCATCAAGGTATTTTCCACATCCTGAATCCGTTCTGATTTGGGCAAGGTTTGTAAACTACTGTGAACCGCAGTGACTACCTGATGCATATCAGCGATCGCCCCTTGGTGTTCCGTCCGCATTTGCTCCCCAAACCGACTGCGATTCAGGTGATTCAACCACAATGCCAAAGTAATCGGAGTCGCGGCGAATAAAACCTGTCCAGACAATCCCGCCACAACGGATCCCACAGCCGAACCAATCAGGGATGCCGACTCAGCGAGTTCGAGGCGATCGCGCTCTCGAATTCGAGACAGAAAGGTTGGAAAAGCCCGGTGGCGGTTAATGTGCTGCATGGCTTTAGTAACAACAGTTTTAAAATGTTTCCTGCCACTGATTGTAAGCGATTTTCGAGACTTCAGGGGTTAAGCCCCCTCTTCATCGCGACCCAATGGCCCGTTTCTACTGGCTCCCTAGCTCAATAGATCCAAAAAAACTGACAACAAGAATTGTCAGTTTTTTATGAACAGGACTTATGCAATCTTTAATACTAAGCCCTAAATAATGTAGAGGCGATTCGCGAATCGCCTCTACATTATCCCTACATTATTTGGAGTGAATTCTCGAAATCTCCGTAATACAAAATCCGGTTGTTAACAGTCGGTTTTCTGTATTAGCCCGCGCAGGCGGGCTTCGTCCGTATAGCCCCAGGCTTCAGCCTGCGGCTATACGGACCTTTGACAACCGGATTCCGTATAAGTCCTGATTCCGTAAGTCCTGATCAAGTTTATCCAGGAAAACATCCAGTCAACTCAACAGAATAATCGGGGGGTTTACTCATTACCTTACTGTCTCACACAGTTAATCATCCGGACCGTTGCTGCTGCGGCATAATTTCGCAACGTCGGAGAGTTGGGGAAAAACTGAGTTCCCGATTCATTTAACGGAGAAGCAACCTGACAATAACTCGACATATCAGAAATCAGAGAATCGGCCCAGTGATTTTGGGTATCCGAGAAATTCGTAGGCGTGCGGGTAGCGGTGAGGGTAGTCCCCCGACCCCGCAGAGTATTCCCATATTCAGCAGCGCGACGTAACACCGCCATCATTTCAGCACGGGTCACGGTTTGAGCTGGACGGAAACTCTGATCTTGATAGCCACTAATAATATTATTGTCTCGGGCCCATTGAATTTTAGGCGCACTCCATCGCGACGCCTCCACATCAAAATAGGGTCGAGAGGAAATCGTGGAGGGAATATTGATGTTGGCACCGGGAACATTTTTCAACGACTCAATGACCATTGAGACCAATTGTTCGCGAGTCAGGGCCACTTGGGGGCGGAACGTATTATCTTCCCGGAAACCCGAGACAAAACCGAGGGCCACCGCTTGCTCAATTTCCTGAGCATAGATATCCGATCGCGTATCTGCAAAGGAGACATTCACCGGAGGGGGATTCGTCACCACCGGAGGAGGAGTCGGAGTCGTCCCAGATGAGCCAATGGGTTTAGCCAGGGCGGTTAAAGATTGGTTATTAGCCAGATAGACGTGACCCAAAGTCTGACCATTGTAGGTGCGTTTGGCAAACTGCCATCCGGGATTGAGGTTAATTTTAGTAAACCCGTTCGCCATGCCGTTGGTGCGGCCAATTTCCATTTCCCGACGTTCAAACGTATTGACTCCAAGGAGTACCAAGTCTCCACCGCGCTGAACGATCCGCAAGCTGTACTGGAGACCGACATCTTCACCACCGACCCGGATAGAATAGCCATTACTATCGGTGCTGCGCCCGCAAATCCCAGTGAAGTCAAAATTGACTAAGAGGGGATCAACGCGAACGGGGTTACTGCCACTTTCGCTCCAACATTGACGAGAATTGGAGACTTGCTCAATGATTAACAGGGGGGGAGCCACGCCTCCGCTAAAAGATTGGGCAACCGCAATGAAGCGGCTTTGATCGACGCTTTGTTGTCCGAACAGCGAGGCGATCGCTTGAGTGCCAAGGGTCAAAGTCGAGAGAGTTGCCGTAGCGATCGCCGCCGTTTTGAGTAGAAGTGAAGTCTTCATAATGCGCTATTTTAACCGTCGGGTGATTGGTAAATGCCGCTGGGCATAGTTGTATTGTGAAGCAAGGGAGGCGTAGCAAAACAGAGTTGATGTTGTGGTTCGTTAACTGTCCCCTGGGAGATCGCCACCATTGTTCGGGCCTAGTTTTGAGGTGAACTTCACCCCAGGACTCTATATCCTCCCGTACCGAGCTAACGCCCACTGTCAACACAAGCCAGGGAGCCGTTTTACCCCGGTAGCTAGGGAGCCATTGTGCCCTGCCTTGTTACAATAACCGAAGTGTCCCCTGGGGCAATTGGTTCCCTCGACCCCTGAAAATTCTCCCTCGGAGGATAGAATTACAGGATCTGCTGCAATCCCCGAGGATCCGAGGCATTCCCGGGCCATCAAATCCGGGCAGACCCGCCCCTTGATTTGCGATCGGGGCCGTGGGATTTATCCGGTGAAAGCAATCTATGATACCGTCGAATGGCAGATTTCCTGTTATGCTAGAAGGGATAGGGACTCGCTTTCACCCGGTTTTGTCAAAATCCAAACCGGCGAAGGCCCAAGTTCTATCTAAAGTTAGATGAAGATTCATCAAAAATTGAATGAGACTGAGTAAAATGAAAAGTACAAGATCATCTCCTGAGAATTAGCCATCCTTGAGCTAATTCCAGGGTGTTAACCCCTGGAGGAAGATAGCATCCTCCGTCAATGGGATATAACTTGTGTTTGGAGAAAGCAACAACAGCAGCAGAGGTTTTGGTAAAGACATCAAGCTGGGTAGCCTGTAACGGGTTGACTTCCACCCCTAGGGGTGTCTTCTCGATGCCAGAGCCAGGACCATCAAGCCGAGGGCCAATCTCCATCAATTTACTTGAAAATACGGGATGCCTGGAAGCCGGAGTTCTTTAAAGAACCGGGAACCCAGGCGATGCTATTCCATTTATTCTCCGTCAAAATGCAGTTATAATCAAGAAAGCCGGAAGAATAACTATCTGCGCGTTGAAACAATCCAATAAGAGTGAAACTCCTGCTTTAACTCGTCTGCTGTATGATTGCAGTAGCCGGTTGAACAAACACTCTTTGAATTGTTGAGCGTACCCAACTGACATCAGTGATAGATTCTGAAAGCTGATTTCCATATCAAAAAGTAAGCTCAAGTGCAATACCTTTCGTCTAGGTTGTTGTTTTGAGCCTGTAGAGGTAATTTGACAATGCCTTTTAAGTTAGTCTTAAAGAATCTCAGAGTCTTCAGACGACCCCCTGAGAGTGTCAGCTAAACTTTTAGAAAATTTACTCTGTGAACGACTTGCTTCCATCATCTTCTTCCAGAATGCCTGTGACTGAAAAAAGAAGAAATCGGGATTTACCTCAAATTAATGAAAGAATCCGATTTCCTCAAATTCGAGCCATTGACACAGACGGCAGCCAACTTGGGATTCTAACGCCTCAAGAGGCGATGCGAATCGCTGAAGAAAAAGACCTCGACTTGGTTTTAGTCAGCGATAAAGCCGATCCCCCAGTTTGCCGAATCATGGACTACGGCAAATATAAGTTTGAGCAAGAGAAAAAAGCGCGGGAAGCTAAGAAAAAGCAGCATACCGCTGAAGTCAAAGAAGTCAAGATGCGCTACAAGATTGAAGAACATGACTATAACGTGCGTCTCAATCAAGCCCAGCGCTTTTTGAAAGTGGGAGATAAGGTAAAAGCGACGATTACCTTCCGAGGGCGGGAAATTCAACATACGGACCTGGCTGAGGAATTACTCAAGCGCATGGCAGCGGACCTCGAAGAAGTTGCCGAAGTGCAGCAAGCCCCTAAAAAAGAAGGGCGGAGTATGATGATGTTGCTCTCTCCCAAAAAATAGGCAAAAATAGTCCAAAAAATCGTGAGGGTGCAGGTACTTAAGTCAAAGTGCACAGCGCCCTCATGATTTGCCTGGAGATAGAAAACAGCGGCGATCGCCTCTCGGGTCGTAAGGAGTGGGTGAAAAGCCCGACTGAAACAGAGAAGCCAGTACAGGCATTTCACCCACCGGGACTGACGAGAGCGCGAACAGACCTAAGCACCCAGAGATTTCCCTCCCAAAATCGTGCCGAGAAAAATCAGCGGGGGAAATCCGGCGATCGGGGGTGACGACCCCCATAAAGCGGTAAGATAACCATCAAGCCCTGGCTGTTAGGATTTAACCCCTCAACTCAAGCGCGCTTAAACCCTGGAAAGGGAATGACTGTGCGGTTCCCCTTGAGGGTTTAACTGGGACTTGACGAGAACTGAGGCATCCTCTATCTGCTATCTGCGCCGATCGCGTCGATCGGCGCAAGACTTGTTTGCCGCCCTCAAACCAGGCTCAGAGCCTCAGACGCCCCATCCTTCCGAACCCTTCTCAATCCTCGCCAAAACCCTGTCATCTTCCTTCAGGCATCACCGAGCCAGAGCAATTGAAAAATAGTAGAGATTATGTTAATCAGAAGGAAGAAAAACTCATACAAATCGTGCCAGCGATTGAGTGCAAAAGGTCAGGGTACCGGAGCTAGGCATAAGCGAATTAACCCGTGGAAGCCCGAAGCGCGCCCTTAGAGTCAACCATTAACCAGAACCCGTTGGCGACAAGAGCAGAGGATAATGAGCGATCGACAGGGCTTTTCATGCCAGAACAGGGTATGGCATTCTCAATACCATTCGAGGAGATGAACTTCAACCGGCATTCAGGGAAACTCTACAACACGGGAAATTAACGCTGCATGGAACTAAAAGAACAGCGGTTTGCCGCTAAGGGTAGGTTAGCAACCGCATTGCTACAGTGGTTAAATCTCCGTCCCGAGGAAGGAGAGCGCACCTGGTTGATGTTTGCATTCTATACCGTGACCTCAATTGGGATGTTGTGGTTAGAAGCAAGTACAGTGGGTCTGTTCTTGAACGAATATGGGGCGGAATCCTTGCCCTGGATTTATGTCGCGGGGGCGGGTCTCGGGTCCTTCCTCGGAGTCATGTACTCCTGGATGCAACGGTTCCTCCCCCTGCGCCAAGTCATCGTATCCGTGGCGATCTTCATGGCGATCCCCTTGCTATTTTTTCGGGTCGCCTTAAATATTGCGATCGCCGCTGCCGTGACGATTTTCCTGATGCGCTTGTGGTTGGAAGCCATCTTTGCCCTCAATGACCTCAACACCTCCATTACCGCCAACCAACTCTTTAACATTCGCGAGATTAAACGCACCTATCCCCTGATCAGTAGCGGCATTTTACTCGCCGATGTGATTAGTGGCTTTTCCCTACCCGTGCTGCTCAGAGTCGTCGGACTGAATAACGTCCTGGTGACCTCCTGCGTGATGATGCTGTTAGGGGCATTTTTGCTATTTTACCTGAGTCGCACCTACAAACAAGCCTTTCCCGACGCCCCGCGCACGACCTCCCTGGAAAATGAACCCGATTTCACCAATCGCCGACTGGGCGGCCCCCTGAAAGGCTATGTGATTCCCCTGTTTGGATTTTTTATCCTCGCCGAAGCCTTACATCTCGTCGTTGACTTCCTATTTTTAAGTGAATTAGAACAGCAAAACCCTGCCGGACAAGATTTGGCGATCGGAATTGCTAGTTTCCTCGGCGTCTTTAACGGCATCCTGGGACTCTTTGAACTGGTGATGCAGTGGTTTGCCTCCAGTCGGATTGTGGAACGCTTCGGGGTCTTTGCCGCTGCCACCCTCTTACCTGCTGCGGTGGTTTTACTCAGCGCCTTTTCCCTGACCCCCATCCTGCCCTTCTTTTGGGGGCTGGTTTCCCTAAAATTTATTGAAGAACTCCTCAAATACACCCTAATCGAAGGCACCGGGCCCGTCTTTTTCCAACCCCTCCCCGATAGCATTCGCAGTAACATCCAATCGATGGTGAATGGGATTGCCGAACCTCTGGCAGTGGGGGTGACTGGCGTGGCCATTTTAGCGGCGATTTGGGTGTGCCGAATGATCTTTCCTCAAGCTACCCCCCAAGAGATTCTGGGGTATCAAGGCACCGTTTTCTTGGTGTCCGTGGTGCTGATGGGGTTAGGGTGGTTTTTTATCGTCTGGATCCTGCGATCGCGCTATCTCGGCTTATTAGTCTCCAGTGCAGAACGCGGACGCCTCGGAGTTTCCGATGTGGATATGCGGGCGTTAAAGCGCACCGTGGTGGAAACCCTGGAACAGAAAGGCAACGAAGACGATAAACGCTCCTGCATCGAATTGCTCACCCAAATCGACCCCGAGCACGTTGGCGAAGCCCTTGCCCCCCTCCTGCCCAATCTAACCCCAAATTTGCAGCGTCAAAGTCTGGAGGTGATGCTCAACCATCCAAATCCTATCTACACCTCCCATTTACGAACCCTGCTTAACCAAACCGTCACCCCTGAAGTCTTAGCGTTGGCGTTGCGCTATATCTGGCTGACGGAACCGGAACTGGATATCGAACAATTGCGCCCCTATCTGCGTGCCGATGTAGACCCAGTAGTTCGCGGCACTGCCGCCTCCTCCATCATGCGTCGAGGCAACCGCGAACAAAAAGCCGAAGCCACCAACGCCCTGCGTCATATGTTGACCCACAAACAGGAACGGGAACGGGTCATGGGTTGTCGCGCCCTGGGAGAAGCGGATTATTTGCAAGGGTTACGACTGTTTATCCCCAATCTACTCCAGGATGAGTCTTTGCGAGTCCGTTGCGCCCTGTTGGAGGTGATTGCATCGACTCATTTAGAAGAGTATTATCCCTCCCTGTTGCGGGGACTTTACTATAAATCAACCCGGGAATCGGCGATGCGAGCTTTGGTGCGCTTGGAGAATGAAATTCTCGATCGCCTCGTGGCCCTGGCTGAAGATATTCATAAGCCCGATTTAGTCCGGATGCACGCTTGGACGGCGATCGGTCAGATTGGCACCCTAGAATCCCTGAATGTATTGGTGAATCATCTGGTCACCAGTTGGGGCACCACCCGACGGAACATCCTGCGTATTCTGTTAAAAATCCCCAAGGAAGGCGGCATTGAAGGGGTTTTAGATCGAATTGGCCGCAGTGGGGTGGAAATGTTAATCGACCAAGAATTGATGTTGATGGGTCAGATTTATCAGGCTCTCATCGGACTCAATCCAGAAGAAACCGTCGGACGAGAAGCGAATCTCCTGCGCCGCGCTTTGCGGGATGTGATTTCCGATTCGGTGGACCGCTTGTTTTTGCTGATGAAGTTTCTCTATCCCCTGGGGTCGATTCAAGCGGCGGCTTTTAATTTAAAGTCCGGTGTGCGGACAAATATGGCGCGGGGGTTGGAAATTTTGGATAATACTCTGGATATTCCGAGTAAGCGGATTTTGTTGAGTATTCTCGATCGCCGTGCCGATGAGGAAAAACTCCAGAGTCTCTCGGAATTGATTGCGATCGAACCCCTATCTGCGAGCGATCGCCTCCGACGGTTGGTGGACTTACGTCACTTTATCTCGGAGTGGCCCCTGGCTTGCTGTTTTCACCTGGCTCGGGCTTCTCGCTGGAGCCTGAGTGCGGAACAAACGTTAGCTTGTTTGAACCATCCGAAAAGTTTTGTGCGCGAAGCTGTGTTAGCCTACCTGAAAGTGGCCTCTCCTCGCGCCCTCGCCGAACTGTTGCCCCGGATGAAAAACGATCGCGATCGCCTCGTTGCCTCTCAAGTCAAGGAAATGATGGCGGAATTGGGCATTGCGGATTCACCGCGTGCCGCCTCATCCACTGCCGGAGGACCCCAGGGTTTTCCCAATTATCCGGGCCTCCCCGGGTTGGAAGCGACCTAAAGTACGGTAAAAGTAAAAAGATAAAAGGAAAATTTTTGTTTTTGCCTTTTTACTCCTGATTACTTTTTAGGCTTTATTTTTTACGGTTTACTGTCGTAATGCTCACCAGTGTTGACCGATTATTATTTGTCAGGGCCGTTCCGATTTTTAAGGAACTTCGGGATGACTTTCTCGTGCGTCTGGCTTCCGTGATGGATGAGCTATCTTTCCCGGCAAAGCATACCATCTTCACCGAAGGTCAGGAGGGGCGATCGCTCTATATCGTCGTTTCTGGTAAGGTCCGCGTTCACATTGGCAATCGAGACCTGGCTAAACTAGAACAGGGAACCTGTTTTGGCGAAATGTCTTTGTTCGATGCTGAACCCCGTTCAGCTTCTGTCACGACTCTGGAACCCTGCGAGTGTCTGGTGTTGACTCAGCAGCAACTCTACGATGCCATTGATGAAACTCCCGGAATTGCCATCAATATCATCCGTCTGCTCTCTCGTCGGATCCGCGAACTGAATCGGGTCAACGCTCAAACGGCGGCACAATCACAGCAGTCGGGAAGTGACTTACGCAGTGCGGGAACGAATGTGCCAGGATAGTAGGGTCCAGGGGAAAGAGCGAACCCTCCGGATGCACTCGTTTCTGATGGAAGAATGGGCCATTCTCCCCGGGTTCATATCAATCTCTATCTATAAAGGCCCCAACCCTTGAACCGTTTAGACTGGGTAAGTGGTTCTATTTTGGCTAAGATGCCATAGAGGTTATGCAAGGGAAAATACCGTTTATCATTGCTTTGGCGGCAGGAGCGATCGCCGCCGCACTCGGAGGTGCCTATTTCGCATCCCAATCATCCCAATCACCCCCATCTCCCCCATCTCCCCCTCCAGTCACTCAAACCCCCACCCAATCTCCCCAATCTCCCCCATCTCCCCAACCTTCCCAATCTCCCCAATCTCCCCAATCTCCTCCATCTCCCCAACCTTCCCCAACCCCAACTCCAGAACCCATCATGATTACCCCCTCCCAAGACAATTGCAAAATTACCACTGCCATTGTCTCCGATCCCAACCCCCCAGCTAACGTTCGTTCCAGTCCAGAAGTAACCGCCACGAATCTTTTAGGGACACTGAGTAATGGCACTTTTCTCAGTGTTACAGAAGAACAAAATGGCTGGTTTAAAATCAATAGTCCGGTAGACGGTTGGATTGCCAAAAGTATCACCGAAAGTTCTTGTTCTGAAATCACTGAACGGATTAATTTCCCCCCCAATGGCACCTCTGCGCGAGTCAAAGGGCGGATTATTGGCGGAGGAAGTCATGAATATCTGCTCAAGGCATCTGCCGGTCAAACCTTGACCCTCTCGGTTTCCGAAGGCGCGTTGCCGTTTGTCTTTATCCCCAATGACCCCAATCGGCAAACTGAACTCACCGGGGGGGGTCACTATACGGGTCTGGACAACTGGAGTGGGACTCTCCCCACAACCGGGGACTATCTCCTGGTTTTAGACTCAAATTTCCGAGGGTTTAGCTATGACTTTTTAGTTGAAGTCAAGTAATCCTGAAACTACTCGATCGCCTCTAAAGAAATGTCCAACAAGGGATAATCTTGCCAGTTTTCTGCATCAAAATGCCACCATTCGGTAATGAGGGGAATAAAGCCCTGTTGAGTCATCACCGATTCGAGTAATTGGCTATTTTGGCGGGCTTGGTTGCTGACATCGGTTCCTGGGTAATCTCGGGCGGCGCGATCGGTAAAATCATCAAAGTCCGTAGGCATTTCTAATTCATTACCCCTTGCATCAATTAGGGTTAAATCTACCGCTGCACCGCGATTGTGTCGCGACCCCCTTGCTGGATTAGCAACATAACGAGGATCGGGCAACGCTTCCCACATTTTCCTCGTTACCGATAAGGGTCTGTAACAATCAAAAACTTTCAACCCCAGTCCCCGAGGTTGCAATTGCTCTTGAACTCGGGATAACTTTTGAGCGACGCTAGTTCGCAGAAGACATCGAGGGACGGAGTAGAGTTTGACCTTCAAAAAATTATTAGCTGTGGCATAGCGAATATCAAGGGTAATATCGGGATTAATATCTTGGATATCTACCAACTTCTCTCCCTCAAACTGCTCTGTATCTGGAGTTCTCTCCCCGACAATTGATGGACTCTGCAATACCTCTTCTCCCGCCTTAAATTCCTCTAAAATCCGAACGGATTCCGCTGGTTGCCAGAATCCAATGGTGAGGACTAACCCTAAAACCACCGAAAATAACAGGATGTAATTAATTTTCATGGGTTTTCGTTCAGTTTTGTTGAATGTCAATTAATGAATATAAGGATTTAGTTAATTCAAATTTCTAGTTTATTTTCCTTAATTTAAGGTTGAAACCCTCTTGACTATAAATCATAAGCGGTAATTTTATAAAGCTCAGAAGGATGTTTCATGAAGTCATCAAATCAAGCAAGCCTTCAGTAAGGGCTCTATTTTCCTTCAAAAAATCAATACACTGCCAGATGGGGCAAGGGATGAAAATGATAGTGGCTTCATAAAATTTAACCAAATCCGGATCCCGAGGAGGAGCGGAAAAGGAATACTGTGAAAAGACCGATAAATAGCTTGACAGTTTCTGCCTAAAACTGACCCCTACGGTAAAATCATCATGGCCATTTTCCCACAAGAGCGGGGTGAAACACCCGAATTCCTCAATCCTTTAAATCCTTATCATTATGGTCTGTTGGCCTACTGGGTGTTTTTTCGTCCCAGTGTACTCCGAAGCTATTTGTACAAAGCTGCCCCGGATTTGTATCGACAAAGCGGATGGAGTAAATTCCGGGGGAGTTTTAAAGTTCCGGGATATCGAAACCTGTATCTGATGGCGACTGCCTCGGTGGTGAAATGTTTGTTCCTCCTGGCATTCACATTTTTGCTCTATACGATTGCGGTGCAACAAGGTCATACCGGATCCATTAATTCTGTCCTGGCCCTTTCCAATACTCAAGCGATTTCTGCTTCAGGGAGAGACTTTACTGGAAACAGCAGCTTAAAAGTGTGGGATTTGGATAGAGGTGCATTGTTGCAAACCCTACCGGGTAATACCGGCGGAATTAATGCCTTGGCGTTACTCTCAGGAGACCGGGTTATTTCAGGTGGCGCAGACCGCACGGTTAATATTTGGGACATCCAAGGGGGCGATCGCCTCCAGACTCTCCAAAACCACCGGCGCTGGATTGAAGACCTCGCAGTTACCCCAGACCAAAAATTAGCCATTTCTGCCTCAGCAGACAATACCCTCATCGTCTGGGATATCCAGTCCGGAAAAAAACTGCATACTCTGGAAGGCCATAGGGGACCTGTAAACAGTGTAACCCTCACCCCAGATGGAACCCAGGCCATTTCTGGATCGACAGATGGAACCGTGAAAATTTGGAATCTGGCACAGGGAACTCTCCTGCAAACCTTAAGCGGTCATACCGCCCGGGTTAATGCAGTCACCGTCACCCCGAATGGAGAACAGGTGATTTCGGCTAGTCTGGATGGTTCAGTTAAAGTGTGGGCCCGGTCATCGGGTACGCAAGTGCAGAATTTGACCGCACATCCTGGAGGGGTCAATACCATTGCAGTTACCCCTGACGGACAACAGGTGGTTTCTGGCGGTATGGATGGAACCCTCAAGGTTTGGAACCTGAATGAGGGAACTCTCCAGTATGAATTAACCGGACATCAGGGGTGGATTAATGGATTAGCAGTTACCCCGGACGGACAGCAAGTGGTGTCGGCCTCTTCGGACCATACCCTTAAAGTCTGGAACCTCCAACAAGGGACTTTGGTACATACCCTCGCTGGACATCAAGAGTGGGTGAGATCCGTGGCGGTGACCCCCGATGGACAACGAGTGATCTCCGGTGCAGGCGATCGCCTCCCAAAAGTCTGGAATCTCACCTCGGGTGAAGAAATTCCCCTCAAAGCAGTCCAACGCACCCTCTTTTGGACGACCCTCGGGTTTGCAGTTGGAGTGGTTTTCCTGTGGATCTGGATTGTATTGGCAACGGCACTGCTTCTCACCTGTAGTTTTATAATCTTTGGACTGGCCGGTAGTGTGTTAGCGGCCTTGGTACTGGCGCTATTTGGGGGTTTCGCGTTCACGAGTCTGTTTATATTAAATGATTTGATGAGCATCAATCCCCCTTATGAACAGGCCTTCGGAGCGATCGCCATTGATCCGACGGTGCTCACCGTCGGGTTTGCAATTTTTCTGGGGACAATTTGGTTTGTGGCCTTTGCTTTAGCTGGACGCCCAGGGGTGGCTGCCTTAGCGGGAATTGCGTTGATTTTCACGATCGCGGTGGCCTTGGCTGCATTCGAGGCAAATATCATCAAAGATAAAGACATTGCCTCCCGAATCCGGTTTGTGGCGGGAGTTTCCCGAGGGTTTGAAATTGGGATTTACTTTAATTTGCTGGTGACGATCGGGTCCTTACGCCTCTTGTTTTACCCAATTGAGTTAATTGCTGCATTCAAACCTAACCGACGGGGTGAGAGACATCCAGTTTTTTGGGATGAGTTGGTCGTGTTGCCGCTGCCGAATACTCGCAAATCTCTACTCCAGCAGTTGCAACGGGATGAAAAGACTGGGTTACACCAAGTCGCAGAAGTCTGCCGCAACCCCTTTCAGCGTTCCGTTGCCTTGAGTGCTTTATCTCGATATTTACATTCCACCCCAAACCCCCTACATCTGCTGTATGCGATCGCCCGCGACCCGAATTTAAGGGCTTATCTCTGGTCCCCAGTGAGTGCTGAAGATTGGCGAGGAATTCCGGAACGCCGACAAGTCTTACTGGGGGAATTGGGTTTGCAATCGGTGAAATGTGGGAGTGATTGGTTGAATCAATTCGCTGAGGATGGCATTGGGGTGCTGACTTGGCTGCGGCGATCGCATCGTCAAACCCCCTTAACTCGGTTCTCGGCCTTGCTGTACCAGTTGCTCAATTGCGAGTCTGTGAATCAGTCGGGGTGGGATTGGACTCCCTACAAGCAAAACCTCCTCAATCTTCGAGAGTATCCGGGGGGTGTAGAAATTCTCGAATCCTTGACAATCTTGGCTGCACTGTCATCCTTGGATAACCTTTCTAACCTCCGGATTGCCTTACAGACTCTCCAAGAATCGGAACTGGCTGCTTTTTATGAGGGGGAAGCAAACTCGCGGATGCCAGTCGCTGGGGTGATTCGACCGGAGGTTCTGAATGCGATCGCTCGTCTGGGAGAAATAGGCTCCTTAATCTCTAGCCATTCTGAACAGCCGGACCCGGTAAAACGATGGGCCATCCTAGCTAGAGCCACGGTAGCCCTGGATACTCTGGAGTCCGAGGCGATCGCCTCCTTCGTCACGCCGGAACGGGTGATTCTTCAGCAGATTATCCGCCAGTGGCGGCAGTTGTTACTCCGAGAAACCGCTGCAACGGACCCCAGCTTGGTTTAAGAGCAATTCCCACCTCGCTTTTCAGCCGCTGATATTGCTCGGTTGCGATCGGGTCGGTTCCGGGGGACCTACCCACCTCAATCTCTAGCCAACCCCTCCGGGAACTCCAAAAAATCAAATCTCCAAAACGTTCGTTCGTAGTGACGCCTCAACGGAGTAGTCCCGTGAATGTAGGGGCGCAATGCTTGCGCCCTGCCTGGGGCGCAAGCATTGCGCCCCTACACATCTCAGTTGAACAGTTGGATGATTTATATTTGGCAATCCTCTAAACCCCCCGGAAGATCTACCGCAGCCATCTTCCTTGAAGGGTTGGGTTTTGGCAAACCGATTAGGACTGTTTGAGGGGAGTTCTTCGGAATCTATTCTGTGGCTTTTAACTCTTCCCACATGGCCGAATAGGCCGCTTTCGGATGATAGGACTCGTCAAAAATTAAGGGAGCTTTACCTCCTGTAAACCCAGTCAACCAGGTATGGCGATCGGTGAATCCCCACATCATTAAAGTGTTGCAGTTTGAAGCCTCTAAACAGACCTTTAGGAAATCCCGGTACATTTTAGCTTGTGCCTCTAATTGTTCCTCCCGGGTGCCGCTAAACTGATCAATCGGAATATCCATTTCCGTAATCATCACCTCTAACCCCAATTCGGCATACCGCTTCATATTTTCAGCGACTTCTTCGGCGTTTTTTGCCGATAAAAATCCCAAGTGGGTTTGGAAACCTACGGCATCGAGGGGTGTTCCTCTTTCCCGTAATTCTTTGGCTAAGTTATAAAACGAATCAGACTTAGAATTAAGTCCTTCCGCATAGTCGTTAATATATAATAAAGTATCTGGATCCGCTTCACGAGTCCACCGGAGCGCTAGGTCAATATATTCTGGTCCAATGGTTTTAGACCAGATGGTTTCTCTTAAGCTCCCATCGGCTTCTACGGGTTCATTCACCACATCCCAAGCATAAATTTGACCGCGATAATGACTGACTACGGTCTGAATGTGATCGTGAAGGATTTCCATCAGTTCATCTCGGGAAAAATTTCCTTCAACGACCCACCGGGGAACGGCGTGAAACCATGCCAGTGCATGACCGATCACTTTAATATCATGTTCGTGAGCAAACTGAACGATCGCATCAACTTGAGTAAAATTATAGCGGTCCCGTTCTGGATGCAATCGCCAAAATTTTGTATGATTCTCAGGCATCAGAATGTTAAATTCCCGCGCTAGTACCTCTCGATAGGGAACTTCATTTTGTAAGGGGCCCGGTTGAACGGCAGTTCCAATTAAAAAGTCCCGTTTTGCTGCCAGCAATCGCAGAGACTCTGCTGGCGAATCGGTGCGGGGGGGTTGTGGATTTGTCGCCGTACTTGTGGTGGCGATCGCCAAGACGATCGCCAGCATCACCAGAATATATGCGATGAAAGAACGAAGTTTCATGCGCGACCTCTATAAAAATGAAGGAGACAGGATCAAGCCATCAAGGATGATACCAAATCCGGTTGTCTCAAGTGGATTTTCTCTTTAGCCCGCGCAGGCGGGCTTCGTCCGTATAGCCCCACCCTTGAGGGTGCGGGTTTTTATAGACCTTTAAAAACCGGATTCCGTATCAGAAGGATGAATCGAACCCTTGACCCTTCAATTCATCCTTCATCCCTACGCTTCTTTTTAGCAGGTTTTAAATGTTTAAGCGTTGGTAAACCGTATCCAAGTGTCTGAGTTGGTATTTCGGGTCGAAACAGTCTTCGATTTCCTGCGGTGACAGTTTCTCGGTGACGGTGGCATCTTTGACGATCGCCCCATGAAAGTCCCCGTTGGGTTGATTCCAGGCTTGATGCGCGCAGGACTGCACGACTTTATAAGCCGCTTCCCGATTCATGCCTTTTTCCACTAAGGCCAGCATCACCCGCTGACTGAAAATTACGCCGCCGTAAACGTTCATATTCCGCTTCATGTTCTCGGGATAGACTTGGAGATTTTTCACCAATTCTGAAATTTCCCTTAACATAAAGTGAGTTAAAATGCAAGCATCAGGCAGAATCACTCGTTCGACAGAACTATGGGAAATATCCCGTTCATGCCACAGTGCCACATTTTCCAAAGCAGTTCCGGCATGACCCCGCACGATTCTCGCCATCCCGGTTAAGCGTTCGGAGCGAATCGGGTTACGCTTATGAGGCATAGCCGACGAGCCTTTTTGTCCTTTGGAGAAGAATTCCTCTACTTCCAGAACATCGGTGCGCTGGAGGTTGCGAATTTCGACGGCAAAGCGTTCGATAGAAGCCGCTAGGAGCGCTAGATGTTGCACAAACTCAGCATGGCGATCGCGCGAGATCACCTGAGTGGAGGCGGTATCGGGTTCGAGTCCGAGTTTCTGACAGGCAATCTCTTCAATGCGGGGTTCGATGTTGGCGTAGGTTCCCACGGCACCGGAGATTTTCCCCACGGCAATGGACGATCGCACCCGCACCAGGCGATCGCGATGGCGCAACATTTCCGCTAACCATCCAGCCAGTTTAAACCCAAAGGTAATCGGTTCGGCATGAATCCCATGCGATCGCCCGACTTGCACCGTATCCCGGTGTTGCTGCGCTTGATAGCGAATCGCTGCGATCGCCGTTTCCAATTCCGACAGCAACAAATCCAGACTCGCCACCATCTGCAATGCTAAAGCCGTGTCTAACACATCGGAACTGGTTAATCCCAAATGAATGTACCGTCCAGCTTCCCCGACGTACTCATTCACATTGGTCAAAAAGGCAATCACGTCATGGCGAACTTCCGCCTCAATTTCGAGGATGCGTTTGGGGTCAAAATTAGCCTTGGCTTTAATCTCTTCCACTGCCGAGGCGGGTATATAACCCAGTTCGGCTTGCGCGTCACAAACCGCTAGCTCGACTTCGAGCCAGGTTTTAAATTTATAGGTCTCAGTCCACAGTTCGCCCATTTCGGGCAAGGTATAGCGCTCGATCAAGGTCTGGCACAGAACACAACTGTCTCATTTTACCCCCTCTGTCTGCATATTCTGTCCGTAGTTCGCTCAATCTTTTTTGGCCCAGTTTATTACCTGATTTTCGACCCCAAAATCATTACGATTTATGACAATTCGGGGAAAACAGCAGCCTTGGCGATCGCCTCGGGCTTTCTGATACGGAATCCGGTTGTCACAGGTCTGCAAAAACCCGCACCCTAAAGGGTGGAGGCTCACCAGACGTTAGCGAAGCCATGCCCCTTGGGCTATAGCCCGCCTGCGCGGGCTGAAGAGGAAATCGACTTTTAACAACCTGATTTGGTATGAGCCCTCCAGCCCATTCTATCCCGGGCTGCGATCGCAAAGGCTGACGGACCGAACCCGGCTGTCCCCTTGCCGGTTTATATTTTTGAACTGGGGTAAGGGACTTCCATTCCCTGGCCCTTGACCCCCATCTTTCCATTCAGAATGTCAGACTCCCTGGGTTAGGGCCTAGGGTGTCGGTACAGTATTAGTCATCCTAGGACAAGAAACCCGGTTTCTTAACCGAATCTGTTGCTAATTAACCAAATTTTTGTTAAGAAACCGGGTTTCTAACCTCTACTGTACCGGCATCCTAGTGATTTCGGTGGGGAGAGGCGACGTGATGATCCCCCAACAGAATCATCCGCGCCAGATAAAAGTCCCGAGACACATTGACGAAAGCCAGCCATCCGTTCGCCACGAAGCGAAAGAGGGTGATTTTCATCAAACTGTCCCCTAGGCGATGAAAGTCAGAACGCAACCGCATTGTTACTCGACTCATAGCCGTTGGCTTTACTCTAAAAGCCACTGAATTCTTCTGTTTTTATTTTATCACTATTTTTTGAAAAATTTAACCTAATGTTTTATAAAGTCTAGGGAGAAAAGCTCGTCTTTCTCCGTAGTTCTACGGGTATTTTTATCCAGCCATTTCCCGAGGTTTTTGCCTTAATTGAGGAATCAGCGCATTCCCTTTTAAAAGCACCTCTGGGGAACGGCTTACTCCTCCGATTTTACGAAGGCAACGCCTAAAAATGAGGGATGCACCCTAGTCAAGCGATCGCTCCGTGAATTGAGGAAGCATGGGCCACTGTATTCACGACATCCTGCACCCTTTAAGGGAACTCCAAAAAATAAAATCCCCAAAAAACCCGCAGGCTGTTCGCGGAGCGTTCCGCTTAGAAAGCCTGGGGCTACACGGACAAAGCCCGCCTGCGCGGCGTCATACAGTCTTGTTAGGTGCTTAACCATCGGGATTTGGATGATTTATTTGTTGGAACACCCTAACGCCAGCAACAGCTTAGGAGCGCGCCTGGATTAATAGGTAAAACTGTTGATTTGTTGCTCTCCATCAAAAACAACGAACAAGACCACGGTATCCTGTTCAAACCGAGTTGTTAAGAGGACAACTTCTTGATCCTCACCCTGGACTGTTTCACTGGAAACAACTTCTTGAAAATCCCCCGATTTTTCCACTAAATCTTGCCAGGTTGTTTCTAGGGTTTCGGGAGTAATATTTTCCCGGGCAGTGGCATCGTATTTCTGCAATGCCTGGTTAAACTCTCCATCGGCAAGTAAGGAGACAAATTCTTGCGCTTGGGAGACCATTGGCGTCCCCTGAGCAATCACTTCCACCCCCTGGCGGGGTTGGAAACTTTGAGCTTGAGCCGGTAAACTATCAACAACCGCAACGGTGGCTAGTAAAACCAGAGAAAGAATCGTTTTCATGAGAGTTAGCTCCTGAAAATAGCTAATAAAAAATGCTATTTACTGCATTCTATCAATTGTTCTATATTGAATGGCTTCTGCCACATGGGAGAGATTGATTTGGTCATCCCCAGCTAGGTCCCCAATGGTGCGGGCGACCTTTAAAATGCGATCGGTGGCCCTTGCCGAGAGTCCCAGTTTACGGATGGCCCCTTCCAGGAGAGTGCGGGTGGCGTCATCCAGGGGACACCATTTGCGGAGTTGGGCGGTTTGCATTTCCGCATTGCAGCGAATGTTCGGTTCGGCTTTAAATCGTTCCCGGGCACGATCGCGGGCTACCTGAACCCGCTTTCTCACAGGTTCCGATGGCTCTCCCGTGGTTTGCCGAGTAATTTCTTCCGGTTTTAAGCGATTCACTGCCACTTGCAAATCAATCCGATCCATCAGCGGTCCTGAAAGTTTCGCCCAATATTGTTCTCGGTGACGGGGGGAACAGGTACAGGGTTGAATCTGGTCGCCAAAGTAGCCACAGGGACAAGGATTGGTACTGGCAACTAAGGTAAATTGGGCGGGGAATTCCACACTTTGTTTTGTGCGAGAAATAGTGACCCGCCCATCTTCTAAGGGTTGGCGCAGATACTCTAGCACATCGCGTTTAAACTCTGTGAGTTCATCGAGGAACAAAATACCCCGATGAGCGAGGGAAATTTCACCCGGTTTGGGATAGCTGCCACCGCCGACGAGAGAAGGACCGGAGGCGGAGTGATGGGGACTGCGAAACGGGCGATCGCCAATTAACGCGCCACGATTTTTCAGTAACCCCACTACGGAATAAATTTGGGTGACTTCTAAAGCTTCTTCAAAACTCAGAGGGGGTAAAATACCGGGTAACCGTTTAGCCAGCATGGTTTTTCCGCTACCTGGGGGACCGACAAAGATTAAATTATGTCCTCCGGCAGCGGCAATTTCTAAGGCGCGGCGTCCATGAGCTTGACCCTTGACATCTTGCAAGTCTAAACCCCCGAAGGGATGGGGTGCAAAGGGAACATTGCCATCAAGTTGGGTGGGTTTATACTGACTGGGGTTGTTCAGTAAGGCGATCGCATCGCACAAATGCCCACATCCATAAACTTGTAACCCTTTCACCACTGCCGCTTCCCCGACATTGCCTTCCGGGACAACTAAGGCAGTAATGCCCATTTCTTGGGCAGCAGCAGCAATGGGGAGGACTCCGGCAACGGGACGTAAAGTGCCATCGAGGGAGAGTTCACCCAAAAAGAGAAAATCTCCTAGGAGTTGGGCGCTGACTTGTTCTGAGGCGGCGAGAATTCCGATGGCGATCGGTAAGTCAAAACAGGGACCCTCCTTGCGTAAATCCGCCGGAGTCAAATTAATCACAATCCGCCGCAAGGGGAAGGCATAGCTGGAATTTTTGAGGGCCGCTTTCACCCGTTCCTTGGATTCTTGCACGGCGGTATCGGGCAATCCCACCACAACAATTCCCGGCATTCCCCCCGAGACATCGATTTCGACTCCGACCTTGACCGCATTAATCCCAACTAACGATGCACTCCAAACTGTAGCAAGCACGGCTAATTTCCTGATGACTGCTGGAAGCATTATAGGAAAGGCGGGTTAAAAAAGGAATAGGGGGGGGAATAATCGTTACAAGGAAGGTTTTTTACATTCATAGTGATTCACCTTTCTATTAACTACACCTCCGGTCCCCTCCCCTTGGCAAGGGGAGGGTTAGGGTGGGGTCCTCTTTCTCTGAACTACACCTCCGGTCCCCTCCCCTTGCCAAGGGGAGGGTTAGGGTGGGGTCCTACGGGTGGCGATTCCCTACGGGATAGCTCCGCTTACCGCCCCTCCCCATGAATGGATGGGCGGAGGGTCCACGCGCACGCGAGATCGCCCCTCCCAATCAAAGAGGTTGGACCAGCCTCCATACAGGTACTTAAGCCTCAGAGAGTGCGTGACGTGGCTTGTGCCACGTCAAGAGGACCCCACCCTAACCCTCCCCTTGCCAAGGGGAGGGGACCGGAAGGCAAGGTCTTTACAAAAACTTTAACTTCTGGGGAGTTTGAGGGGCGATAAGTCCCGCACTCTAATCTTCGATTGAGCGTCGGGATACATGGACCCCTCAAGTCAATCTTCAGGGGATCGACCCCTGAAGATTGACAATCCCACGGATTGTCATGCTATAATCTTATCGCAAATTGTTTTCACGGTAATGTTGAGAGCGACCAAGTACAGAATTTATCCAACCACCGAGCAAAGACAACACCTTGCTCAAAGTTTTGGTTGCTGTAGATTCGCGTGGAACTACGCTCTCAACCTGACCAACGAAACCTACAAAGCCACAGGGAAGGGTCTGGGTCGCTTTGCCATACAGAAAGAGATAACTAATCTCAAGAAAGAGTATGAATGGATGAAAGAACCTTATTCCCAGTGCTTACAGGTTGTTGCCCTAAATTTGTCCAAGGCTTTCATCAACTTTTTTGAAGGGAGGGCGGCTTATCCTCGCTTCAAATCAAAACACCGTAATCAATCTATTAGTTATCCTCAGAATGTCTCTATCGTAGAAGATGGCATCAAGTTCCCTAAAATGGGGCTTGTTCATGCCAGACTACATAGACCGATTGAAGGGTCAATTAGAACAGTTACGGTATCCATGAACGCCAAAGGCCAATACTTCGCCTCGGTCCTAGTCGATGATGGGAAAGATCTCCCAGAAAAAACGACTGAAGGTAAAGCGGTAGGTATTGATTTAGGATTAACTCATTTTGCTATTACCTCTGATGGGTCTAAATTTGACAACCCTCGCTGGTTAGCTAAACACGAGAAAAATCTAAGAGCCAAGCAAAAGCGGTTGTCCAGAAGACAAAAGGACTCTAACAACCGTAACAAAACCCGTAAGCAGGTAGCTGGGGTACATAACAAAATAACTAGATGCAGGGAAGATTTTCACCACAAACTATCACGCAGGATGGTAGACGAAAACCAAGTCATAGTGGTAGAGAATTTAGCAGTTAGGAACATGGTGAAAAACCACTGTCTCGCCAAAGCAATCAGCCAAGTGGGATGGGGTCAGTTTTGCACCATGCTAAAATACAAAGCAGAGCAAGAAGGGAAAGTCTACCTCGAAGTAGACCGATTCTTCCCTAGCTCCAAAACCTGCAATGTTTGCCTAAATCAAGTAATAAGCCTGACCCTTGATGTTAGGTTCTGGCAGTGCGAAAAATGTCAAACGAAACATGACAGAGATATCAATGCTGCCAAGAACATCAGAGATGAAGGACTGCGTATTTTATCCTCAGGAACTGGGGAGATCGCCTATCGCCCAGGTGTAAGTCGAGATCGTAGAGGACGCAAGAAATCTACTGTCTCGCGGTCTGTTGGGTAGGAAGCCGACGGTGTAATCTCTGATTCACCGTTCGGTAGTTCACCCCTGGGCATTTGCCATTTCTCTCGCTGACAAGATAGGATAAATCTATCTCCAGGTAGAGGACAACCCTATAATATTTGGTTCACCAAGGCCAAAAAACCCTTGGGATAGAAGTATAGGTCCTAAGCAACGAGAGTTTCTGAACCACCGAGATTGCAGACATCAGGGAGTTTAACCACCACTCCTGGTTTTAGAGGCATCAATCCCAGATTCATACCTCCCACTAGAGTACCCAAGAAAATCTATGACTTCAGCGGTTGAGAGACTTACCCACTCAAGCAGCCCGAATCCTGATATACAGCAGGATTCAGCGTTTTGGCAGCAATGGATTTGTTATCAAGATGAGCTTTATCGCGACTGCCTCCAGTATATGCGGAACCCCACGGAGGCAGAGGACTTGCTTTCTCAGGCAATGCTCAAAGCGTGGCAACAGGTAACAACCTGTACAACGGCCATTAAGAACTTCAGGGCCTGGGTCAAACAACTTACGAAAAATCTGTGCCTCGATCGCCTTCGCCAGAGAAAGAAAATAGAGGTTCAGGATATCGAGGCGATCGCCCCGGAAGGGGAATGGGCTAATCAAGGAGAAAATCCAGTTCACGATGCTATGCATCGTGAACTGGAAAATTTTTTTGAAAATTCCATAGAGGGCCTACCCCCCAAGTTACGCGAAACCTTTGTTCTCTACTATCAGAACGACGAATCCTATCCCGCCATCCTCGAACCGCTACAGATTTCTTACTCAACTGCCCGCAAACGGATTTCCGATGCCCGGAAAATTTTGCGTCAGCAGTGGAAGGATTATCTAGGCGGGGAAGAAAATCCCAGTCTCGGCAGTCTCAACCGAAGTCCAACGCCGCAAAAGACGCCGCCCACCCCCATTCAATCCGAACCCGCACCCCCGGTTCACCAGCCCCCTCCACCCGTAAATGGGCCCACGGAGCAACATCAGCCGATTTTAGCAGAAGTTGAGGCAGGGGACAATATCTCCAGTCCACCCTTATCGGTCACCCCAGGGCAAGGGGCAGTTCCCCAAATTTCCTTAAAACTTACCCCTGATTTAAGAGCCCAGCCTAAATGTAAGGTTGATTCACGAATCAACCCTACAGAAACCGGGTTTAAATGGAGGGTTGATTCGCGAATCAACCCGACAGATTTAGGATTGATGGGTAAGTCCTGTTCCTTAGTTTTACCCGATGCGACTGGCCCTAATTCCACAAAGGGAGGAGGACTACAGTATCGGCATCTGAGCAAAAGTGAGCCCAACCCAGTTGGGAGCCTCTCATTTTGGCCCCCGGAGCTGACCCCACCCCCCTGCCCCCCTCCCCTTGCTAAGGGGAGGGGGGTGAACTGTTCGTTCTTGAGATGCTCCCACCCAGTTTTACCCATTGGATTCAGTTTCACAACCATACTCGTCCTAAATGTAGGGGCGATTCGCGAATCGCCTCTCCATTTAGGGTCGATTTTCAACCTCGGCGTAAGTCCGGTGAGTCAGCCCGCGATAAATTATCACACCTTAACTCGCTCTCTCCTAAACTCCTTCCAAAAACGGTTTGAACTGTTGTGGCAAGTCTGGATGGATAGTGGCGGCTATTGCCATTTTTATCGGGATTAAACCGGGAATTATAGCGTTCCCCATCGTTATTCCCGTACATTTTGCTCCCAGGGATTTAACTATCTGCTCCGCATAATTGCCGGAAGCCTTATAAGGGAAATCCAAAAAATAAAACCTTCAAAAAACCCGCAGGCTCAAGCCTGGGGCTACACGGACAAAGCCCGCCTGCGCGGCGTCATCCAGTCTTGTTAGGTGCTTAACCATCGGGATTTGGATGATTTATTTGTTGGAACACCATAACTGCGATTTTTACAGGATAAAACATCGCAAAATTTGCCCTGCCTAAAAATAAAAAATATGGCAAATATTCAACCTAGCTGCATAGCTATGACTTACACAATCTCTACGATTAACCCCAAAATGTAGAGGCGATTCGCGAATCGCCTCTACATTTAAGATAGATTCTCAAAATTTCCGTAAGTCCTGAGAGAATTTACTCATTTCCTATCCTTCATGTATTTACAAAAATTTGCTCACAGTTAGCCTACCTAAAACGTCTATCTAAACGAAGGGTAGAACAGTGACCCCAGGGTTAAGCTCTGAAAGGAACCAAGTTTTTACCTGACAGGTGCATCTTTCTGCACCTCCGCCAATTGACTACAAAAATCTCTAATTCACTGGAAATTATGGCTCTGCCTAACTTTAACGAAAACACCTATCTCCAACAAAACGCTGATGTGGCCCGCGCTGTGGCGAATGGCTCATTTAACAGTGGGTTACATCATTGGACAACATTTGGATTTAAGGAAGGCAGAACGCCGCAAATTAAGTTTTCAGAGAACTTTTATCGGGACTATAACCCGGATGTTGCCAATGCCATTACTAATGGGGGATTCTCCAGCGGATTGGAGCATTATGCCCGGTTTGGTGCGGCGGAAGGTCGAGCATCTGTTGCCAGTGATACTCGCCCCGGTTCTCAGTTGCAAGAGATTATTAATCGCGGATTTGTAAGGGTTGCAGTTAACGAGGATGCGATCGGGTTTAGCCAACGGGAAGCCGATGGTTCTTTTAGCGGGATGGGGGTTGATTTTAGTCGGGCGATCGCCACTGCCTTATTCGGGGACCCAGAAGCGGTTCAGTATGTAGTAGTAGCCCCTGGACAAGAATTTACTCGTGTTGCCAATGGTGCCGTAGATATCGCTGCCACCTTGCCAACTCATAGCGTCCTGCGCGATGCCACATTAGGAGTGGACTATTCCCCCACAGTTTTCTTCGATACTCAAGGGGTAATGGTGCGGGGGAACAGTGGGATTAATTCCTTTGAGCAGTTGCAAGGAATCACTATCGGGGTATTAGAAGGAACAAGGTCCCGGCAAAACTTACAAGATGCCGCCAGTCGTGCTGGAATTACCCTCAATTTTCAAATTTACCCCTCTCAAGATGCCCTATTTGCCGCCTATGATGCAGGGCGCTTGGGTGCAGTTTCCATCAATCGCGGAGTTCTCAGCAATCGAATTCCCACCCTATCCAATCCGGGGAATCATGTCATCCTGGAAGAGAATCTGGGGAAAGAACCGTTAGGACTCATCGTCCCAGAAAATGAGTCCGAATGGGCCGATGTAGTGCGCTGGGCCGTCAACGCTCCCATTCAAGCGGAATTTTTCGGCATCAACTCCCAGAATGTCAATGAATTTCTGGATGGAAATAGCGACATCAAACGCTTTTTGGGAGTGGAAGGAAATTTAGGAGCATCCCTGGGAGTCTCCAATGATTTCGCTCTGAAAATTATCCAACAAATCGGCAACTACGAAGAGATTTACAATCGCAACTTCGATGAAACCGCGCTACCCCGCAATCTCAACGAACTGATGTTTGTTGAGCCAGGGGGACTGGTTTATTATCCCCCGTTTAGCGGTAGTGACAGAGTGACTGTTCCCTTAATTGATAACAATGACCGGAACGTTTTGCAGGAAGTCCTAGACCGAGGGTTCGTGCGCGTCGGGGTGAGAAATGACGCTCAAGGACTGGGTTTTGCTGATGAAAACGGCAACTTAACCGGGTTTGATGTGGATTTTGGTCGAGCATTGGCAGCTTCTCTATTTGGCGACCCCAACGCTGTAGAATTCGTGATTCAGACATCCGGTGCCCAGCGCTTTAGCGATGTTGCTAATGGCATTGTCGATGTTACCAGTCGGAATGCCACCCACAACCTGAGACGGGATGCACTTTTGGGCGTAGATTTTGCCCCGATTAATTCTTACGACGCTCAATTTGTAATCACTCCAACTGCCAGTGGGATTACCACTTTGGAACAGCTTGCTGGAGGTCGAATTGGCGTTACTGCAGGGACGACTTCTGAGACCCGATTGCGAGAAAAGTTGAGTGCAGCAGGCATTAATGCGGAAGTCGTAGCTTTGGATAATTTCCAGACCATCTTCCAGCAGTATATCAATGGCGAACTGGATGCCATTACCGGAGATGGGGGGCTAATTATCTCCAGTATTCTGACCTTACCCCCAGAGCAACGAGACCAGCATCAGCCGTTTCCAGAAGTCTTGGGTGAGGAACCTTTAGCAATGGTGGTGGATGAGAATCAATCCCAGTGGAAAGATGTGGTTTCTGGCGTGACTTATGCGGTTTATGAAGCGTTAGAACTAGGTTTGACTTCAGAAAATGTGGCTGAATCCGTCAATAGTTCAGATCCAGTCATCCGCCGCTTTTTGGGAGGGGAAGGAAATATCGGAGAAAGTTTGGGTTTATCCAACGATTTCGCCCTAAATGCGATTTCTGCCGTCGGGAACGTGATTGAAATTACTAACCGAAACTTTCCAGGGATTCCTTTTGATGAGGCTACTGCGGCTCCTTATACCGAGGGGGGTAATCTGTTCTCCATTCCCTTTGCTTAATTAGCTTGAAGCGGGGTGATGTACAAATCGCCCCGACAACAACAAACAGTGCATCTTAGCTTTCAATCCATTGACTAGGTGAAATCATCGTGCAAGCCACTACTAACCCCATTGCCAACCGAGCCGAAGAACAACAACTTTTACACCGTCTTGCCGCAGGCGACACCCGTGCCTTCTGGGAACTCTTCCAACCGTACCAAGACTACCTGTTGCGGTGCTGCCTCAAGTGGACAAACGGCAACTTAACCGAAGCGGAAGATTTGCTGAGTCAGGCGATGCTCAAAGCGTTTAAAAAAGCACACAAGTACGCGGAAACAATCGAAAACTTCAAATCTTGGGTCACCAGACTGACTCGGAATTTCTGGATCGATTTAAAACGTCGCCCTTGTGCCAACCAAGTTGAGGATATAGAAGTGTATGCGGAGCAAGAGAATTTAGGATGGCTTACGGTTGACGACACGCCTGAAAGCGCCTTGGAAGAGGAAGAGAAAAACCGGGTCATTCGCGCCGCTATTGATGAGTTACCGACCAAAATGCGCGAGACATATCATCTACATTTTTATGAAGAACTGTCTCATCAAGAGATAGTCGAAAAGCAAGGAATTTCCTACCCGAATACCTGCAAGCGCATATCCGAGGCGCGGAAAATTCTGCGTGAGGAATTGCGGGGTTATTTTATCGAGGAGGAAAAGATAAGCACAGAAGTGTCAGTCGCACCAGTGGCAATAGAGCCGGTAGTTGAGGAAACTCCCCTGGAGAATGTGGGAGTTGAAGCGATCGTGGATGAGCCGGTACTTTCAGTTGCAGTGGCGGAAGTGGAGAGTGTTGTGGTTGAGGCATCGCCGGAGGTAGTGGTATCCGAGCAGCAGCCTGAGCCGGATTTTGTGGTGGTGAGTTCTGAGGGGAGGTTGGACGGATTTAATGCGATCGGGAAGCAGATATTAGGGGCAGTCGCCCTGTGGCTGCAACGTTTTCGAGGTTCACAACTGTTTCATGGTCTAGGAAAAGTGGTGTTAGAGGTAAGGGGTGAAAGGGAGCCAGTGGTGTGGGGGCGACAATGGGTGCGAGTGATATGGGGCGACAATGGGTGCGGGTGGGGAAAGTTGCGGGAGAAAAAGTGCTACAGTCTTGCTCTCTTCCTTTGTATTGTTTTCCTCAATTCAATTCATTTGTTGCACTCTACAATTGGACTTTTAACTGTGAGCGGGAATCAGGCTATAACTTAGCCTCTTAGAATCATTAAACATATCAAAACAAGGGTGGCAATTCTAGGGTTGGCCGTAAATAGTTACAAACACTTTAGCCACGCACGCGCTGATAGATTGCTGATTGTTAACCGACCTGAAGCACTGCTGAGAAGTTGTATAATTTTCAATAAATTGACACAGAGCCTGCCATGAATTACCAGCCCCCTCTGGATTGCTGTCGATGAACTAGGAAGCCTCGTTGTTTAGGAAGTAGGTTAGGGCTTGGTATTATCTTTAATTTTGTAATATTAATAAATTCAATTTTTTATGCCATAAATCGTCTTATAGAGTAGGACAAGAATACCAAACCGATTTCTTTTTGCAAAAGGATGAAATGATATGCTACAAAAATTGTCTTTTCGCTCTCCTCGACAATTCGTTCCTGAAATAGCGGGAGGAACTACGGAGTTTCTCAAAGTAGACGGCAAGCGTTTATCTACTCTTATGTGGGAATCGGCCAAGCCAATTGCGGAAAAAACCTTGCAAACTTGTCATATTCAAGGTATTAAATATGGCGATCTCGATCCCAACCATTACGGTTTTTATACAGTACAAGATGCTATTTACTGTTATCAAACAACAGAACAGTATAGAATATTGGCTGAAACTGCAACGGACGCAAACATCAAAGAATTTGCAGAAGAACGTCAAAAAAGCTATGAGCGATATACGAAAAATTTATTTGACAACTGGTGTATAGAAGATCCTAATAGCATAAAATTGTCCCCCGAACTTCAAAAATACATCAACTACAAATCGGAGATTCTAAAAAGTCACTCAAGTGCCTATTTTATAGTGTCTAACATTCCATGTGTACGTCTGTGGACGTGGCTGGCAAATCAATTACAAAATCGCCTAGTGGGTGCGGCAAATTTATACAGTTTTTGGATTCAAGATAATTTAAGCGATAAAAGTGCCCTTACTCTGGAAGATTTTGTTGATAAAAATGCGCACGCACTTGATATCAATGAAGCTATTGCTGTGTATAAAAGATGTATGGAAGGAGAGTTTGAATTTTTTGCACTAGCAGGAAAAGTCAGATACTTCTTACAAGAAGGTGACTTTTTATTACCGGGAGATCGATTGTTTTCCGAAAACGAGAGCTATCAGCTTATTTATCAGGGAGATGGAAACTTAGTAGTTTATGATTCTTCCAATGGAAAGGCCATATGGGCTTCCAACACACAAGGAACTTATGCCTGGAGAACCTATATGCAGGATGATGGCAACTTTGTAGTTTATACAGACCACGCCAAGCCAATTTGGTCGTCTGGCGTTTATGGCTCTCAATACAAAGGAAGCAAGTTATTTCTTAAGAATGATGGCAACTTAGTCATCTACGACACCAGTAAAAACCCTATATGGCAAAGCAAAAATTAAATTTTGGAAACAGTTTATAACCTAAAAAGTGTTGGAAGAGAGAGCGATAGTCGCTCCGCACCTCCACCTTTCTTGAAAGTGAAGAGACTTTGAAAGCGTCCCTGCGTTGGAACCTTTTACCTCAAACATTTAGTCCGAGCTTTTAGACAAAGCTCGGACACTAAATGCGCCAATCTAAATTAAAAACACTCAAAAACTAACATTTATAAACTTACCTACAACCCCAGAATACCTGGCAAACAAAATATGCTTATTTTGAATGATACTATCGCCCCCATGACGCCAGAAACACCAGCATCCTTTCATCCCCTCAGCTTGAGTCAGCAATCGGTATGGTTTCTCTGTCAGATGGCCTCCCAAAGTATGGCTTACAAAATTTTTGATACAGCTCTAATTTGTTCACCTATAGACATTACAGCTTGGCAACGGGCATCGCAAAAGATTGTGGCTCACCCTCGGATTCTCCGAAATCATTATTTATAATACTAGGGAAGGTAACTATTTTGAAAAGATTCGCAACAGCGAAAATATGACACTCGAATCAAATCCCATGCTCTCTTGATACTTGTGTCCCTATTAATTAATGATTGTGGGTTTTCGCTGAAAAAATATCAGTCAATAAACTTCCTGACTATACTCGTACATAAAAAATTTATGAGTGACGAAATTATAAAGTATGAAAATTCGGATATTAATCCTAAAGATAAATTTTATGACCCCCAGCCTTTAACAGAAGCCGAACGGCATAAAATATTACACGAATGGAATAACACCACAACAGAATATCCCCACGATCGCTGCATCCACCAGCTATTTGAGGAACAGGTAGAGCGGACACCTGACGCTGTGGCGGTAGTTTTTGAAGAGGAGCAACTGACGTATCAACAATTAAACGCTAAGGCAAACCAATTGGCACATTACCTGCAAGGGTTGGGTGTAGGGCCAGAAGTTTTGGTGGGGATGTGTGTCGAGCGCTCCATCAGAATGATAGTCGGACTACTTGGCATCCTCAAAGCTGGTGGTGCCTACATTCCGCTAGACCCAGCTTATCCTTTGGAACGGCTAGCCTTCATGCTGGAAGATTCTTCTGCACCAGTGCTGCTTACTCAGTCAAAGCTCGTAGAGACGCTTGCCCCACACTCGGCACGTGTTGTTTGCTTAGATGCTGATTGGAAAGAAATCTCTAAGGAGAGTGAACTTTCTCCCCTCACAGGGGTGAGACCAGAGAACTTGGCTTATGTCATTTACACTTCTGGTTCAACCGGAAAGCCCAAAGGGGTTCTGATTTCCCACTCTAGTTTGCTAAATCTAGTTTTCTGGCATCAACACGCCTTTGAGGTAAAATCATCAGACCGGGCTACTCAGCTGGCCGGAACTGCATTTGATGCTTCGGTATGGGAAATATGGCCTTATTTAGCGTCGGGAGCGAGTCTTTATTTAATCGAGCCAGCGATTCTTCTGTCTCCAGAAAAACTGCGCGACTGGCTGTTGACAAAAGAGATTACAATTACTTTTGTCCCTACCCCCATAGCAGAAAAGCTGTTGTTTCTGCAATGGCCCTCTGACGTAGCTTTGCGAATTCTGCTAACAGGTGGAGATCAACTTCATCATTATCCATCAACTTCAATTCCCTTCAAGGTAGTCAATAACTACGGCCCAACTGAAAATACTGTAGTCACGACTTCTGGGTTAGTTGTCTGCGATGGTACAGATAATAGGTTCCCTCATATTGGTCGGGCGATCTTTAACACCAAAATCTATATTCTCGATCACCATCTCCAACTCGTTTCCATCGGTGTTCCTGGAGAATTGCATATTGCTGGTGCGGGGTTGGCACGAGGCTACCTCAACCGCCCCGATTTAACTGAACAAAAGTTCATCCCTAATCCCTTTAGCGACGAATCTAGTTCTCGCTTATATAAAACAGGGGACTTAGCCCGCTATCTTCCAGACGGCAATATCGAATTTTTGGGGCGTATAGATAATCAGGTAAAGATTCGCGGTTTTCGCATCGAATTGGGCGAAATAGAGGCAGTCTTGTCTCAACACCCAGCAATTGTAGAAACTGTGGTCGTGGTGCAGCAAGATGTTTCAGAGCACCAATATTTAGCGGCCTATATTGTCTCGCAAAATTCCAAGCCAATTTCTCGCAGCGACCTGCGCGCTTTTCTCAAAGAGAAGCTGCCCGATTACATGGTTCCAGGAGTGTTTGTTATGTTAGATGCCTTGCCATTAACACCTAATGGTAAGGTAGATCGACGAGCGCTACATGAATATCCTAAAAGGATGGAGCTGGACCAATCAGAGGTAGAGTTATCTAATATAAACATTACTGCCGGAACTAATAAACAGGAAATGACAGAATTGAAACCCCCGCATCCGGATAGCATTGGCCCAAGACTACTTTCTTTGGTGGCGAATTTGCTACGCATAGAGGTCGATGAAATAGATGTATCTGCCACTTTTTTAGACCTGGGCATTGATTCGCTACTTATTTTGGAAGCTATGCGAAGCATTCAAAATACTTTTGGAGTTCAGGTGGAAGCTCAACAGTTTTTTGAAGAGCTGGAAACTATAGACGCTTTAACCACATACATCGAGCAGACTTTTCGCTTGGAAGAAGAGCCAAAAAGATATCAGAAGATTGATTCAACAAAGACCATTGCCGGTTTAATGGCTAATGTAAAGCCTGTAAAACCGAGCCAAAACTTAGCTCAACCTTTACAAGTACCACTAGCAGTTCCGACAAATAAATCGATGAACAGACCCAATGAAAATGTGGAGCCTCAGACAAGCGTAGAAAAGATTATCTCGCAGCAGCTTCAATTAATGTCTCAACAGCTAGAGATATTACGGAGAGAACCGGGTTCGACGGATCGATCGCATCAGGAAAAAACTACCTTCTCTGAATTCGCCTCCCCCAAGTCATTTGAGCAAATAAACACCGTTAGCAATGAATGTCCAGTGTGTTCTTACAATGAATGGGACCCACTGGAAGAAGTGATTGTTGGCATTGTCGATGGAGCAATGATTCCATCCTGGCATACCATCCATCGCGCTACGGTGCTTCCCGGTCAAGAGAAACAAATGGAAAGCCTGAGCAAGCGGACAGAGAAACAGCCGCTTCCCTATCCAGAGTGGCTTGTTCAAGCTGCTAGCAAGTGCGTCGAGGAATTTGCTCATATTCTTCAATCCGAAGGAGTTATTGTTCGTCGCCCCGATGTTGTTGATTACTCTGCCTCTTTCCGTACACCGGATTGGGAAGTAATGAATGGCTTTTGTTCAGCCAATCCTCGCGACGTTTTCTTAGTTATTGGCAATGAAATTATAGAAGCTCCAATGGCCGATCGCAGTCGTTATTTCGAGTCGTGGGCTTATCGCTCCCTACTCAAAGAGTACCTAAAGGGAGGAGCCAAGTGGGTCGCTGCCCCTAAACCACAGCTACTTGATGCACAGTATGACCCAGATTACAAAACTCCCGCTAATGGTGAGGAAATGCGCTATGTCATCACTGAGTTCGAGCCGACGTTTGATGCGGCAGACTTCGTGCGCTTTGGACGGGATATTTTTGTCCAGAAGAGTCATGTCACTAATAGCCTGGGGATTGAATGGGTGCGGCGTCACCTGGGCGATGAATATCGAGTTCACGAGGTTCAGTCGCTCTGCCCACAAGCCTTGCATATTGACACCACTCTAGTTCCTCTCGCGCCAGGGAAGGTGTTAGTCAATCCCCTGTTTATAGATGTGGATAATCTGCCTGATTACTTCAAATCTTGGGATATCTTGCTCGCACCGAAACCCAACCGAACACCGATGACACTTTATGACACGAAAGTAATCAGTCAGTGGGTGAATATGAATGTACTCAGTCTTGATGAAGAGCGAGTAGTTGTCGAAAAATCACAGGAATCTATGATTGCAGCCTTAAAAGACTGGGGTTTCAAACCCATTCCCTGCGAGTTTGAAAGTTACTATCCTTTCATGGGTTCTTTTCATTGCGCGACACTGGATGTCCGCAGACGTGGTGTACTGCGTTCCTATGAAATGGAGGAGGGCGCTCTATGAATCTGAACCAATTTTTAGCTGAACTTGCCCAACGCGGTATCAAATTGTGGTTAGAGGGTGATACCTTGCGTTTTCGCGCTCCCAAAGGCGTAATGACACCAGAAGAGCGGGACTTGCTGGTATTGCATAAAGCAAAAATTATCTCGTTGCTGTCCCAGAGCAATACAAGCGCGAACGATACTGAAAAAACAATTGTAACAACCTCAGAACAACGGGAGATACCTCTATCTTTTCCTCAAGAACAACTGTGGTTTCTGAGTGAGTTAGATCCAAATAACGTTTCTTACAACGAACTCTTTGCTCTGCGATTTTTGGGTGTACTGAACATCGTTGCACTAGAGCAAAGCCTGAACAAGATCGTGGCTCGCCATGCAGCTTTACGAACCAACTTTGCGACGGTTAACGGGCAGCCTGTTCAGGTCATTGCTGAAAGATTGACTTTGACAGTGCCAGTCATAGACTTAAGCAATCTGCCTGCTTGTGACAGAGAAAACGAAGTCCAACGATTAGCAACGGAACAAGCCCAAAAACCCTTTAACTTAGTTAGCGACCCCTTAATTCAAGGGACTGTATTTAAGCTAACCGACACAGAACATATATTTTTGCTGAGAACTCATCACATTGTCTGGGATGGTTGGTCATTAGGTGTTATGTGGCGGGAGTTAGCAGCTTTCTACAATGACTTATCCCAAGAACTACCTCCACTTCCGGCTCAGTATCCCGAATTTGCGGTTTGGCAGAGGCAATACTTGACGGGTGAGGTATTAGATTCCCTACAAACCTATTGGAAAAAACAACTATTAGATGCACCTCCCCTATTAGAACTGCCCACTGACCGAGCACGAGGAACTACACAAACTTTTCGAGGAAAACATTATAAATTTGTCATTTCCAAGCCGCTCAGTGAGGCTATAATCGATTTAAGTCGGCGGCAAAAAGTGACTATTTTTATGACGCTCTTATCGGCGTTCCAAACATTACTTTACCGTTATACTGGGCAAAATGATGTTGTAGTCGGTTTGCCCATTGCGAATCGCGATCGCCCCGAATTTGAGGGGTTAATTGGATTTTTTGTCAACACGCTAGTGCTACGCACTTGTTTCTCAGGAAACCCCAGCTTTGAGGACTTACTCTCTAAAGTTCGGAAAGTAACCCTGGGAGCATACGCTCATCGAGACCTACCGTTTGAAAAATTAGTAGAGATATTGCAGCCAGAACGCTCTGTGATCTACACGCCACTGGTACAGGTGATGTTGGTAATCCTCGATGAATTACCCGAAATTCAAATAGAAGGCTTAAGGGTAAGTCCATTAGCAGTAGAAACTGGAATAGCGCGGACTGATTTAGCTTTATGTGTGGAGAAAACAGCCTGTGGGTTAATTGGAGAATGGGAATACAATACCGACTTGTTTGATGAGTCTACCATCGCTCGGATGAGCAGACATTTCCAGACCTTGCTCGAAGGTATTGTCGTCAATTCCAAACAAAAGATTTCAGAATTGCCCCTGCTGACAGAAACAGAACGCCAGCAGATCCACGTGGAGTGGAACAACACTTGGGCTGAATATCCCCAGGATAAGTGCATCCATCAGTTGTTTGAAGCGCAAGTGGAACAATCCCCCGATGCTGTTGCTTTAGTGTTTGAAGGGGAGCAACTCACCTATCGAGAGTTGAATGCAAAAGCGAATCAGTTGGCACACTACCTGCAAAACTTGGGTGTAGGGCCAGAAGTTTTGGTGGGCATCTGTGTAGAGCGATCCTTTGACATGGTTGTGGGAATTCTGGGCGTCCTCAAAGCGGGTGGTGTCTACGTTCCGCTAGACCCAACTTATCCACAAGAACGTTTAGGTTTCATGCTAGAAGACTCTTCTGTGTCGGTTTTGCTTACCCAGACGCAACTGGTTGAATTGCTTCCTCCTTCCTCGGCGCGTGTTGTCTGTGTGGATGGGGACATAGAAAAAATTGCTTTCCACAGTTCAGAGAACGCCAGCAGCACAGTAACGCCGGATAACCTGGCTTACGTTATCTACACTTCAGGCTCTACAGGAAAACCTAAAGGCGTGTTATTGGCACACCAAGGGCTGTGCAATCTAGTCACGGCACAGATTCAGCTATTCGACGTACACTCCGACAGTCGAATTCTTCAGTTTGCCTCTCTCAGCTTTGATGCTTCGATTTGGGAAGTTGTTATGGCTTTGATATCGGGAGCAACACTGGTATTGGCTTTGCGGGAGTCTTTAATGCCGGGGCCTGCTTTGATTGAGCTGTTGCGAGACTATGCCATCACGACTGCCACTCTGCCCCCGTCAGTTCTGGCGGTACTGCCTCCCGAAGAGTTTCCAGCATTGCAGACAATTATCGTCGCAGGAGAAGCCTGTAGTGCAGACCTCGTAGCACGTTGGGCACTAGGGCGTCAGTTTTTCAATGCTTATGGGCCAACAGAAGCCACCGTCTGTGCCACCGTTGCCCTTTGCAGTGACGGCAGTCGGAAACCTCCTATCGGGCGTCCGATCGCCAACACCCAAATCTATATTCTCGACCCTCACAACCAACCCGTTCCCATCGGTGTTCCCGGAGAACTCCACATTGCGGGTGTGGGACTCGCCAAAGGTTATCTGAACCGTCCCGAGTTGACTGATGAGAAATTTATTCCCAACCCCTTTAGCAATGAACCCGATTCGCGCCTCTATAAAACAGGGGACTTAGCCCGCTACCTGAGCGACGGCAACATCGAATATCTCGGTCGAATAGATGACCAAGTGAAGGTTCGCGGTTTCCGCATCGAACTCGGCGAAATCGAGGCAGCATTGAGTCAGCATCCTAGCTTGCTCTCTGCGGCAGTTGTGCTTCGAGAAGATATTCCCGGCCAAAAAAGCTTAGTGGCCTACATTGTCCCCGTTCAAGATTCTGCACCCACTGTTGGGGAACTACGCGGCTTCCTCAAGCCACAACTGCCCGATTACATGATGCCCAGTGCTTTTGTTGTGCTGGAGTCACTACCCCTGACTCCCAATGGGAAAGTAGACCGCCGCGCCCTACCCGCCCCCGAAAAGCGGAACGAACTGGAAGAGTCGTTTGTTGCCCCTAGCACTCCAATTGAGGAAATGTTAGCCAGTATTTGGAGTAACATCCTCTCAATTGACTCAGTGGGCATTCACGACAATTTCTTTGAACTGGGCGGACATTCCTTATTAGCTACTCAAGTAATTTCCAGAGTGCGGGATACCTTGACGGTTGAATTACCCCTCCGCACCTTGTTTGAGGCACCCACTCTTGCTGGATTAGCCGAGCGAGTTGAGAATTCGCTTAAAAACGGGCAATCGGTAGAACCTCTGCCTCTTGTACCAATTTCAAGGTCAGAATCCATCCCATTATCCTTCGCTCAAGCAAGGTTGTGGTTTCTCGACCAGCTACAGCCCAACAGTTCCTTTTACAACATCCCCCTGGCGTTACATCTGAGCGGTCAGCTTAATATTGCGGCTTTAGAAAGCAGTATCAACGAAATTATTCAGCGACATGAAGCCTTACGCACCAACTTCGTAGCGGTAGAAGGTCAACCCGTCCAAGTTATTACCTCAACTTTCAATTTTCAGGTGCAATCTGTAAATCTGTTGCACCTGCCTGAAAACGAGCGAAAAATCGAAGCGCAACAATTGGCTACGGTTGAAGCAAATCGGCCTTTTAACCTGGAACGAGAGCCTTTATTTCGAGTCACTTTGCTACAGCTAGACCAAACCGAATACGTCTTGCTATTTACCATGCACCACATTATTTCTGATGGGTGGTCATTGGGCATATTACTGAAAGAACTAAGAGAACTTTACAAAGGCTTTTGCACTGGAAAACCTGTAAATTTGCCCTCATTGCCAGTACAGTATGCCGATTTTGCGGTTTGGCAGCGGCAGTGGCTATCTGGAGAAATACTCGAAACCCAGCTTGGCTACTGGAAAGAAAAACTATCAGACGCTCCGACTTTATTAGAATTGCCCACAGACAGACCAAGACCGGCAGTTCAAACCTTCCGGGGAGGATATTACCATACAGTTCTTCCCCAGGAATTGAGTGCGGAACTTACTGCATTGACTAAGCGAGTCGGTGTTACGTTGTTTATGACGCTTTTGGCGGCGTTTCAAACACTGCTCTACCGCTTATCCGGGCAAGATGATATTGTAGTGGGTACGCCCGTAGGGGGTCGCAACCGGCAGGAAATCGAAGGGCTAATTGGCTTTTTTGTCAATAGCTTAGTGCTGCGTACCGACTTATCAGGCAACCCTAGCTTTGAGCAGTTACTCGGTAAAGTTAGGGAAGTGGCGCTGCAAGCCTACACCCATCAAGACCTGCCCTTTGAGCAGTTAGTAGAGGCATTACACCCAACACGAGACTTAAGCTATACGCCACTGTTCCAGGCCATGTTTTCCCTCGACGACGATTTAATGCCTGTAATGGAGCTGCCTGAATTATCGATAAGCTCTTATCCAGTCGAAATGGGCACGGCGAAGTTTGACTTGGGTTTATCAATGGAGAATACCGCTTCTGGATTGGTAGCCGAGTGGGAATACAGTACGGATCTGTTTGATGAGTCTACCATCGCTCGGATAGCCAGAAATTTTCAGACCTTGCTCGAAAGTATTGTCGTCAATTCCAAACAAAAGATTTCAGAATTGTCCCTGCTGACCGAAACAGAACGCCACCAGCTCCACGTGCAGTGGAATAACACTCGGGCTGAATATCCGCAGGATAAGTGTATCCATCAGTTATTTGAAGCGCAAGTTGAGCTAATGCCCGACGCTGTGGCAGTCGTTTTTGAAGGGGAGCGGCTGACCTATCAAGAGTTGAATGCAAAGGCAAATCAGTTAGCGTACTACTTGCAAAGCCTAGGAGTAAAACCAGAAGTGCTGGTGGGAATTTGCGTAGAGCGATCTGTTGAAATGGTAATCGGTTTATGGGGCGTCCTCAAAGCAGGTGGTGCTTATGTCCCACTCGACCCAAATTATCCCTCCGAGCGCTTGGCTTTTATGCTACAAGACTCATCAGTTCCCGTGCTGCTGACTCAACAGAAGCTAGTCGATAAACTTCCCCCAAATTCGACTCGTGTTGTCTGCTTGGACTCAGGCTGGGAAAAAATTGCTGCCTACAGCGAGAACAACCCTAACAGCGCAGTAAGGCCCCAAAACTTGGCTTACGTTATCTACACTTCAGGCTCTACAGGCAAACCCAAAGGCGTTTTAATCGAACACCGATCGCTCGTCAACTACACAATAGTTGCCAGTGCTGAATATGGCATCCAAGAACGCGATCGCATTCTACAATTTTCTTCAATTAGTTTTGATGTCAGTGCTGAAGAAATTTATACCAGCCTTACATCGGGCGCAACATTGGTCTTGGGTACTGATTCTATGCTGGACTCCCTTAAGGGATTTTTACAGAAGTGCAACGATTGGGAAATAACCGTTCTGGCACTTCCTACAGCCTACTGGCACGAACTTACCACCTTCTTGAGTCAAGAAAAAGTTGCCCTTCCTCCATCATTGCGATTAATCATCATAGGTGGAGAAAAAGCATTAGCGGAACGACTGAAAACTTGGTTTGAGTGTGTGGGACAGCGAGTTCGTCTGGTAAATAATTATGGCCCGACGGAAACCACTGTGGGAGCCACAATCTGCGAGTTATCGGCAGCCGACGCCACATTGAGGGAGTTGCCGATCGGTCGTCCCATTGGGAATGTCCAGACCTACATCTTAGATGAGAACCGGCAGCCCTTACCCATAGGCGTTCCAGGTGAGTTGTACATTGGTGGTGCGGGTTTGGCACGGGGATATCTCAATCGTCCTGAGTTGACCGATGAGCGGTTCATTCCCAACCCCTTTAGTGACTCTCCCAGCGATCGCCTGTACAAAACTGGAGATTTGGTTCGCTACTTAGCGGACAGTAACATCGAATATGTCGGTCGCATTGACAATCAAATAAAAATTCGCGGGTTCCGCATCGAATTAGAAGAAATTGAAGCGGTACTCAGCCAGCATCCTAACGTGCGGGAAGTGGCAGTCATTGACCGAGAAGACACACCTGGGAACAAGCGTCTAGTAGCTTATATGGTTTCTAACCTCATACCCGGTCGCATCCCTTATCACACTAAATGCCAACTAGAACTAGACGGGAACGCGATCGCAATCGAGACACAGGATATCTCCACTGGCGGTGTCGGTCTGGTGGGAGTACCAGTTCTTGATGAAGGTAACAACGTCCACCTGCACTTGCAACTGCCTGGAGAAGATGAACCGCGCTGGCTTTCTGGAACAGTCGTTTGGTCCCATTCGTCACAAGCTGGGATTCAGTTTCATCTGACACCTTCCGAACGCGCTCTAGTCGATCGAAGCGTAGCCTATCAGTTGGAAACTCAAGAATTGTGGAAAACTTTACAGCGAACTGTGACTCGTAACCTGCGCGACTATCTGAAACAAAAGCTGCCTGACTACATGATACCCAGTGTATTTGTCCTTTTGGAAGCAATGCCCCTCACCCCTAACGGCAAAATAGACCGTCGCGCCCTACCCGCACCAGATAGTTTCAATCCCCAGAATGAAAGCTGTTTTGTTGCTCCTCACGACACTCTAGAATTACAGCTTTCTCAAATTTGGTCAGAGGTTCTCGGTGTACATCCCGTAGGAGTTCGAGACAACTTTTTTACTTTGGGAGGTCATTCTCTTTTAGCGGTACGCCTAATGGCACGTCTTGAACAACAGTTGGGAATCAATCTGCCTTTAGCAACGCTCTTCTCTAGTCCAACTATTGAACAACTCGTAATTCATCTTCGCTCTTCAAGAGATTCTGGGAAGTGGTCCCCACTGATACCGATTCAATCGATCGGTCACAAACAACCTTTCTTTTGCGTGCCTGGAATTGGTGGAAATGTTCTTTACTTCTACGAATTAGCGCGTCATCTCGGTGCTGATCAACCGTTTTACGGCCTTCAAGCACGAGGTCTTAATGGGGAGTTAGAACCTTTCACACGAGTGGAAGATATGGCTGCCTGCTATATTGAAGCCATACAGACTGTTCAAAGCAAAGGTCCCTACCTGCTAGGAGGACATTCGTTTGGTGGTGTAGTGGCTTTTGAAATGGCCCAGCAGTTGCAGAAACAGGAGCATGAAGTCGCTCTTGTAGCAATTATTGATACTCTAGCGCCAACTCTTATTAGTGAACAAGTAATTGATGTTAATGAAGATGAGCTAGACTTTAATGAATTTGCTACCTATTTGGGATATATGTTTTATCCAAAAGCACAATTACTCAGCAATGCTTTAGACCATCTGACTCTGCAAGAAAAATTGAATTTTCTTAACCAAAAATGGAGTAAAATTAATTTTATTGACTCAGATAAATACAATCAGCATTTTATGGATTTATGGAAAGTTTATAAAGCTTCTAAAAAGGCACATTGTAATTATTTTCCCGAGCAAGTTTTTCCCACTCCTATTTCTATTTTTCAGGCCAGAACAACTAATGTTGAAGTATCCATGAATAAAGGGAAATCTTTATTGGAAGATTCAGCATTAGGGTGGAGAAAATTTTCTGATTGCACGACTACTTACATTATTCCGGGGAACCACATGAACATTTTACAAGAACCTTATGTAAAAATATTAAGCGAAAAATTAAAAATAAGTCTAAATTCAAGGGAATTTACTTAGGGATATTCATAATTTATAATTTGCAAAGAAGAAGATGAAAATCTTCTCTTGTCAGAAAAAATAAGGCCCACACACAGTTAATTATTTGAATCAAGGAAGTGAATGTCATGACTTACTCAATGTTCGACAAAAACAATATGCATTTAGTAGACAATTATGTGCGAGAAATTCAAGACTCGATTACAAGTAATGACCAGCTTATACCAACCATCTCATACTGGTCACTTCAAAAATCTATTTCCAACCTGCAAGCTCTTCCTCTATTTTATTTTCCACTACATGGGCTTTCTGAAGTAGATTTTACTAAGTTTATGCCTCTGTTTATATTCATTGAGGCTACAATCTATCAGATTGATGAGGAGTATGAAAACAATATTGACAATCCACAATTCATATCTCAGCATATATCGGTCTTGCAAAATGTATTAACTCAGTTAAATTTATTTGATGAAAAAATAGATAATGAACTCAAAGAAGGACTAATTTATTATAGCTTAGAACAAAAATTCTGTTCTGGATTAATTCCTACAGAAGAAAGCATTTATAACGCCAGCCTATATAAATGTTTTGATTTTGGTATATTACAGAGAATTTTGTTAAAGTTAATCCGGGAACCGTATAATGAAGAATTCTTGTCAATCTGCCAAACATCAGTACAAATCAGTAAAATCTGTACCGATATAGAAGATTACCATCGAGATATCAATCGTAATGTAATTAATACATATCGGATGTTTGTCAGGCTATATGGGACAGCAGCACCTCACCAATTGCTCCGTTTTATTAACGAATTAAACACTAATTTACAACAAAAAATAGGAGCTTTTCAAAAAAACAATCCCAACTTAGCCCAACACTTTGTTGAATTACGCAAGAAAATCTTGGAAGATTTCAGGCCAATCTCATCGAATACCGATCCAATTGACGGGTTAATCTTACCTGAAATTCCTGAACCCATTTTAGAATCATAGACTATAGTCCTTCCATAAAATGCGCGTTTTCCTTCTGGTCTGGTTCGGACAACTAATATCCCTAATTGGGTCGGGTCTGACTAACTTCGCATTGGGAGTCTGGGTGTACCAGCGCACGGGGTCAGTCACCCAGTTTTCGTTAATTTTGCTATTTGCTCTGCTGCCGAGTATTGTAGCTTCTCCGATCGCTGGGGCAATGGTTGACCGCTGGAACCGGCGATGGTGCATGATTCTATCGGACTCGGGCGCTGGTATAACTACAGTGGCAGTAGCTTTATTACTCGCCACTGGCAACCTTCAGCTTTGGCACATCTACCTTGCTGTTAGCCTGGATTCCATTTTCAAAGCCTTTCAGTTACCCGCCTACACTGCTTCGACCTCTTTATTAGTACCGAAAGAACAGTTACCTCGCGCCAGCGGCATGGTTCAGTCAGGACAAGCCTGCGCCCGACTCGTTTCGCCACTACTGGCAGGAGTTTTGCTAGGAACCATCCAACTTCAAGGGATTATTGTCATTGACTTTGCCACCTTCCTGTTTGCCCTAATCACTCTATTGTTCGTTCGTTTTCCTGATGCTAAAACTGAGGCTTTTCTTGTTGAGGGAAAAACATCTCTCTGGCGCGAGGCCCTGGAAGGCTCAACTTATATTTTTGGTCGTCCAGGACTCTTAGCCCTGCTCATTGTATGCGCCATCAATAATTTTGTGTTTGGACTGATTGAAGTATTATTCCCTCCGCTGGTACTGTCATTCACTTCGGTCACGGTTCTCGGCACCATTCAGTCACTCGGAGGTGTGGGTATGATGATAGGTAGCGTAGTGATGAGCATTTGGGGAGGCCCCCGAACTTTAATCCGAGGCGTATTTGGTTTTATTTTTCTCTATCAACTGTGCATTTTAGCATTTGGATTCCGCGCTTCTTTTGCACTATTCGCTGTTGCCAATTTTTTATTATTCTTCAGCTTGCCTTTCATCAATGGCTATAGCGATGCAATCTTACTCCGAAAAGTCCCTCCGGCTATTCAAGGCCGGGTCTTCGCCACGCTCCAGATGATCGCTTTCTCCTGTATCCCTCTCGCTTATGTGGTGGCCGGTCCCCTAGCCGATCGCATCTTTGAACCTCTCATGGCGGCAGATGGGTTACTAGCTGGAAGCGTGGGAAAAATTATTGGTGTGGGGCCGGGTCGCGGCATTGGCCTGCTGTTTATTACGATGGAAATTATCGCCATCATCGTAACTGTTGCCGTTTACCGCTATCCTCGCTTGCGTTTTGTGGAACGCGAATTGCCTGATGTGATTTAGTTTTTGGGGAAAGGCGTGAAGCGTCGGTTGTGCGTTCCCTTAGTAGAGCAACTTCGGGAGGGAAGGTATCAGTTTCGGGAACAGCGGCGGATAACGGCTCTGGGCGAGGTGAAAGAAATTTAGGCGGCGCAAGATGCTTTGGTGTTGAAGGCGCTGTCAATCGCTCTGGGTGAGGAATTGCAACCCCACCTCTCACCACGATGCTTTCATCTAGCGGGTACGGGCGGACTGAAAGGGGCCGTGCGAGAAGTGGCATCCCATCTGCAATCGAATGAATTTGTGTTTTGCACCGATGTCAAGGGCTACTACGCCAGCATTAACCACGAAATTTTCTTGAATTTGGTGAGGCAGTATGTATGAGACTTGGTTGTGTTCGATTTGGTGGGGCAGTACCTCCAACGGTTTGTCTCCGATGGCGGGGAATATACCGATATCGAACAGGGAATCTCCTTGGGGTGTCCGCTTTCCCCGCTGATGGGGGCGCTGTACCTGAAGCCGCTGGATGACCGGATGGCTGAGTTGGGCTGTTTTTATGTCCGCTATATGGACGATTGGGTCATCTTAGCACCGACGTGCTGGAAGTTGCGGCAGGCTATTAAGGCGGTGAATCAGGTGATGGCGGATTTGCGCGTAGAAAAGCCCCCGGATAAGACGTTTATCGGGCGGATATGGCGGGGATTTGATTTTTTGGGCGATTGGTTTTCACCGTCGGGTTTGGGGGTTGCCCAGAAGATCAGGGGAGTGGTGTGCAGGAGTTGGTTTCCCGGCTTTACGAGCAAGGTGCGTCGGTTGGGTGCATTGGGGAATATTTGGGGCGGTAGTGGCAGTGGGTGAGACGTGGGGTGAATGGTGTTTTGAGAGCGGGTAATCGGGGCATTGCTGTACAACTAGTGACCGGGGAAAAAAATTGCCTAACACCCTCCAGTCTCACGTTTCAGATTGCTGATATTGAGCTAGGGGGGTATGTGTTGCGCTTGCGGGTTGATGGCGTGGATAGTATTCCAGTAGACTTCACGAGTCAGCCCCCCAATTTGCCGCGAATCAAAAAATTCGCTTCTAGTCTAGGGGCTAAGGGTCTGCCAACATTCCAATATAGTCTAGAACACAACAGGGCGTTTTTTTGTAACCTTGCCTTCTGTTTTTTTGTTTCTACTCGTTACTCTGTTTCCATTTCTGTGCTTGATTTTGAAAATTTGGCTATTGCATATTGTTCCCCGTTATGCTCTAATCTGATTTCTGTTCTCGTTCCGGTTTTTATGTGTTCTTTTACTTTTTCTCCCATTCTATCATGTAATCTCTTGTTGATTGCTTCTTTTGAAAGGGCGCTCCCATCGATATTTGAACCTTCGGCTGTGGTATATGGGAAGACATTCTGGTTGTGGTCGTTATGTATGGTAAGAACTAATAGGGTGAATGGTTCTCCATTCATATTCTTTTGTTCCTCTCTCTTCCCTAATTGCTTAATTCCTTCCACACATAAGTCATAAACCGCTTTTTGTTCTGGTGATGTACTTGCTTTATACTCTACTGCTCTACTTGTCCACATTGTGTCGTTAGTTTTGTTGTTCAACACTCCTAGGTGTACTTCCAAGTCTGCTTCTTTATCTGTATCTACTCCTAGGATGCCTGCTGATATCTGAGCGTTCTTGCACCAGGTATTGTCCTTTGCTTTTTTTCCCTCGTATAGATAGGCTTGCGTTTTGTTATACCAATTAGTGGCCCATGCTTTATATCCTTGTGACATTTTTTCTGCAAGAAAGGCTCCTTGCTTATCGTTCTGCTCTAGATCATCTAGGATAAATTTCCGATATTCGATAAGCTGGGGTTCCACCCAGGAGTAGTAGTTGCTAGCTGTATTAAGTGCTATGTCACCCAAGTTCATGTCTTCTTCCGGAGTGCGCTGAATATTCTCTTCTTTTGTTTGCTGCACCACATGGGTCAACTCATGGGCAATCAACTCCTGCCCCCCGCGACTCCCCGGCTCATACGCCCCTTGCCCAAAAAACACATCCTGCCCGGTGGTAAACGCTTTCACCTGAATTGACCTTGCCAACCCATCCGCCTGCGCCCCCGTATGCACACGCACGCCGCTAAAATCTGCACCAAACTCCCGTTCCATTGGCTCTCTTAGAGATGGCGACAATGGCTGACCCCCACCTCGGGCTCGGTTTAATTCGCTTTCCCATTCGCTAGAAACGTCTCCACCTTCGCCGCCTAAAGCCTGAATCGAGATTTTCCGCTGTACCGGATTGGATTCACTGCTCTGGAAATTGACCTGTGGTGCCTGGATTCGATTCACCACTTGACGCGCCACCTGGTCAGCCTCTTGCTCGTACTTATCCCCGGCAGCCCCTATTGTCAGTTTTGCTTGGATAGGAAACCTTGGTGTAGAAGGTGGTTCGGGTGGTTGAATAGAGATTTTTCCCAGCCGATTGTTGCCGGTGCTTGACCGTTGGATTTTCTCAGCTTCTTCCCCAGGATTGTCTTTTGCCACCTGTGTTTGCTCTGCACGTTGCACCGTTAACTGTGGTGTAAAGGGTTCGGGTTGCGCGATCGCAATCCGTGATAGACGATCGCTGCTTTCAGGCGAGCATTGAACATTCTGTAGAGTTGAATTTTCGCCCAACGCTGACTTTTGTTGAGGTGTGGCAAACGGACGTGGGGCAAATTGGCTGTTGGGTTTCTGGAAACTTCCTGCTGTCTTCCTTGAGATAAACTCTTTGGTCATGATTCTATTCCAGGGATTAGTAGTGGTTGGGTCTCAGGGTTGACTCAATATCTAAATATTTTGCCACCCAGAAATATTTGAGATATTCCACTTTTACCTCTTCTTTCTTCGTTTGTCTATTCTTTTTGCTCAAAACTTTCATTAATTATTATTTCGGTTTGTAACAGAATATTGAATATTGTTACGATTTTGTAAAAGTTTCTCTGCAACCGTCGTTTTTTATCTCAGAACTGCCTCTTGTCTTCCTGTTCTCTTCGGGTGCATCGGTGTGGGGGAAGTGCGATCGCTTGCAGGAAGAGGGGGGTCAACTCACCCTTGCATTAATCGTAGAGGAGATGTTAAAGCGTTTTCCGCAACGCTGGAGTGTTTGGACGACGGCGGGACGAGTGCTGGTGGAACACCTGGAGGAAATTGAGCGGAGGTGTCTTGTCTCTGTGGAGGGGACGCAACTTCAACCGATGTTAGCAGATACTTGGTTTCGTCACGGACAAGTGTTGGCACTGGGAGAGAAACACCTGGAGGCAGTGGAGACGTTGGCGCAGGGATGGCAGTTGTTGCTATCAGCGGGGGATTATCTGTTATCTGTATCGGCGGCGGTGTGGTTGGGGGAGAGTTATGGGGTGCTAGAGCGCCAGCATTAGTCCTTCAGACTTTACACGATAAGGAGCGGGTGAATTTAACAGGGTTGGGAATTTCAGTTACGCACAGTTTAGCGCTTTTTTCAAGCCCAGGTACTGAACCTGTCCCCTAGCCGATCGCATCTTTGAACCTCTCATGGCGGCTGACGGGTTACTCGCTGGCAGCGTCGGACAAATCCTGGGCGTGGGTCCAGGTCGCGGGATTGGCCTCCTATTTATTACGATGGAAATTATCGCCATATTGGTAACAGTTTCCATTTACCGCTATCCTCGCTTGTGGTTTATAGAACGCGAATTGCCCGATGTGATTTAGTGAGGGTTCAGAAACCGGGTTTCTCCAATAAATCTTGGCTGTTGTTGCCAAAGTTATCGCAGAAACCCGGTTTCTTTTGCCGCCAGAAACTGGGTTTTTTAAACAAATATAATAAAAAATTACAAAGCTCCCATGCGCTGCTCACAACTGTTCTACTATTCCGAATTTTGATTCTCGCCGATGAGGGAAACAGCCTCCACCACAGGTGCATCCGGCCATAATTTCCGGATTTCCTCATCCTCTGCTAACCCATGACTGCCATAATACCACTCTGGATTTACATTCAGCCGGAGCCTTTGGGGGTGAATCTCCGTGATGTCATTAAATCCCCCTTCATATCCCGCCACCACTACTCGCGTTTCTGGGTCAAACTGCGATAAAATATTAATTAATTCCCTGACATTCATCGGCTGATTAAACCTCTAATTCACTCACCAGGATAATTGTCATTTCTGTTACCCGCCTCAGTTGCCCATCATTGGTTAAAAACGCCTGACAGCCAGCTACCAAAATAGATGCGCGTCACCCCTGCCAAAGCATCTTCAATCTTCATCTTGGCTTTCCAACAGGCGATCGCGATGTTGTTGGGATTCACTCCGAGTGCGCGTCACCCACTCCTGAGCCTCTTCTCCCACCAGTGGATAGGGAGCATTTCCAGCAATATCGAGCCACTTGCGCTGAGGCTTTTTGTGGGTCACAGTCTGGGGTTTTCCCAGTTCCGTTGCATGGCTAATCACCTCCAATTGTTCCTCTGGATTCAGTTGCTCAATTTCCCCTAACACTTGCGCTAATAACGGACTCATACCAAATCCGGTTGGTAAAAGTCGGTTTTTGGTTTTAGCCCGCGCAGGCGGGCTTCGTCCGTATAGCCCCAGGCTTCAGCCTGCGGGTTTTTACAGACCTTTGACAACCGGATTCCGTATCATAACCCGGGAGCATCTCAATTTGGCAAAGAGACCTAACCCCCCAGCCCCCTTCCCTAAGAGGGAAGGGGGAGCAAGACTTGGAAATTCCCCTTTTAGGCAAAATTGAGATGCTCCCCATAACCCCAACCTCCTGAGATTGTCTTAAGTCGTTGCTTCTACAGCAATTCTAAATGAATTGAACAACTGGATCGCTTCCCCTCTCCCAAAACGGGCCACCAACGGTTGGGGGCTAACTACACCTCCGGTCCCCTCCCCTTGGCAAGGGGAGGGTTAGGGTGGGGTTCTGAAGGGTGGCGATCAATCGCCCATTGACTCGCTCATCTCTTCTTCTGCACGAAGAGCGAGGGCAGTTCAAATCCTGAAAAACAAGGCTAGAAAGCACTTGAAAGATTTACACCATTGACGCTATAATAAACCCCATACTTAAGCTAAAAAAGAAGTGATACAATGACTAAAAAAACGCTAGAAATAGAAGGAACGTGGGAAGAAGTTATCGTTCATTCAGCAGAGCTTGCTGGACGACGGGTGCGCGTGACTGTTCTCCCTGAAAAAACTTCGTCCCAATCTCCAGAAAATCCGCCATCTTTTCGTCCGGCTTCCGGTCGTTCTTTGTTAAGACATACAGGAACTTGGGCGGGTGATGACTTGGAAGATTGCCTACAGAAAGTTTACGAGAACCGCACACCTCTGGAGTTTTAGTCTTGTATCTGCTAGACACCAACCACTGTAGTCGCATTATTCAGGGAGATGCTAGGGTAATCAACCGCATCGCCCAGGTGGGAGAATCACAAGTGGCTACCTGCGTCGTTGTTTCGGGAGAACTAATTTATATGGCTTATAATTCCCAACAGAAATCAAAGAATCTGGCGCAGATTAAAACTTTTCTCCAAGATATTCGCCTTTATTTGATTGATGAAGAGACCGCCAATATCTACGGTGAATTTAAAGCAGCAATTTTAGAACATTTTGGGCCGAAAGAAAAAAGTAAGCGAAGAAAAACCCGGATTGAAAATTTGGGGATTGGCGAAAACGATTTGTGGATTGCCGCGATTTCCTTACGCAACAGACTCACTATCGTTTCAGCGGACAGCGATTTTCAACGAATGCAAGCGGTGAAGGCGCTACCCTTAGAATCCTGGAGATCCCCGTAAAACCAGGCGAAGCGATCGCTCCGTTTCCACAATAGAATAGACACCGTTGGGAGAAAGGTCGATCGCCTTTACCCATAACCGATCGCTCCCTGAAGTTTTTCCCGAATACAGTGCTGCATCAAACCGGGTTTTGGCAAGAATTGGGTGCGATCGCACTCTCCTGTATCCCTCTGGCTTATGTTATAGCAGGCCCTCTAGCCGATCGCATCTTTGAACCTCTCATGGCGGCTGACGGTTTACTCGCAGGCAGCATCGGACAAATCCTGGGCGTGGGTCCAGGTCGCGGGATTGGCCTCCTATTTATTACGATGGAAATTATCGCCATATTGGTGACAGTTTCCATTTACCGCTATCCTCGCTTGTGGTTTATAGAACGCGAGTTGCCCGATGTGATTTAGTGATGCTTCAGAAACCGGGTTTCTCCAATAAATCTTGGCTCTTGTGGTCAAAGTTATCGCAGAAACCCGGTTTCTTTTGCCGCCAGAAACCGGGTTTCTGAAACAAATATAAGCGAAAATTCCAAAGCGCCTATGCGTCGATCGCAACTGTTCCACTATTCCGAATTTTGATTCTCGCCCATGAGGGAAACAGCCTCCACCACAGGTGCATCCGGCCATAATTTCCGGATTTCCTCATCCTCTGCTAACCCATGACTGCCATAATACCACTCTGGATTTACATTCAGCCGGAGCCTTTGAGGGTGAATCTCCGTGATGTCATTAAATCCCCCTTCATATCCCGCCACCACGACTCGCGTTTCTGGGTCAAACTGCGATAAAATATTAATTAATTCCCTGACCTTCATCGGCTGATTAAACCTCTAATTCACTCACCAGGATAATTGTCAATTCTGTTACCCGCCTCAGTTGCCCATCATTCGTTAAAAACGCCTCACAGCCAGCTACCAAAATAGATGCGGGTCACCCACTCCTGAGCATCTTCAATCTTTATGTTTGCTTTCCAACAGGCGATCGCGATGTTGTTGGGATTCACTCCGTACCTCATTAACCCAATCTTGAGCATCCCGCCCCTCTAGTAAATTGGGCGCTATCCCCCTAAACTCACTCAGCTTGTGTTTTTTTGGTTTAACCGTTTGCCGCTTCAGTTGCTCCGTTGCATGGCTAATCACCTCCAATTGTTCCTCTCGGTTCAGTTGCTCAATTTCCCGTAACACTTGCGCTAATAACGGACTCATAACCCCAACCTCCTGAGATTTTTCTAACTCGTTACCTATAGTTTAGCAATTGCCACTACCGTTGCATCCATCTGGTTTATAAATTTAGCCAATTCTCTAAATTCAATCCCTCAACTCTCAACAAGTCACTATCATTAGAAACCAGGGTTAAACCTTTAATAATAGCGGTTGCCGCAATCAAAATATCTTCAGTTTGAATGGGTAAACCCCGCACTCTCAGGTTTGCATGAATTTCTGCAGCTTTCTGTAAAATTGCCAAATCATCCAATAAAATAATTGGATAAATTTGACAAATATTATTAAACCTTTGTCGTTGTTGGGGAGAATCCACAGCTAACAACCCTCGCTCTACTTCAAAATAAGTAATACAGCTAATAAATATTTCTCGATTTTGAGAGGTAACCGCCGCAACTCTTGAGAGGATTTTAGGATTGCGCTTAATCATCCCAGAAATAATGTTAGTATCCAATAAATAATCCATCAAGCAGGCTTTATTAACCACCCTGCACCGCTTCATCAAATATGGCCATTTGAGCTGGGCTAAGTTCATCCCCTATTTTTGACAACATTTCTGTGGCCATAATCAAGCTGCACTGTTCTTCGAGCTGCCCATCCGGCATCCTATTAAATTCGGCAACTGGCAAATTTTGCTTAAAAACAATGGTTAAGTATTTAACCATTTCTGAATAGTCAATATCTTCTTTAAAAAATGGATATTCTTCCATTAAATTTGTAACGACTTGCTCAATTCTCTGCTTCATGGATTGAGCAATAATATCGTTTGATAACATCTTGACGACCTCTAACAAAATACAGTGATGGGATTTTCTGGGATTTTACTGGATGACTACTGCTATCCCTGGAATTAACACCAGATTATCCTCTATCTATTATACCATCTGCTGATAACCCTAACCTTCTCCTCAATGACATTAGCCCCTTGCTCCATCAACCCTCTTTCTCGGCTAATCGCTTCATCGGAGAAAGAGGGTTGATGGCCCGTGTGACTCTGGGCCCATTCCCGAAACGCTTTAACCCATTCTTCTGGAGTGGCGGTTTCATAAAAAGGACGCTCTTTTCCTGACCCTGAGTTTTGCTCCTGCTGTGCTTTGAGCTTCTCCTTTAAAAGCGATCGCTCCTCTGGAGAAAGAGATTGAACGACTTGCGCTAAAGATTCCACTAATTTAATATTCATACATTCTCCTGTCATGCCGTGGAATAGAGCAGAAACCGGGCTTTTTTGGCTGCCGCTGCCTAGAATATGGAGAGCGATCGCCGCAATTTTAGCCCCTCACTTCAGAGCGATCGCATCTCCATCGGATGCACTGCCGTTACTTCTGCATACCGGGCAAAATCCTTGATATTAAAAGTCAGAATATGAGTCAATCCATGCACTAACATTGCTGCCACCAACCTCGCATCATGGACATTAACTCCCCTCACCCCATAACTCAGCACCAACCGTTCCCACTCAGAATAAATAGCTAACGTATCCGGTAACAGCAAAAAAAGCCCTTTTAACCGATTGACTTCGGCAGCGGCTTCCCCTGGGGTATGCCCTAACCCATTTTTGTCCGCAGGGCGGGTGTAAACATTCCAAAACTCAATTAAATTTTGGGGAATGATACAAACATCTTCCCCTCGATCAAGCAGAATATTTGTCGCTGTTACCGCATCGGCGTGCATGGAATGGGTAGGGTCCGCACTCCGCAACAGAATATTAGTATCAATCAAAAATGACATTAACCCCTTTCTCCGTAAATGCTTTCTCGGCTAATGGCTTCATCGGATAAATAGGGCTGATTGCGCGGGTGACTCTGGGCCCACTCCCGAAACGCTTTGGCCCTTTCTGCTGGAGTGGCGGTTTCATAAAACGCTTTGGCCCTTTCATAAACGGTTTCATACAAAGGACGCTCTTTTCCCTCGGCTGAGGTTTGGTCCTGGTGTGCTTTGAGCTTCTCCTCCAAGAGCGATCGCTCCTCTGGGGAAAGTGATTGAACCACTTGGGCTAACGATTCCACTAATTTAATGTTCATAACTTCTCCTGTGGCTTAGAAACCCGGTTTCTTATATAGCAACCCTAAATCATTTTGGCAATGGACGATGGCGGCCCCCAACCGTTGGCAGCCCAGAACGGGAGAGGGGAGAAGAAAGATGACAAAATGATTTAGACTGGCTATATAAATCTTAGCTAATACAAAATCCGGTTGATCAAAATAGGTTTTCGGAATTAGCCGGCGCAGGCACCGCGAACGTCCGCGTTTTTCCCCAGGCTTTCTACGCGGAACGCTCCGCGAACAGCCTGCGGGTTTTTACAGACCTTTGACAATTGGATGGAGTATTACTGCGAGTTCTGTTTCTCCCGCATTTCTCCCCCTGCCAACGCTTCCCCAAACAAAGAAAAGAAGACCCGATCGCTCGCGCCTTCTTTTCTAAATTTATTCTGATTTAAGACAGCAACTTAACGGGATAATTCAACTCTAAGCGGCCAAATGTTGCTCAACAATTTGAACTAAATTTTCCGTCCAATAATTCGCCAGGTCCGCTGTTGCTGCTTCCACCATCACCCGAATCAAGGGTTCCGTACCCGAAGCGCGCACTAAAATCCGACCCCGATCGCCCATTGCTGCTGTTGCACGGTCGATCGCAATTTGCACAGGTTCGCAACTCTCCCAATCCATGCGGCGATCGCGGTCTTCTACTCGCACATTTCGTAACAATTGCGGATAAGTCTGGAAACTCTCATCCACCATCTGCGCCAGGGAACCGCCATTTTGTCTAACCACCGTTGCCAGATGAATCGCCGTCATCACCCCATCTCCCGTTACCCCATAGTGGCGACAGAGGATATGACCGGATTGTTCACCGCCTAACATGGACCCGGTACGCAGCATTTCTGCATGAACGTGCTGATCGCCGACGGGAGTTCGCAGGAGTTTACCCCCCAATTTTTCCCAGGCCCGTTCAAAGCCTAAATTCGACATCACCGTAGCCACAATCGTTGAATCCGGGAGTTGACCGGACTGTTCTAGGGTCTGTCCCCACAAATATAGAATATAATCTCCATCAATCGGGCGGCCTCTATCATCTACCCCTAAGACGCGATCGGCATCGCCATCAAAGGCAAACCCCATATCCGCATTGTAAGCCTTGACCGAGGATTGCAGGACATCCAGATGGGTGGAACCGCAGCCGACATTAATCCGATCGCCATCGGGGCGATCGTGCAAGCAGATAATTTCAGCCCCCAATGCCTGAAACACTTCCGGGGCCAACATCGCCGCTGCACCCCAGGCCAAATCTAAAACAATCCGCATTCCCTGTAATGGCAATTCCTCAGTCCCATTACCATAAATCAACGGCAGTTGCAACGCTTTCGCATAATCCGCCACTAACTCCGGTCTATAATACTGATGTCCCCAGGCCCCTGTCAAACCGGCCAAGTCCATCTGCCCTCGGATCCCGGCTTCAATCTGCTTTTGCACCGCGCCGAGTAGCTTCGTCCCATCGGATCCAAAAAACTTAATTCCATTATCCCCTGGGGGATTGTGACTCGCCGAAATCATCACCCCACCAATGGCCTCAGAAACGCTCGTCAAGTAGGCCACGCAGGGGGTCGGACATAATCCTAAATTCCAAACCTCTAACCCTGCCGAGGTCAGCCCCGCAGAGAGGGCCATTGCTAACATATCGCTCGAATTGCGAGAATCTTGTCCTAAAACAATCGGACCCGTTGTTCCACTTTGGGCTTTCAGGACCTGACCGGCCCAAAATCCGACCTGCAAGGCGAGGGGTGCATTCAGAAAATCTCCCACTCGTCCGCGAATTCCATCGGTCCCAAATAAAGGAGTATTCGGCAGATAAATTCCCGTTTCTACCAGGGAAAGGCGATTAATGACTTCTTTACCCCCACTGGGTTTGGGGTTTTGTACCGATTTAGACCCATTCACCCCGGCGAGGGTTAAGGATGAGCCGTTTGATCCAGAGCCTTGCGTCCAGGCTGGAGTTGTTACCATAATTTTATTCACTCCACACACACCAAAATAATAGATTCACTGTGGAGAATAGCATTTCCACAGAAATATCCTACTAAATCAAGAGTAAAAAGCTGAAATCCGGAGTTCAGCCGGTTCAGCGTCTCAAGATAGAAGGATCAGGGATGAATTTTCAGGATTTTTTTCATCCTTGAGCGTTCATCTTTCAAAGATAGTCAAAGATAGTCTTTTAAAATTTCTCCTGTGGAGATTCCGGTTTTAGACCAACTAAATTGACTGGCACGGGCTAGACCCAGTTCCCGGAGGCGCGATCGCGTGGTGGCACCCAGGGCCACCGTCAGCATGGCACTGGCAATTTCGCGAATATTGTAGGGATCGACTAAGATTCCCGCATCCCCAGTCACTTCCGGCAGAGAAGACCGATTGGAGGTAATCACCGGGGTCCCACAGGCCATTGCTTCTAAGGCAGGCAACCCAAATCCCTCCCACAAAGAAGGAAAAACCAGGGCGATCGCCTGATTCATTAACACGGGCAATTTTTCGTAGGGGACATATTCCAGAAATTTCACTCGGTCACCTAATCCCAACTCTTTGACCTGTTCTTGAAGGGCGGGACTATAGCGCGGGTCAGCAGAACCCGCTAACCACAATTCATAGTCTGAACCCTGGGCTATATTCGCAAAGGCTGCGATTAATCGATGCAGATTTTTATAGGGGTCACAGCGACCCACATAGAGAAAATAATTACTAACAGGTAAGTTTAAAAATTTAAAGTTATCCGCATCATATCCCAAGGGAATCGGGGTAATTTTATCTACGGATATTTTACAAAAATTACTAATATCCCGGGCAGTAGAAAGCGAATTACAAACAATATGAGTCGCTTGCTGCAACACCAGGGGAATATAATAGCGATGATAATAGGTTAAGGGAGAGCGCTTGTTGGGAAAGCGCAGGGGAATAAAATCATGAACCATCACCACAGACCGACAGACCGAAAACAAGGGGGCTTCCGGTACTGGGGAGAACAGCAGTTGCGATCGCAGAGTTTGATAAATTTTCGGCAGATGTTTCTGGGTCCACCACAACCGCTTCAGATGACCTTTCTTGCCATAATCTGGGGTTAAATCTTCTGGAACTAAATAACAATTATAAGGCGCTAATTCCCGCCCAATTAATAAAGTCGGTTCCAGAGGGTTCAGATAAGGAACAATTTGGTTAGCATAAGTGGTAATCCCCGTAGGTTTGGGAATCAAAAAAGACAGATTAATGGACAGGGAAGTCAAGAGCGTGCACCTCGGATTTTTTGCGTGACGTCCAACTACAGGTCAAGAGCGAACACGATTGTTTTATCCAAAGTAAACATCCGAACCTCTCATTTTCAGGTGAGAGAGGAGGGCTTGGACTAGAGGCGATCGCTGATAATATTGAGCCAATCCCGCAAACTTTCCTCGGGCAATCTCCGGCTTAACAAAACTCAGAATTAGGGCATGAGCCATTAACCGCAACAATCGACCCATTAAAACTCGTTTTGGACTGTATTTCTCCATTGTTCTTAAATAACTGTAGGTGCTGTGTTTGAATTTATCTTTAACCTGGGTATCTGTAATCGAAGATGGAGCATGAATCAGGCTGATTTTGGGCGTCACCCCAATAATATGTCCTTGAGCGGCATAGCGTCGGCAAAAGTCAAAATCTTCATAATAGAGAAAGTAATCGGGGTCAAAGGTCGGACATTCGGAAAACTGTCCTAAATTAATTAATAAACTGCAACCCGTTACCCAGTCACAAGGGACATAATCGGCATCCGCCTCCAGACTCAACAGATTTTTTTCCAGAATCGCACCCTGACTCGGAATAAATACCCCACCGGCAAACCAAAGAGTCCCGGTGGGTTCATAAACAATTGTACCTAAAATAGACACTTCGGGATTAGCGGCAAATAAATTCGCGACTTTTTCCCATCCTGGCGATCCCACCAGAGTATCCGGATTGATTAACCAGACAATCCCTTGGGAGTCTTGCTGATACACCCAATCCAGTCCCAGATTGCACCCCGCCCCAAATCCGACATTCTCCCCAGACTCCAAAATCACCGTAGACTCGCGTTCCACCTGGTAAATTGAGCCGTCCCCCGGTGAATTATTAACAATAATGACCTGATATTCCAGGGTAGAACTGTCCTCAATGGATTGAATTAATTGCTCAACTAACTCGGTAGAATAATAATTAACGGTTACAAAATAAAGCACCTGGTTTGACATTCCATCGAGTGATTGACCAACTTAACGGGGATGAAGGATAACCTCTCCCAATTTTGGTTTATATTGGTTCCCTCATCCCCCAACCCCTTCTCCCATTTTGGGAGAAGGGGAGCCAGATTCAAAGTCCCTCTCCCCCCCCCTTTCAAAGGGGGGTAGGGGGGATGGAGAGGGATTTAGGGTGAGGGCTATTTTCATGGGGATGCAGTTATCCACCCCATCACGGTAATTCTATTTGAGAATCATCGCCAATCATAAACCGGAGTGCTTTGGGTCGTCGGGGGGCGACGGTCAATTGTGCTCGCCTGCCAATCACACTATCCACCAATCGTTGATGAATGCCAATGATTTGAGCACTGTGCAACACCACGCTATGTTCTAAATCTGCTTCAATTAACTTCACCCGATCGGCGATACTGCTATAAGGACCAATAAAGCAGTTTTCCAGATAACAATTTTCGCCAATAATTACCGGACCGCGAATGGAACTGTTAATCACTTTCGTCCCTGCCCCAATTTGAACCCGCCCAATAATCTGACTTTTATCATCCACTTCGGCATGATTTTGGGCCTCTAATTGCGTATCCAGGATGATCCGATTCGCTTCGAGGAGGTCATCTTTTTTCCCGGTATCCAACCACCACCCCTCTAGGGTGCAGGATTCCACCGAGGTTTCCCAGTCGATCAGGCGTTGAATGGCATCGGTAATTTCCAACTCTCCTCGGGCGGAGGGTTGGATATTGGCGATCGCCTCGTGAATCTGGGGAGAAAAAAAGTAAATTCCGACTAAAGCTAAATTAGACGGCGGGTCTTTAGGTTTCTCAACTAATGCTAAAACTTTCCCCTTCTCATCCACTTTTGCCACCCCAAAGGCGCTGGGATTCGCGACGGGACGCAGGAGAATTAAAGCATCCAATTGTTCAGCTTTAAACTTATCCAAAAACGGATTCAGCGGCCTTTGAATCAAGTTATCTCCGAGATACATAATAAACGGAGCATCCCCTAAAAATGGCCGAGCAATTTTCACCGCATGAGCTAAACCTGCGGGTTGTTCTTGTAAAATATAGGTGATTTTGGCACCGAAGCGATCGCCATTCCCGGTCAGGGATTTCACCTCTTCCCCGGTTTCCGGACTAATAATAATGCCAATCTCCGTAATTCCGGCAGCCACAATGCCTTCAATGCCATACCAGAGAATCGGCTTATTGGCCACCGGCACTAACTGTTTAGCACCGGAATAGGTCAGAGGTCGGAGTCGAGTGCCTTTTCCACCGGACAGAATCAGTGCTTTCATATCAATAATTAACTGCTAAAATTCCGGAGCATTTGTCTGAGTCCCTGTCGCCAGTGGGGGGGATAAGTTCCCAAAGTTGCGGCGATTTTAGCCAGGGAGAGGACCGAATAGGCGGGACGACGGGCGGGAGTAGGATACTCTTCGGTAGAAATGGGTTTAACCCGCTTGATTTGCAGGGGAAAATTTAGGGCCTGGGCTTCTTCAAAGATGGCGACTGCAAAATCATACCAACTGGCAACCCCGCTATTGGTGTAATGGTAAGTCCCCGAGGGAATCGACAACTGAATCATCGAGGCGATCGCCGCCGCTAAATCCCCCGTCCAAGTGGGACTGCCAATTTGATCCGTCACCACCCCTAATTCCTCCCGTTGGGACCCCAAGCGCAGCATCGTTTTCACAAAATTACCCGAACCCCCGGTCCCGTAAACCCAAGCGGTTCTGAGGATAATCGCATCTCCCCCCACCTGGCGAATCGCTTCCTCGCCAGCAAGTTTTGATGCGCCATATTGTCCTAATGCATGGGTGGGGTCGGTTTCGCGATAGGGATGAGACTGAGTGCCATCAAAGACATAATCTGTGGAAACATGAATCAACCGCGCCCCTAATTGATGGCACTCAGCCGCCAAAATTCCCACTCCAGTGCCATTAATCGCCAGTGCCAGGTCCGGTTCCGTTTCCGCTTTGTCCACCGCCGTATAGGCCGCACAATTGACAACCACTTGAGGTTTGACCGTTGCCATGATGTGACGGATTGAGTCCGGGTTAGCTAAATCCAGGGTTTGGTGATCGCACCCCGTCACCTCACCCACCGCTTGCAGAATCGGAGACAATTCCTGTCCCAATTGACCCATAATCCCGGTTAGTAAAATTTGGGTCATGCAAACACTTCCGCATCTTTCAAAAGCAGGCCGGCTTGGTCTTTTTCCGATAAAATCGGAGTGGCCCCATTCAAAGGCCAATCGATGCCCAAATCTGGATCATTCCACAGAATACAGCGTTCATGGTGTGGGGCGTAATATTCCGTGGTTTTGTACAGCACTTCCGCCATTTCTGACACCACCAAAAACCCATGAGCAAATCCGGGCGGAATCCAGAACTGGCGGTGGTTTTCGGCACTGAGGAGACAACCGGCCCACTGTCCGAAGGTGGGAGAGTCTTTGCGAATGTCCACCGCCACATCAAACACGACACCGACGACAACGCGGAGTAATTTTCCTTGGGGCTGTTGAATCTGGTAATGTAGACCGCGCAGGACATTTTGGCGCGATCGCGAGTGGTTATCTTGGACAAACTCGGCGGTGATGCCGGTTTTTTCCGCAAAGGTGCGTTGGTTATAACTTTCCAAGAAAAAACCGCGATCGTCGCCGAAAACTTTCGGTTCGATAATCACGACATCAGGAATATCAGTGGGAATTATGTTCATTAAACAGCTTCAGGGATAGCAACCGGGAGTTTTTGGGTTTAAACTCAGCTCGCTCATCAATTTATCAGAATTGCTCACCGTTAAACCGAGAGGTTTAAAATTTATAACTCATTTTCCAGTCCGTTAAACTCAAGGGTACAGTGGCTTAAGAACACCTATCCAAAGACTGTGACCACCCCAACGGGTGCAAGGACACAGAGGGACCTGGATGGAGGGTGCTATCAAAGTTAAGGTTCAGGGTAGCCACTCGCATTCTTGATCCCCAGAACTCAAGAATTCAGATCGTGTACGTTCCTTAGGGTATTCCAACAAATAAATCATCCAAATCCGAGAGTTAATGACTATAGAATACTCTTGTAGCCCGCGCAGGCGGGCTTCGTCCGTGTAGCCCCAGGCTTTCCTAGCGGAACGCTTCGCGAACAGCCTGCGGGTTTTTTGCATATTTTATTTTTTGGAGTTCCCTTATAGCGCGGTAGTTTCCTTAAACGCCTTGGCGTTTATCCTCTATGGTGATCCAATTGTTTGATAAATATTTCCCAAACACCGTTTTAACCCGATCTGTAAATTGGGCGATGAAAGGGCGTCTGCTTCCCTATCTGGCAGCATCCGTCACCGTGGCATTGCTGTTAGCTGGAGTAGGAGTCCTTAATTATTCTGAACAACAGCGTTGGAAACAGCAGCATCGCGCCAATGTCCTGAATGAAGTCAGCGCCATCCGTGCCCGATTAGAACAGGGGTTAAACCAGCGGCTGTTTTTGGAACGGGGGTTAGTCGCTTATATTAGCGCCCTCAATTCCAACATTGATCCAGAGCAGTTTGATAACCTAGCGCGGGTGATTGTCGCCAAGCAACAGGGGATTCGCAGTATTGCCCTGTATGAAAATACCGTTGTCAGTCATATGTATCCCCTGGCGGGGAATGAGGCGGCGATCGGGTTTGATCCGATGAGTATTCCCTCGGAACGGGAGGCAATTTTGCGGGCGATTCATACCCGCAGCACGGTTTTGGCTGGACCTGTGGACCTGTTTCCGCAAGGGATGGCGTTTATTAGTCGCACCCCAATATTTTTGACCCCTCCCGGTGCAGAGCCAGGAAGTGGGTCTTACTGGGGGATGGTGGGGATTATTATCGATCGCGATATTCTGTTTACTGAGGCTGGATTGCTGGGTAAGGATTCCCAACTGAAATATGCCATCCGAGGGAATGATGGATTGGGGGCTGCCGGAGGGGTATTTTTTGGGGACCCTCAAATTTTTAAGCAAAGTCCGGTGTTGTTATCGGTGATTCTGCCCAATGGATCCTGGCAATTAGCGGCAATCCCAGCAGAAGGATGGCCGCTAACTGCCCCCTTTTCCCGCTGGTTATGGTTCGGGGGTTCCATATTAGCCCTATTAGCTGGGGGTTTAGTGTTTATTTTAGTCAGTGCACCGGCAAGACTCCAGGATGCCGTCAATCGCGCCACCACTGCCCTCAGAAATAGTGAAGATGCCCTCAAACAAGCGAATTTGGACTTAAAACACCTCGATCGCCTCAAAGATGAGTTTCTCGCCAATACCTCTCACGAATTACGAACGCCGCTTAATGGCATTATTGGTCTAGCGGAGTCGCTAATTGATGGGGCCGCAGGCGCGGTGACCTCCCTCCAACAGAAAAATTTAGGGATGATTGTCTACTGTGGATATCGCCTCGTCCATCTGGTGAATGACCTGCTTGATTTTTCTAAGTTAAAACATAAAACCATTGAACTGCAACTTAAGCCGATTGGCATGAGAGAAATTGCAGAAGTTACCCTCTCTATCTGTCAGCCTTTAATTGGGGCTAAGAATTTACAATTAATCAACAGAATTCCGGCGGAGGTTCCGTTAGTGTTAGCCGATGAAAATCGGGTCCAGCAAATTTTACAAAATTTAATTGCCAATGGGATTAAATTTACCTCCGAAGGTGTCATCGAAGTATCGGCGCAGTTGCGCGAATCCGTCGCGGATACTCCGGATAATTCTAACTATTTAGCAATTACGGTTTTGGATACGGGAATTGGGATTGCCGAGGACAAGGTAGAGCGAATTTTTGAGTCGTTTGAACAAGCGGATGGTTCTACGGCGCGGGAATACGGGGGCACGGGATTGGGGTTATCGATTACGAAGCAGCTTGTGGAGTTACATGGAGGGGAAATCACGGTTGAATCCACGGTGGGAGTGGGGTCTCGATTTACCTTTACCTTGCCGATCGCCTCCGTTGAGGAAACCGATGGGGAACCGTTGCGTTCCCCAGGGATTACCACGCAAATTATCAAGGAAGAATTCACTCCGAGTTTTGATTCCTCCGGTAAAGCGCCCATATCCCCCGAGGAGTCAATCGGAACCTTAACGCTCTTAAATGAGGATGAAAATTCGGAACAATTTAAGATTTTAATTGTGGATGATGAGCCGGTCAATTTGCAAGTGTTGGTGAATCATCTTTCGGTACAAAATTATGCAATTACTCAAGCCTCTAATGGGATGGATGCCTTAGAGGTGATTGAGCGCGGGTTTAAGCCGGATTTGATATTATTGGATGTGATGATGCCCAAAATGACAGGGTTAGAAGTCTGTCAAAAATTGCGGGATGTGTTTCCGGCGACGGAAGTGCCGATTTTGATGTTAACGGCTAAAACTCAAATTGATGTCTTGGTGGAAGGGTTTGGGTCTGGGGCGAATGATTATTTGACAAAACCGATTTCCAAAAATGAATTATTGGCGCGGATTAAAACCCATTTAAGACTTTCGCATATTAACTTAGCTTACAGTCGGTTTGTTCCCCGAGAATTTTTATACCTGCTGAATAAAGAAAGCATTATTGATGTCAAACTGAGCGATAGTGTGAATCAGTCGATGTCAATTTTATTTTCAGATATTCGAGATTTTACAACCTTAAGTGAACGGTTGACGCCGGAAGAGACATTTAAGTTTATTAATGAGTATTTGTCCCGGATGGAACCGGCGATCGCAGCGAATCATGGGTTTATTGATAAATATATTGGCGATGCGATTATGGCTTTATTTAATGGAGAAGCCGATGATGCGGTGCAAGCGGGAATTGCCATGATCCGCAGCCTCGGGGAATATAATCGCGATCGCCTCGCCTTGGGAGAACTGCCGATAAAAATTGGCATTGGCATCAATACCGGGGATTTGATGTTAGGAACTGTTGGGGGAAAAACGCGCATGGATGGGACGGCGATCGGAGATGCGGTCAACTTAGCCTCCCGGATTGAAGGACTTACTAAACAATATGATGTGTCCTTGTTAATTTCGGAGGGCACTTTTTCCCGGTTAAAAAATCCGGCTCAGTATGGAATTCGCAAAATCGAGACGGTGAAAGTCAAAGGAAAATCAGAATTAGTCACCGTCTATGAAGTGTTCGATGCCGATCCACCGGATCTGAAAGTGTCCAAGCTAGAGACAAAACAGGACTTTGAAACTGCCTTATTTTACTACAACCAAAACTCCCCGGAGGAAGCCCAGGAACTCTTTGAACGGTGTTTGTGTAAAAATCCCGAGGATAAAGTCGCCCAGGTTTATCGCGATCGCACCCAAGAACAGTTATCCTAACCTCAGCAAAAATAGAAGTGTCAAGTCTCAACCTTATTCCTTGCGACTTGACACTTTATTCCGCAAAGATTATTTAACCGTCTCAATGCTGCGGGTCTGATTCGTCATCCGGCTCAAGAAAATCTGGAGGACACTGCGGCGGCCAATTTTAATATTACCCTGCACGGCCATCCCGGACTGAAGCTCAACTTGCAGTCCATTATTCAACAAGAACTTTTCACTATCTAAAACAATGGTTGCGGGGAAGGCATAAAAGCGTCGGGTTTCATCGGGAGGCAACACATCAGAACCAATCGAGGTTAACACACCTCGAACCGTACCATATTCCGTGGCCGGAAAAGCTTCGATACTAATCTCAACTGGGACTCCCTCTTTTCCGTCCGCTCGACTCTTCCGCAGAGCATCTAACACCATTGCAATATCTTGGTTTTGGATGTAAACCGAGGCTTCGAGTTCGTTATTCGGAACAATTTTTAAGATCGGTTCCGGGGATTGGGCCAGGGTGACATATCCGGGAGAATTGGGTTTCAAATCAAACACATACCCATCCACTGGAGCCTTGAGTTCTTGATACTGGAGTTCCAAATTGGCCTTGGCTAACTGGCCGTCAATTTGGGAAATCCGCTTGTCATTTTCCAGCTTTAAGCGGCTGAGTTGTCCATTAATATCAGAAATCCGTTTTTGATTATCGGCAATGCGGGTTAACACATCGCGCTGAGAAATAGCGCGGGTATTTTGGACCTCTTGACGCGATCGCGCCATCGCCACATTCAGCCGTTCTCGTTCACTCAAGAGGCGATCGACTTCTCCCGAACGAGAAAGCACTTCATTTTGCAGGCGCAAAATTTCCCCTTCCCTTGCCGCAATCTCATTTTCAGCCCGTAAAATTTCTGATTCCCGAGCCGAAATTTCACTCCGAAAACGCAACAGTTCCTCTTCCCGTCGGGCAATCTCATCTTCACTTCGCAGCACCTCGGCTTCCCGAGAGGAAATTTCATTTTGCTGGGTCAGAATTTGAGCTTCCTGGGCGGCAAGTTGTTGCTGGCGACTCAACAATTCCGCTTCCCGATTAGATACTTCCGCTTGAGAGCGCAAAATTTCTTGTTCCTGGCGCTCTTCTTGCAGTTCAGACAATGCCCCTTCTGCCACCACAGGTTGAATCCGGCCCATAATACTTTGATTGACCGCCAGACCCTGTTTTGCCGTTTCCAGTTGCGCCCGAGCAGTCGGTATTTGGCGACGGGCAGTTTCAAGTTGCTCCAGGGCCCTGGGTAATTGGCGACGGGCATTTTCTAACCGTTCCCGAGCTTTCGGGAGGTCTTGTTTGGCATTTTCTAGGCGTTGTTGCGATGCCACATATTGTCTTCTCGCGTTCTCCAATTGGTCGATCACGTTGGGCAATTGCCGCTGGGCGCTTTCTAATTGTCTGCGGGCGGTTTCTAATTGTCCTTGGGAGATGGCAATTTGACCTTGAGCGGTGGGAATTTGGTTGTTCACCTGGTTGAGTTGTTTTTCCAACTCATCTACCCGTAATGACACCGCTTGTTCCCGAGATTGAGATTCGTTTCGAGACGCGATTAACAATTGCTGTTGATTGAGGTCGAAGTCGCCTCCATTGCTGGCGACAGCGGCCCCATTGAGTTGTGCCTGTAAAAATTGGGTTTCCGAAATTAAATTCGCTCGAAGTTTGGTCAGATTTTCCAGTTCTGAACCCGCTTCTCCTACGGTATTCCCACTGAGTGCTGCTGTAAAAAACTGGTTTTCTCGCATCAGGGCGTCTCGTTGTTGCTTGAGAGACTCCACATCCGCTTCAGGACTGGTGGGGTCCAAGGTCACCAAGAGTTGACCTTTTTTCACCAACTGGCCACCTTGAACGTGAATTTCCCGCACCACACCACTGGTTGGGGGCTTCACTTCAACTACTGCACCTTGGGGTTCTAATTTACCCATGGTGGCAACGGATTGATCGATTTGCGCCCAGGCCGCCCAACCGACGCCCGAAGCGGTCATCCCCATAATTAACCAGATGAAAACACTAGACCATATCGGGGGGCGTTCTAAAATAACAGGTTGGTCGAAAACTGCTGATTTCATGGGTTTTAGTAGCTAGGTTTTAGAAGGATGGGGGAGAATTGGGAGATGGGGGAGAATTGGGAGATGGGGGAGAATTGGGAGATGGGGGATTTTGCCCTCATCTCTGATTCTGCCCATTTCATGCCTAGACTTGGGATTCCTGTTGTTGATACAGGCAATAGTAGAGACCTTTGAGAGCCATTAATTCATCGTGAGTGCCTTGTTCCACCACTGCGCCTTGGTCCATCATCAGGATGACATCAGCTTTTTTGACGGTAGTCAGACGGTGGGTGATGAAAAAGACTGTGCGACCCTTAAAGGCTTCGGCGAGGTTTTCGCAAACGAGGCGCTCGGAATTGTAGTCTAGGGCGCTGGTGGCTTCGTCCAAAATCAGGAGATGGGGATTTTGGAGGACCGTCCGGGCGATCGCAATCCGTTGGCGCTGACCCCCGGATAAGGAGGAACCCCGTTCTCCCACAATGGAGTTATATCCATTGGGCAGGGTCATAATAAACTCGTGGGCAACCCCAATTTTGGCCGCTTCAATGATGTCATTGGTGGAGGCATCAGGATTGGTCAAGGCGATATTGTCCTGAACTGTCCCATTAAACAGGAGGGTATCCTGGAGGACGACGCCAATTTGGCTGCGCAGGGAATACAATTCCACCTTAGATACATCATAGCCATCGAGCAGAATCCGACCGCCTGTGGGTTCATAAAGCCGTTGCAATAGCTTCATCAAGGTACTCTTACCGGAACCACTCTGACCGACAATGCCGACAAACTGACCCGGTTGAAACTCCAGGTTAATGTTCGCCAATTGCAGCGATTTACTCTGGGGAAAGTGGAAGGACACATTTTCAAATCGGACTGCTCCCTCTACCGCAGGCATGGGGATATTGCTGCGGTCCTTCTCATCGGCCTCGGGATGCGCTTCTAAGATATCCCGCAGACGTTCAACGGACATGGCGGTTTCTTGGAAGGTTTGCCAGACTTGCACGAAGCGTAGCAGGGACCCGGTGACGTTGGAGGCGATAATCCGGAAGGCGATCAACTGACCCAAGGACATTTGGGGAGGGTCACTCAGCACTAAATGAGCACCGACCCAGAGCAGGGCCAGACCCGATGCTTTATTGAGTAAGGTACTGATGGAACTGGCGGTGGTGGAGGTGACGACGGTTTTAAAGCCAGCGCTGATATAGCGAGCATAGCGATCGTACCAACTCCACCGGGAGGTGAGTTCGATGTTCTGGGCCTTCACGGTTTGAATCCCGGAGAGGACCTCGACGAGATAGGACTGGGTATCCGCGTAACGCTCGGCCCGTTTGCGTAACAGCCGTTGGACAATGGGCGAGACCCCGGCGATTAACAGGGCCATCAGGGGGACGACGGCTAGGGCGACGGCGGTCATCAGGAGGCTGTAGGAGAGCATGACGGCGATATAAATCACCGAAAATAAGGCATCGAGAACGACGGTGAGGGCGGTCCCGGTCAGGAATTGGCGAATTTTTTCCAGTTCGCTCACCCGTCCGGCGAGTTCACCGACGCGCCGTTGGTCAAAGTAGCCGAGGGGGAGTCGCAGCAGGTGGTCGATGACCTGGGACCCGAGGCTTAAGTCAATGCGGTTGGTGGTGTCTACGAATAAATAGGTCCGTAACCAGGTGAGGGCCCCTTCAAATACGGCGACTAAAACCATCAATAAGCCGAGGATATTCAGGGTGTCTAGGCTTCTTTGACCGATGACTTTATCGATAATCACCTGGGTGATTAAGGGGTTGGCTAACCCAAAGAGTTGAACGAAGAAGGAGGCGAGGAAGACTTGGACTAGGACGCTTTTATATTTGCCGAGTTCGGGGAGGAACCACCAGAAGTTAAAGGTGTCTTGTTTGTCTTCGGCGGGAGGGACGAGGAGGAGGACCTGTTCGGTGCCTTCTTTGCCGTCTTCTGCTGGGGTGGAGAGTTGCCACTCCTGGATGAATTTTTGGGGTTTGCGGCGAATGATGCCTTTGGAGGGGATGGCGACAACGACTTCGCGATCGCTGACGCTGAATAAGAGGGCAAAGCTATTTTCCCAGCGAATCATTGCCGGTGCTTTGAGTCGGGAGAGGACTTCCACTGGGACGGTGACTAACTGTCCGTTAAATCCCATCATGGCGGCGACGGACCCACAGGATTGCAGGGTCAGTTTGCCGTGGGAGTTGTATTGATTTTCCAAGACGCGCTGCACCACGTCACGGCGCACCCGAATCTGGTATTGTTTCCCCAACATTTGAAAACAGGCCAAAGACCCTTGGATGGGGCCTTTTCCCCGCATGAAGGGATATTTAACTTTGCCCCGGGGGGTGTTTTCTTCGGCTTCCATCACCGGGGGGCGATCGGGGGCGTAGGGAATGGCATCGACGACTGTCGGGGTGACAGTTGGCGTCGGGGCGATCGCGCTATGGGAATCGGCGATCGCACCCCCATTGTCCTGGGGAGTCACCGGCTCTCCCGCCACATCAAACAGGGGTAAGCCCACGACTCTAGCCCCATCGGGACAAGGGAGCTTGCCAATGGTGTTGGCATCCACCATCAGGCGGCTGCCTTTTTCAAATTCACCGATGGTCCCGCTGCTGAGAAACCAGAGATGCTCGCGATCGAGTTCGGTAAGATTGGCTTTCCCTTTGGGGATGTTGATGACCACCGCCCGGGGTTGGAATTGCAGGGTCAAGTCTTTGGCATTGGTCGTGGCATCGGCTCGGCGCTGAAGTTCCCCGGAGAGCAGCTCAAACACCTCATTCAAGGCCGCCTGTTGCTCAAAGGCTTCTCGCAGAGCGTTTTCCGATTTCACCTGTTCTAGGAACGTACTGGCCCGGATGCAGACACAAATCACTTCCCGAGAGGCGATCGCACTATCTACAGCTACCCCTCGAATCAAGCTACCCCACCCGAGAATTTCTCCCGGACCGGCTAACCGCAAACTGACCATGCTTTGACTGCGTTGGTCATGGGCCAATTCCCGCACTTGGCCCTCGTAAATCACCGCCACTTGAGTCGGCATTTTGCCCAACTCAAAAATCGGTTGACCCGTCCGATACCGCAACAGTTCGCAATGGGTGGCCAGATTTTCCAAAGCCCGATCGCCGAGGCGATTAAATGGGGCCGTTTTCTTTAAAAATTCTGAAATTTGAGAGAGATCGATTGTTGATGTCATGATGAAACGTTCCGAAGCGCCTAACCCGCGATAGACTGCAATGACCCGACTTTTTGCACCTGTTCTCGCCACCAAACTTCAAACATTTCGTCGATTAATTGCCGACGCATATTGTCATCCAGTTGGGCTGGAATAAATTTTTCCAATCGAATAATCACAAACCATACATCCAATTGTCGAGGCGGCCAGAGTTGCCCCGGTTGACTAATCGATAACAGTTTACCAATCAGGGGATGGGGTTGAGAGACCGCCACAGGACCCAGTAATCCCCCCGTTCGGCTTTCTGGGCCTTTTGAGTATTCGGCAGCCGCATCTGCAAAGCTTTGTTCCCCTTCAGAAATCCGAAAGTAGATTTCTTGGGCCAGACCCGCATCCTGAGTGCGAATTAAGGAGTAAACGACTTTATCCAAGTCGCTTTTGCGGGTCATAAAATAACTTTGAACTTTTGGCCCCCAGGTTGTTCTCTTGAATTTTTCTATCAATATCTGTCGCACCACAGACTCCTGCATCTGTTCTTCGGTCATGCCTTGGCTTTTGAGCCACGCCTCCCGGATTTCAGGGGAGGTGAGCTTTTGCTGCACAGCAAAGTCTTCAAGCGCTCTTAAGCGTTCTTCATCGCTTACCGTGATATTCGCCTCGGCGATTCCTTGATCTAGGACGACACCCCGACAAAATTGCTGATCTAACTGATACCGCTTTAATAAGGCGGGTATGTCTTCGGCTTTAATCGTTATGTCGCCAACTTGGAAAAGGTCACTCATGTTCAACCTCTACAAGACCACAAATATAACCAATCCTAGTTGGCATTGCCAGCACTTTTTGTTTCCTGAATTGAGTTTGGGTTGGGTTTCGGGCAATTGGGTGATGCTCTCCCATCATAAACAGCCGTTCATACTCGCTTGGATGGCAGTCTTGGAACGGGTCCATATAAATTTACCCGTTCGGGCAAGATGAAGGAAGCTAGTTAGGATGAAGGATTAACTGCACCTTTGAACATTGCGTCCATCGCTCATCCCCTCGTTGCTCCCGTTGTTGTCTGACCCTTACCGATTGACGTTGCTGCCCTGAAAAAAATTTTGACGGCTATTTACTATCTTAGTAGATACTTTATTGAGTTCTCTCTACTACTGGGGACGCTAGTCAACCGGGATTGGTTTCTTTACACAGGTTGCCCAACTGAACCCCGATCCCCACAGTTGATGTCCCTCTAGGCTATTTTTCCTTCCCCTGGGCTCAATTTGGGTTTTGAACCAGTTTTTCCAAGAGTGCTCCGATTTTGGCGGAATAAGCTCGGGTATCCAGACAGGGACCTGTATTGCCCTGGTGAAGTTGCTGCCGATACTGTTCTCGTTGCCTCGGGTTCGTCCCTAGGGACACAGCTAAGTCAATGTAGGCAGATTCACTTTGAGCAATCCATTCTCCAAGCTGTAACTCTCGCAATAGGGCAGGCGATCGCCGGGTTTGGGGCGCTTCCCCCTCCCGAACTACCATCGGCAGTCCGACTTCTAACGGATCCACTAAGGACAAATCCCCAGTATCCGGATAAGCATCTAAATACAAATCCGCTTGCTGCAAACAGTTTTTCAACTCCTCCAAAGAATTCAACTGCTCTATGACTACGAACCGCCTGGCGTCAATTCCATATCTCTGGAATACCATTTGGGTCTGATTGTCGTAGGGACTGGTGCGATAAAATTTGGCCCCCATTGCTCCAAAGGGATATAACACCAATATCGAATTAGGCACTGCCGCCAAAATTTTGGCCCAGGTTTCTCGAATCTGAGGACCGATTTTGTTGGTACTGGCCCCAGAAATGAAGATGACGGTTCCCTCGGAAGTCCCCCAACGGTGGCGCGTCGGTGGGATTTGCTCTGGTGTCCGGGTTTGGGGACGGGCGAAACAGAGTCCGGACCCTTCTATGGTGACCACTCGTTCCTGATAGTAGTCTTGGAACTTGGGTCCTGCCATCAAATCCCCGGTAATGTAGTAATCCATCTGGCGCAGTCCGGTGGTGGTGGGGACCCAGGCCCCGGTACATTGGATCCGGGCCAAGCGGTGGCAAGCTAAGGCGGCGATCGCATTGGTATTGCTGGAAATGTCGCTACCAATTAGCAGAATATCCAACTCATCCCCGCGAATTTTCTCCACTTGGTCCCTCAATTTCTGGGGCAGTTTCACCAAGCTATCTGCACAATTTTGGCAGGTTTGTTGCATGGGGGTCTCTTGCGATGCGACTGCATACAACCGGACCTCAAATTTCTCTCGGTCTAAATGCTCAAAGGCAGCCAAAGTGACCACGGTTTCCTTCGCCGCAAAAAAGTTATGTTGCAGAATTCCCAAGCGAATTTTCTCCCGAGAAGGAGGACGCGGGGGACAATCATAATCCAGGGTCTGCCCCAAATTTTTTAGGGTCAATTCCAGAATTTCCCCCCGTTTTTGGGCAATTTCCAACCCATTCCCTTCCCAAGCGGATAGGGCTTTAAAATTATGGGATTGGATAAAACATAAGGCAATATACCGCCACAACTCTGAATGGGGATTTTGCACCATAAAGGAATGGAGGTAATTGACCAATCCCTGAATGTAGTGAAAGTATTGTTCCGGTTCTCCTAGTTCCGAAAAGGCACTGGGGGCTTCAAATAGAAAGCGCCAAAAATCCGCAAAAAACCACTTAGGAATCGCCGCGCCGTTATAGGGTAACGGAAGTTGATAGGCATCTCGATATAACATCGCCACGAGAAAGGATTGCATCGCTTTGGGCTGATCCAATCGGGGGCTGATTTCTGAAATTAATCGTTGGACTAACTCTCTTTCACTGTCCGTCAAGGGTTCATTTTTTACCCCTTTATCGAGTAGAATTTTCGCATCGATACCGACGCCACTCAAATAGCTGAGTTTGAGTCGATCGCCGGTTAAACTCAACCAGCGATCGGCGATTTGCTCTCGCAGGGGTCGCAAACAGGCGGGTTCATACTTCCTCGGCACTTTGGCATCATGCAAAATCGGTTCGCTATTCCAAGGGTCGTAAGGAATCAGGGATTGAGAAGACAATTGGGGACGCATGAAGCAGTTTCCCCGGCGATTGAGCATGGAGGCGACAAAGGAGAAGGTACTGTTAGAAATAGCTAGGATATCGCAGTGAGTTAGTAAGTAAAAATCGGGATAAAAGTCGGCTTTTGGTAAGTCGGCCCCTAGGGATTTGGCAGTAACAGGTTGATATTCGGCAAAATGCGGCAGGACCTTGGACGGTTCGTCACTGGCAATGAATAAAACAGGTTGTTCCAAAGTGTCCCAGATTTGAGCTAACCAGGTTTTATACCAGACTAGGGGGGCGATGAAAAAGTAAGAAAAGCCATAATCTTTGAGTCGGATATGCAATCCGATAATGGTTTTGCCTTGGGAAAGGAGGCGATCGCGCACCGGAAGCAGTTGTTGTTTGACTTCCAGAACGGGTTCAAACAGGCGACAAAACTCGTCTTTATATTGGGCATAATACTGAGTATGAAACTGAAAATACCCCCAAATATCGACATTTTTTAAGGGAATTTCCCGTTGCAAAATCGGTGAGTCATCCGGGCGGGTACTGACATCTTTAACTTCGGGTAAATTTTTAGACAAGGGGGGGTCTTGATGTCCAAATAAATACTGTCCAATCCACTCGGGAGTTTCTATCCGCCGATGATGGGTTTGAGCATAAAGTTTCAAAAACCCATACTGAAACAGTTGATTAGCAAACCGTCCATTAGTACCCAGGGTAGACAGGGTAATTAAGGGCTTTTTGACATAAAACGCATCCCCCCAGGACGGATGATAGGGGGTCACCGTTGCCACGCGCTCAAAGTCGGATTCTGCTAATAATTCATCGATTTGGTCAATTAACTGCGCCCCTTCATACAGTTCCTCGTAATTGACTTCGGTATTAATCGCGTCGATATGTTGCAGCAGATTTTTTGCGCCTTGAAGGGCTAAAAATTCTGCACCTTGGATATCTAAATTCAACAGATTAAAATCCCCTGGATTCAACCTTAATTCTTCTAGCAGAGTATCCAGGGTTTTACATTGGACCTGAATTTGATGGGTTTCTTGAATCTCAGGATAATATTCTTTCACCCGTTTCAAGGGTAAAATAGAACTAGCTGCATCCATTGAGGTGACGTGCAAGGTGGCAGTTCCATTGACATTGGAAATGGCACAATTCACCCCGATGAGGTTGGGAACGCCACTCACTTTGGCTTTTAAGACCTTAAAAACTGCTGGATTGGCTTCAATCAATAAGGTCTTTTTGATGCCCATCTCATAATAGTTTTTGAGTTCTTCACCTTCATTTGCCCCCACATGAATGACTCCCCGAGGGGTGATAGAATGCTCCTCTAAGAGTTGGGATAAGTCCAACATTTTGGGTTTAGAATGCGCCCTCTCTGGACTAGAAGGAATCTCCGGATCTTGGGGACTCTTCTGGGGATAAAAACTAGAAATAAACCCTTCTAAATCGTCTAAATTTAGAAAATTAGATAAAAGAGTTGTACAAACTTTAGGGAAACTTTTAACCCCGGAAAAGGTTTGGATCGGTGCGATTAAGGACCGATTGATGGTAGGAAAGGGACCGGGTACATCATGGAGAACAACTACTCCCCGATCCGCTAATAGGGTATGGGCCAATTCTAAACAGAGATTGCGAACGGGACAACCGGGATATGTGCGACCTTTAATAGTTACTTCGTCCTGGCGATCGCCTGCATCGATAAAGATAATATCAAAATAGCCTGGGCCATATTTCAGGGGATATTCGCAATACTCTAAAATCTCGGATTCAGTCCAGCAATGTCCCCCTAAATAGGCTTTTCCTTCTTCACTTTTAACCTCAATTAATCGATAGTCAATGTCGATGTCTTGAGCAGATTTGACGATGGGTGCGAATTTTTCATACCATCCCGCATTGTCTTCGACAGACACGATTTGCTGACAGACTAATGATTTGATAAACTGCTCGGTGTTACATCCAGGTCCATATTCTAAGACGCGCAACGGACGACGTTTTATTTTGTACTGATGAATGATGACATAAGGCAGAATATATTTAAAGGAATGGACAATTTTAGATGAACCTAGATTGACCAAACTTTGCGCTAATTTGTTAGAATAATTAAGATAAGGCTGACAAATGGAGTCTAAGTTAATTTGGGAGGTGATGTCGCGAGTTTTGCAGGCGATCGCATTGCCGACATGGGACAGGGGATGAAAAATATCTGCAAAATTAGTAATCTCTTGCAGCGCAAAAGAACAGGGACGGGGTAACTCCCGGTCAATTAGCACTAACCATTCATATCCCAGGGCTTTTAGTACCTCTAAACAATCCAGGGTACTCTGAAAATATTTGGGGTTCCATCCCCCTTCTTGACTCTGGCGATCGCCTCCCCCACCATATTCAAATTGCACCAAACTCGGTAACGTTTGGGGGGGAATCTCCCGCAGTCCATTAATAATGCCAAATTCACTGCCTTCTGTATCAACTTTTAAAAGAGAAATCCGTTCAATTCCCCGATTTTGTAGTAAAGTTTTTAAGGTAAACGCAGGCACATTCAGGCTGGCGGGGGTTCTCCTCTGACTGGGAGACTCAGACTGTTGCGGGTTAACCACTCCCCACCAATCCGGATTTAAGGAGTTCAAATTGACATTTAGCTGACCTTGGTATTCCCCCAAATACAGAGTAACTTCCCCATTTTTTTCAGCGATCGCCGCTTGTTCCAGGGGGACATTCAACTGCTGACAAGTAACCCGTAATTCCTCTGCCGGGGCGGGTTCCACCGCTAATGTGGGAAACCCCGCCTTGACAAAATCCTCAAAATAATAATCCTGGGTTCCTACCCCAATTTCAATCGCCGTCCCGTGACGGTTTGGATCTAAAATTGTGGCAAAGGTCGTCATTAACTGTCGCGAACAAGCCTCAAACTTCATCGGAATTAAAGCCTAAAATTTCTATGCGGATCCTATTTACCCTGGCTCACTTTTTCAACCCGGATGGGATTGGCAAATATGGTGCTCAACGCAATGATCCAGACCCTCGCATCCAAGCACTCACCCAAAACCTCACCGCATTGCACCAGTTATTTGGAAACTCCCAGTATGCCACGGATTATGCCAAGCGGGTTGCGATCGGCGCCAATCAATCCCTACAGACTGACATTGAGATTGTGATTTGCACGACCCAAGGCTACCATATTCTCGATCGCCTGCCTCTGCCTGCCCATTTATGGACCCATCACCCCACGGATGCCGAACCCCTACTGCTGGGATTTGAATGTCAGGCACTCTTGAAAGAACGCTTAGGCGGGTATGATTATTACTGTTTTCTGGAAGATGACCTAATTTTGCAGGACCCCTGGTTTTTTATCAAGCTGAATTGGTTTACCCAACAAGCAGGCGATCGCCATCTCCTCCAACCCAACCGCTATGAACAATCCACCCACCCCGGCATCGGCAAAACCTACATCGATGGGGAACTCCACCCCCAAATTACGGCACCCTATCAAAATGTTCGCGAACAACCCCAACTTACTGGCATCATTATGGGGCAATCTGTCACCTTTAAACGCACTTGTAATCCCCATTCCGGCTGTTATTTCTTAAATGCCCGACAGATGGAATACTGGGTGCAGCAACCCTATTTTTTAGACCGCGATACTCGGTTTGTGGGTCCTTTGGAAAGTGCGGCGACTTTGGGAATTATGCGGACGTTTAAGGTTTATAAACCGGCACCTCCGATGGCTAATTTTTTGGAAGTGGAGCATTTTGGAAGGGTTTGGAGTGACAAAATTAGGAAGTTGGTGAGGTGGGAGGGGGAGATTTGAACCACGGATTTCACGGATTTTCACGGAAGGGATTTAGAGAAGAGATTTATGACTGATTTTGATTATTATGACCGGGTGAATCGGGATTTGTTGAAGGTTTTACCGGCGGATGCGGCGGTGATTATTGAGGTGGGTTGTGGTGCCGGGGCGATGGGGATGCAATATAAGCGGATTAATCCTCATGGGCGTTATATTGGGGTGGAAATTAATGAGGGGGCGGCAGCGGTGGCGGCGCAACGGTTGGATGAGGTAATTGTTGCGAATGTGGAGGATTTGGAGGATGAACGGTTACAGTTTGAGGCGGGGTCGGTTGATTGTTTGGTGTATGGAGATGTGTTGGAACATTTGGTTGATCCTTGGCGGGTTCTCCAGCATCAGGTGAAGTGGTTGAAGGAGGGGGGGCAGGTTTTGGCTTGTATTCCGAATATTCAACATTGGACGGCGATCGTTAATTTGTTGCGGGGGAGTTGGGAGTATCAGGACCAAGGGTTGCTCGATCGCACTCATTTACGGTTTTTTACGTTAGATGAAGTGAAAAAGTTATTCCTTCAGGCGGGGTTACAGAGTTATGAAATTCAAACTCGTGGACGAAAACCTCCGGCGTTTCAACAGTTCCAGCAGTTAATGGCCCCGGTGGTTCAAGGGTTAGGAATTGACCCAAAGGCGTTTGAAACTCAGACGGGGGCGATTCAATATGTGGTGAGAGGAATTAAGTCGGAAGTGCCGCCGAGACGGTTGTTAATTCAGACGATTATTATGGCCCCGACGGGATGCGATCGCCCTCGGGTATTGGAACCCGATCGCCTCAGTTCCACGATTCCTGGGGTGCGAACTCTCTCGGAGGTGCGATCGGCCAATTTGAATGCTGCACTCCCTCAAGAGGAAAAAGTCTTTATCTGGCAGCGCACGATTATGGACTATCCCGAGGATGTGGTCAAACTCAAGCAATTGTTGCAATTAGGCTATTTAATTATTGCCGAAATTGATGATGACCCCCTGCGTCGTCCGGAATATGAAAAGAATCTGTTTCTGAGTTATCGCGGTTGTCATGGTGTACAAACTTCTACGGAACCCTTGACTGATTTTTTACGCCAATATAATCCCAATGTGGCAGTCTTTAAAAATCAATTGGGCTATTTACCGCCGAAACGAACCTATTCTGAAGACCAAACTTGTACTATCTTTTTTGGGGCGCTCAATCGCGAGGCGGATTGGCAACCGATTATGCCGGAGTTGAATCGGGTTTTGCAAAAATATCAGCAGCAGGTTCGGGTAAAAGTGCTGCACGATCGCCAGTTTTTTGACCAGTTGCAGGTCAAGAATAAAGAGTTTTTACCCTTCTCTCCTTATGAAACTTATCAGGAGGTGTTGCATAGTTGTGATGTGGCGCTGCTGCCTTTGACGCCGACTCGAATTAATAGCATGAAGTCGGATTTAAAGTTTCTGGAATGTGCCGGTCATGGTGTGGCCGTGGTGGCGAGTCCGACGGTGTATGAAAACACGATTATTGAGGGAGAAACGGGGTTAATTTATCGGTCCGAAGCGGAGTTTGGCAAAAAGTTGGAATCTTTAATGGTGGATCTGGATTTGCGGAGGGGTTTAGGGCAGAATGCTTATCAGTGGGTGGCTGAAAATCGCTTGCTTTCTCAGCATTACCGGGAACGTCACCAGTGGTATTTGTCCCTGCGCGATCGCCTCCCTCAGTTGAATCAGGAATTGCGCGATCGGCTACCGGAATTGTTTGATGCAACACCCGGCGGGGGTTAAAAACCTGTGGGTGGCACCAACCGGCGGGAGTTTTAACCCTAGCCCTGTCAAGGTGTATTGATTTAGGGAACTCCAAAAAATAAAACCTTCAAAAAACCCGCAGGCTCAAGCCTGGAGGCTCACAGGACAAAGCCCGCCTGCGCGGGCTAAAAGAGCCTTGTTAGGTGCGATCGCATCAAAGCAAGGATGATTTATTTGTTGG